>CAZGWG010000288.1:0-5465 GCA_964529165.1 uncultured Sphingobacterium sp.
ACCAGCTTATCCTACCTGAGAGTAGAAAAACAACAGGCTAAAGATGAACTTACCGACACCATTATTGAAACCAGAGGAGAAGAGATCTCGGAAAAGAACGAGCAGATTTCAACGCTTTATAAATGTATAGCCCTGCTCGAAGAAAATGAACGTATCATCATTACAATGGTACTTGATGAATTACCCTATTCAGAAATAGCAGAAATATCGGGTATATCTGAAGGAAATCTAAGGGTAAAAATTCATCGAATTAAACAAAAACTGACTGAATTATATAACAGACATGAAAGATTTTGAAGCACTGAAGAGTATCTGGCATGACCAGGTTGCACTGCCGAAAGTCAGTCACGAAGATGTACTGAAAAATGTACGCAAGACCAGGAATGGTCTTGCAAGTAAACTATTGATTGAAATGATAGGGATGGGGATTTTTGCTGCGGTACTCATCTATGTTTGGATAGCGAGTCCCTTTACCATGTGGACTACCCATCTTGCAATGGTCATATTTATCTGTTGCTGCATTTATTACATCCTTTCAATGATCAGCAATTACAGGCAGATCAATTATGATAAACTACTCGACAAACCTGAATGTTATATCAATCACCTCAAAAAATATAAACACGACCGTTATATTTTCAATACCAGAAAGTATAAAGTGTTTTCCATTTTCTTTACTGCAGGCGTTATACTCTTTATTATCGAGTTCTCCTTTATGACTTCCCTATTGATCACAGTTATAGGAATTTCATTCACCTTTCTTTGGATCGCCTTATGCTATTTTGTACTCATGCGAATCTACATTAAACGTGAAGAGACCAAACTTGAAGAAATGATCCGAAACCTGGAGCGTTTACATAAGCAATTCGAAGATACTGATGAGCAAATCTAGGCTTACTTAGATTTCTCCGGCTTCTCTTCCTTTATCTCTTTAAACTGTAAACCATTGTTTTTGAGGGTGTACTCCAATTTCCTGATGGCAGGCTTATCTTTTGATAAAGTGTCGCTACTCGTGTAGAAAGGAAATTCACGAAAGAGTTTTCCTTCTTTAATATAAATCGAATCTTCTCCGCGATACCCTTCTTTTAAAGAAGAATTCAAATCAGGAAAACGAATTTGCTGACTGGAACCACCCTCTCCGAATTCATAGATATACATATTAAGATAATTCTCCTTTCCTTCGCCTACAGATTGTATATATAATTCAGGATTCCCGTCGGTATCCAGGTCCATATTCCAGGCATCTACCACCTTACCTTTCAACTCTCCTGAAACCGAACGATAACTTAAATGTGTTGAATCTGATCTTAAAATCAGATATCCTCCAAAGGAGTCAGATCCTCTGCCCCAGCTAACAATATCCAGGGTCAATCCGGGCTTTACTTCTATTGCCTTATGAAAACGAAAAGGCTCGGTAAGTTTCTTAGTTTCTGTTTTAACAGGTGCAGTCTTCTTTTCTTCTTCAGCTCCACAGGAAAACAATAAAGCAACTAAACACAACGCAGAAATAACTTTTAAAACATTCATATCAGGAAAATGCCAATTAAGGTGTACAATAGAAAGCCTATGCTTTTATCAAATTTAATAAATAATTACGCCCAATGCATCTATGCTGACTAACAATATGTTCTGTATTCTTACTTAATTAAACAAAAAAGCCTCCCCTGTCCGGGGAGGCTTCAAGTTTCTCGCTTGTTTCTTATTAATGACCGCCATGTTCCTCTGCTGCCAGGTATCGTTCAGCTTCCAATGCTGCCATACATCCTGTTCCTGCCGCTGTAACAGCCTGTCTCCATAACTTATCCTGCGCATCGCCACAGGCAAATACACCCGGGATATTCGTCTTTGTACTATCTGGCTGAGTAATCAGGTATCCGGTTTCATCCATATCCAGCACCCCTTTAAAAATCTCAGTATTAGGATTATGACCAATCGCAACAAAGAATCCGCTAACCTCAATTACTTTCGACTCTCCGGTCTGATTATTTAAAACTTTAATTCCTGTTACATTTTTTCCATCCCCCAAAATCTCCTCAGTTTCTGTATGATAATGAATCTCTATATTAGGCGTATTAAGAACCCTGTTTTGCATTGCTTTTGAAGCTCTGAATTCATCTCTTCTAACCAGCATATGCACTTTATTACAAAGCTTGGCCAGATAAGTTGCCTCTTCTGCTGCGGTATCTCCTGCCCCTACTATCGCTACATCCTGACCCTTAAAGAAGAAACCATCACAAACTGCACAGGCCGAAACCCCAAAACCATTGTATTTCTGCTCACTTTCCAGTCCGAGCCATTTAGCACTCGCACCGGTAGCAATAATAACCGTATCAGCTGTCACTGTCTTTTCTCCGTCAATTATTGCTTTAAGAGGCTTAGAAGAAAAGTCAACCTTTGTCACATAACCAAAACGAATCTCTGTTCCGAAACGCTCAGCCTGTTTTCTGAAATCTTCCATCATTTCAGGACCCATAATCCCATCCGGATAGCCCGGAAAATTTTCAACATCAGTAGTTTGAGTCAGTTGCCCCCCGGGTACTATACCCGTATACATAAGTGGTTTCAAATCAGCACGGGCGGCATAAATAGCTGCAGTATAACCTGCGGGACCTGATCCGATGATCAGACATTGTACGTGTTCAGTTTCTTGAGACATTTCTGTAAATAATTTAAACAAATTTAGGGTTTTGAAGGCGGATGAACAACATCGAAATGTCAACTAAAAATCCTATCCTTTGTATTATCAGGATATGCTTAGAGAAAAACCTGAATCGGAAAATGATCATCTTCATCTAAGCAAGCATCACTGCATAAACTTCTAAGACGGCGCAGCATTCGCAATACAATTCTTTTAATTCATATTTATTAAAATAAACTCATGCATTGTTGTTATTATTACAGACAAATACCACACCTGTATTGTTATGCTTAATCCTTCGAGATCAGAAGATCTGAAAAACTCCAGTTTAAAATTGCCAAGTCATTCCGGTCAAAGATCTCAATCCCGGTTAAAATACGGTATCTGTGTCTTTCTAAGTTTATTGAGCATCAATGCTTTGGCTCAAAAAATAAATGCTAAATACGAGCTGAATATCAAACCCGCAACATCCGAAATCAAGATTGACGGAATGATGAATGAGGTGGCCTGGGATGATGCCGAGCTGGCCAGCAATTTCTTCATGGTACAACCCATGGACACCAGTTTTGCAAAGATAAAGACCGATATCAGGATGGCTTATGATAAGGATAACCTGTACATTATTGCAGTATGTTATCACGAACCCGGCCCCTATTTCGTAGAATCCCTTCGAAGGGATTTTGCATTCGGAAAGAATGATAACTTCCTCATTTTCATGGATCCCTTCAATGATATGACCAATGGCTTTTCATTCGGATCGAATGCTGCCGGCGCACAATGGGATGGCATCATGTACGATGGCAGTAAAGTAGACCTGAGCTGGGATAATAAATGGACCTCTGTTGTAAAGAACTATCCCGACCGCTATGTGTTTGAAGCGGCTATTCCTTTCAAGTCAATCCGCTATAAACCCGGAATAACTCGCTGGGGTATCAATTTTAGCCGGATGGATCTTAAATCAACCGAAAAGTCAAGCTGGGCACCTGTACCAAGGCAGTTTGCTACTGCTTCGCTGGCCTATACCGGCTCTCTGGTCTGGGATCAGCCACCTCCGGTTCCGGGACAAAATATTTCAGTGATTCCTTATACCCTGGGAGGTATCTCAAATAATCATTTGAATACCCCGGTTCTCCGTGATCATCGCGGTGAGATTGGAGGAGATGTAAAAGTTGCGATCAATTCTTCCCTTAACCTGGATCTGACGGTTAACCCCGACTATTCCCAGGTGGAAGTCGACAGGCAGGTTCCAAATCTCGATCGCTTTGAACTTTTCTTCCCCGAAAGGAGGCAGTATTTCCTTGAAAACGGCGACCTCTTTGCCAATTTTGGGTATCAGAATATCCGTCCCTTTTTCTCCCGACGTATTGGTTTGGGCGTACCGATTCAATATGGTGCGCGACTCAGTGGTAAACTTAATAAAGACCTGAGAATTAGCGTAATGAATATGCAGACCGAAAATACTAGTGCAAGTGAACCTGCCCAGAATTTCGGAGTAATTGCTTTGCAGAGAAGAGTGTTTGCCCGATCCAATATCGGTGCGATTATCATCAATAAACAATCCCTGAATTTTGATGCAGCCAATGCCGCTGCCGGGGTTTCAAAATATAACCGTGTTGCCGGACTAGAATATAATCTGGCCTCGGTCAATAATACCTGGACAGGAAAAGCAGTGACCATGAAATCATTCAGTCCCAATGTACGCGGCAAGGATATGATGCAGGCCGCAAACCTCCGGTACTGGACAGGAAACTGGGACCTGAACTGGCAGCATGAATATGTGGGCATTAATTACAATGCCGAAGTTGGTTACGTACCCAGACGCGGTTATATCAACCTGAGTCCCTCTGCCTCCTACCTCTTCTTTCCTAAAGGAGGTAAACTGGTTAGCCACGGGCCCAAATTCTTCAGTACCAATTATTACGATCAGTCCTTTAAACCAACCGATAATACCAATTACATAGCTTACAGCCTCAACTTTAGAAGCAGAGCCACCTTTACTGCATGGACAGCACATGATTATGTGAAACTCTTACGTCCGTTTGATCCTACCAATGCCGGAATTGCAACTTTGCCTACCGGATCTGAGCATAGCTGGAACTCATTCGGTACAGACTTTGTATCCCGGCCTCAAAGCCTCTATACCTTTTCTTTTTCAACACGCTATGGCGGATACTATGCAGACGGAACCCGCCTGAATGTTACCACAGAATTAGGTTACCGCTTCCAGCCTTATGTCAGCTTTGCACTCAGTTCAAGTTATAACGACATCAAACTGCCTGATCCCTGGAATAAACGTAAATTCTGGCTGATTGGTCCCCGCCTCGATGTCACCATGACCAATAAACTCTTCTTTACCGGTTTTGTTCAATACAATGAACAGAGTGATAATATCAATGTAAATACCCGTGTTCAATGGCGTTATAAGCCCGCCTCCGACATCTTTATCGTGTATACCGACAATTACCTTCCCTCACCTTTCGCTGTCAAGAACAGGTTCCTGGTGCTGAAAATGACGTATTGGTGGAACATTTGATTAATTGACACCCGATAGCTATCGGGTTGACCGTCATCTCGATGAGCGAACATACATGTTGTTATATGATAATTTTTCCGCGAGGAGAGATCTCTTGCATTTGATACCCGATAACAATCTGGTTCGATTATCTAAATCAATTATTCTGCTTTGAAATCTTATACTGCAAATGCACAACCCCGGTTCAACAGATTTCTCCGCAGCTCGAATTACAACGTTAAGAAGAAAATACTATTGCGGTGTTCGATTTCTATGATTTAAGCAAATGATTTCTGATAATTTTTTTCATAGGGT
>CAZGWG010000289.1:0-5451 GCA_964529165.1 uncultured Sphingobacterium sp.
CAGGAAGAGGGCAGCGTTGGCGACATCCGTAGTTGTCCCCGGCCTGCCCATGGGTGTTAATTTTGACCAAACGCTTTCATAATCCGGATCATTCGTTGTTCTTTCTGTTATGGTGGCTCCGGGAGCAATCGTATTTACATTGATTTTATAAGCAGAAAGTTCGATGACAAGATTTCTTGCCAGCATGTCCAAAGCGGCTTTAGTCATCGCATAAGCAGCCAGATCTTTATGTGCCTGACGACCGGTAATGGATGAAGTGAAGAGGATGGAACCACCGTCTGCCTGCTCCTTCATCTGCTTAGCAGCGGCCTGAGTCAGAAAGAATGTACCTACCATATTTACATTCAGTACCCTGTTAAAGGCTTCCGGACTATAGCTTAAAAAATCACCAAACAGAGTGATACCTGCATTAGCAATCACGATATCCAGTTTTCCGAATTGCCTGACAGCCAGATCGACCATACTTTGAATAAAGTTCAGATCACTTGAATCACCGGCAAGGGAAAGACAGTTGCCATCCTCTTCCCTGATTTTCTTTGCTGCACTTTCTGAAAGCTCAGGATCAACATCGTTTAATATAACCGCGGCTCCTTCTTTAGCCAACTGTCTGCAAATTTCGAAACCAATTCCCTGGCCTGCACCAGTAACAATAGCTACTTTTTTGTCGAATGACTTATAATTCATATTCTTTGTCCTGATTTTAATGGGAGTCTCTTGTTACCTCGCTGCCTGATCCGCCTTTAAGGAAACCAAGGTCGGCACCCAAATGTGCCTGCTCTACGTTATTGATATACAGGCTGGTATAACCTCTGTCAGTCAGGGCAGGGGAAGGCTTCCACTTGTCTTTTCTCTGCTGTAGCTCTTCCTCACTGAGGTCGACATTCAGGGTCCGGGCATTCAGGTCAAGTGTGATCAGGTCGCCGGTTTCAAGTACACTGAAATTTCCTCCCAGAGTCGCTTCCGGTGATACATGAAGGACCACCGTTCCAAAACCTGTACCACTCATCCGACCGTCAGAGATCCGGACAATGTCTTTAATTCCCTTTTCTAATAGTTTTAGAGGAAGGGTCATATTCCCCACTTCCGGCATTCCGGGATAACCTTTCGGACCGACATTCTTTAAAACGAGAACGCTATTTTCATCTACAGGTAAATCCGGGTCGTCAATTCTCAATTTATAATCTTCAATATTCTCAAAAACAACTGCTTTTCCACTGTGCTGGAAAAGATGCGGACTTGCCGCAGTTGGTTTGATTACGGCCCCGTTTTCACAGATATTTCCATAAAGGACCGCCAGTGCTGTGGTATTATTGAATGGCTTATCAACGGAGGCAATTACCTCCCGGTTATAGCATTTTGCAGTCTGGTAATTTTCCCTGACCGTTTTTCCGTTGGCAGTAATACAGTCTGTATGAAGGAAAGAATCAAGTTCCTTAAGCAGGGCAGGTACTCCTCCCGCATAATAGAGATCTTCCATAAAGAACTTTCCCGAAGGCTGCAGATTTGCAAGAAGAGGAACTGAGGCTGATAAATGGTCAAAATCTTTAATCTCAAGCGGTACACCAATCCTGCCGGCAATGGCTAATAGGTGAATCACGAAATTAGTAGATCCACCAATTGCCGCATTCACTTTAATGGCATTTTCAAAAGCCTCTCTGGTCAGGATATCGGATAGCTTCTGGTCTTCCTTTACCATTTCGACTATTCTTTTGCCGGATAATTGCGCCAGAACTTTACGTCTGGAATCTGCAGCAGGAATAGCAGCATTCTGAGGAAGAGTCAATCCAAGAGATTCAACCATTGTTGCCATCGTAGATGCGGTACCCATAACGGCACAATGTCCCTGACTACGGCATAGACCGGCTTCAGCAATATTGAGTTCTTCTTCAGACATGATTCCCGACTTTACATCATCAGTGAACCTCCAAACATCGCTAGTTCCTATATCCCTGCCATTGTATTTACCGGTAAGCATCGGTCCGCCGGATACCACAATCGTCGGAATATTCACACTACAGGCTCCCATTACCAGCGAGGGGGTGGTTTTATCACAACCGCATAATAAGACTACTCCATCCATAGGGTTTGCACGGATTGACTCCTCAACATCCATACTGGCCAGGTTGCGGTAAAGCATAGCGGTTGGTTTGATCAGGGTTTCGCCTAATGACATCACCGGAAATTCTACCGGGAAACCTCCTGCTTCAAAGATTCCCCGTTTGACAGACTCTGCCAGTTCCCTGAAATGCGCATTGCAGGGGGTAAGCTCAGACCAGGTATTGCAAATCCCGATGATCGGTTTGCCCTTGAACTCATAATCAGGAATCCCCTGGTTTTTCATCCAGGCTCTGTAGATTATACCATCTTTACCAGTTTTACCAAACCACTGCTGGCTACGTAATTTCTTTTCCATGTTATTTTAATACGTATGTGCTTGTCTGTAGCAGGCACATGAGAAACAATTTGAATGAATTTCCCTTTTTCTGAGCACTATTTTAAGCAAAATGTTTGGATCAGAACCCGGTAACTAAAGGTGTTGAAAAATCCTTAAAAACACAATATTAACTTAGTTTATGCTTTGTGCAATGTTATACGATCCCGGTTGAATAATACACGGCAATGATTATAAAAACAGCAAGTGTTTTAATAATCGTCATTGCAAAAATATCAAGGTATGACTGCCGGTGGCTTAGTCCGGTTATGGCAAGTAAGGTGATTACCGCACCATTATGAGGTAGTGTATCCATTCCGCCACTGGCCATTGAAGCAACCCGATGAAGTACTTCCATAGGGATGCCTAATTTAGAAGCTGCAGCAATATATGTTTCGCTCATCGAAGCCAAAGCAATACTCATTCCTCCTGAAGCTGATCCTGTTACTCCGGCTAAGGTGGTTATTGTAACCGCCTCATTTACGAGTGGATCGCTGATTGTTGAAGCCAGACCATCATTCAAAGCCTTAAACCCTGGCAAGGCGGCGATTACACCACCAAAGCCATATTCAGAGGCCGTATTTAGTGTTGCAAGCAAGGCTCCTCCAATTGACAAATTAATACGTGAATTAAAATTTACTTTAATTCTGCTGTAAGCAAGTATTAGAACAGTAATTATACCAATCAATAATGCAGCTTCTACAGCCCAGATCGCGGCAAGTTTGGGGATTTCTATCGGCGATACCCCAGTGATACCAATTGCCGAAAAATCAAAACTTTTACCGTAATTTCTGATAATCAATTCAGTGAAGATTCTATTGCAAATACCCACAAAGATTAGTGGAAGGACGGCAGTAAAAGCATTTGGTAGCTTATCACTGGATATTTCTTCCGGTTCATTGATGTGTCCGACTCCATAACCTTCACCTGCTGATTTTGCACTTTTTCTTCGCCATTCCAGATAAAGCATTCCTACAGACAGCACAAAAATTCCCCCGATTAGCCCCAGCCAGGGAGCAGCCCAGGTATTTGTATTAAAAAATGTTGTTGGAATGATGTTTTGGATCTGTGGAGAACCCGGCAATGCGTCCATGGTGAAGGTAAAGGCTCCCAGAGCTATCGTGCCCGGAATAAGACGTTTTGGAATATTAGTCTTCTTAAAAAGTTCGGAGGCAAATGGATACAAGGCAAAAGCAACCACAAAAAGCGATACCCCTCCATAAGTTAATAAGGCTCCAACTAATACGATGGCGAGCATAGACTTGCTTTCACCAATAACCCGGATAACTAAATGGGCAATGGATTTTGCAAAGCCGGATAGTTCAATCACTTTCCCAAAAATGGCTCCCAGCAAGAAAACCGGAAAATAGAGTTTCACAAAACCCGCCATTTTCTCCATAAAAATGCCAGAGAAGAATGCAGGTACCCAGGCTGGATTTATTAAAAGTACAGCCAGTAATGCCGTTAAAGGTGCAAAGAGGATAACACTAAAACCCCGGTATGCAGCGTACATTAATAATAAAAGCGGTAACAGGACAAAAAGAATCTCCATTAAAATCTAATTAAATAAGTTAAATAACATCTTTCCTGCAGATCCCTAATTGGTTTTTTCGGTCCACATTTCATCAATTAATCTGACTGTGCGATCAACCAGGATTTGCCCGCCTTCAGAACCCACAATATTACTCTGACATACCGCACTGTATCCGCCACCCCGGATTGCTTTTTCAGTGGCTAAATAGGTCCCCGGACCTGCAAGCTGTACCACAAAGGTTTGTAAGGCCTTGCTTCGCGCCTGAATGCGTATGCCATAGTCCGTAAACAGCTCAAATTGATTTGTGCATATTACAGCATCCCCGAGGCGTAAAACATGTATTTCTGTTTCATAGTCAGGATTGGTTTTCTGCCTTTCGAACCGTTTGAGGACATCACCAAACCAGGTCATTTTTGCGTACTGCAGGTCGGCAGCTTTGGGATCTTTTGCAATAAGAGCTGCGGCCTCATCCCGCACAATTTTTGATTCCTGATATTCTTTTTCTGTGATTATCCGCACCGGTAGTTTAATCTTTTCAACTTTATGGACCAGTTGAAGATTGCGATACTGATCGTTCTTTACTGTTTTATAGCTTTCCTCAACTGCAGTTACAACACGTGCTGCGATATCTTCCATTCGGGTCTTATTGCTTAGTTTAAGCATCCGTTCATCGGCTGCCTTGCGATACATAATATGTGGCGACTGATCTCCTGCAGCTCCAATCCAGCCCAGTACAGTCAAATCATTACCAAATTTCTCCTTCAATGCCATTCGGACCGGATGCCAGTAATCTGCATTTACCTCCGAACGTCCTTCAACTTCCTGCGCCGGACAGGCAACATCAACGCTCATCGCAATCAGCTTCCCTTCTTTATTCCAGAAGAAAAGGGAATTAATATCATGATCTTCATAACCTTCCAGATTACGGAATTCAGGTACATTGGTTTTGCCGTACATTGTTGTTGTATTATCGGCGTAAGTCGCACGACGGTTGTATGGGATTGCAGCTCGGTTAAGTCCCCAGCTTACACTCCCCGGACTGCGGCTTTTCCAGGCTTTGATAATCGCATCAGCCACATTCTTTACAAATAAGGTTCTGTATGCACTCACCAAACTTACTCCCTCCGGGATTTTATACAAAAAGGAGGATTCATCTAAATTGTCCTCCAGTACCGGTGCCGTATGGGTATGAGTCGCATTCAGGATAATCTTGTTACCGTCGAAACCGGGTAGCTGTTTTGATACTTCCATCCGGATCATCGAAAGTAGTGGGGTAGGGATATACACCAGGTCACAGGATACGAAAATAGCCGCATCAAGAGATTTTGTACCTTCTCTTGATTCCAATGCCACTACATTGGCAGTCAGAGGCGTGGCTGCTGTAGAAGCTATCCTGAGATTAAACTGCCCCATTAAAGCGACGGGAAGGGTGGGGCTGATATTTGCCTCAGATTTCCCTATGTATATTTCTGATGCAGATGAATTT
>CAZGWG010000290.1:0-5445 GCA_964529165.1 uncultured Sphingobacterium sp.
CCCGCTCAACCTCACCACCAAAGTCGGCGTGCCCGGGAGTATCAATAATATTAATTTTGACACCCTTATAGTTTACAGAAACATTCTTTGACACAATGGTAATACCACGTTCACGTTCAAGATCATTGTTATCCAGTATCAGATCCCCGGTGTCCTGATTATCACGGAACAAATTAGTTTGGTGTAAAATTTTATCAACCAATGTAGTTTTACCGTGGTCAACATGAGCGATGATCGCTATATTCCTTATTTTTTGCATTAAAAAATTGCTCTTAAATTTTTTGCAAAGGTATGATTTAATAAGCAGATTTTTATAATATGTACAAATTCAGGTAGATAAAAGCCTATAGAATTAAATCGTTTTAGAAGAAAAGAAGTTTTAGGAGTAGATTATCGGCTTCATCAGGGCTGATTTCAACTTCAATTCAGGATAAAATTAAGTCTTATAATTTTACCCTAAACCTTTAATTTACTCTATTCTGACCAGAAATCATCAGACACTTCGTAATTTTGATTAATGGACTTACAACTGATTATGGTGATTCTGCTGTTCGTTCTGGCGATTCTTTACGTGAGCCGGATGGTCTATAATAGCATAAGCAGCAAAAAGGCTTGTGCAAGTAATTGCGGCAAATGCACTGCAGACTTCAGCAAGGTTAAAATCCCGGATCAGGAGAAAAATTAGTTATGAGCGTTTTTCCTTAATTTGAATATTGTTGTCAATATTTATTCCCACTTTTATATTAAGCAATTATAACGGATAATAACTTGATTAATTGGCATATAATGCTGCCAGCCATTGCTTCTTTATCTTAAATTTTCTCAATCAAACAAACGGCATAAGCCACTAAGCCTTCTTTTCTTCCGATAAAGCCCATTGTTTCATTGGTGGTTGCTTTTATGGATATATCATCCTCTGTAATACCGGCAGCCTGAGATATCTTTACCTTCATTTCAGGAATATGCGGATTAATTTTCGGAGCTTCAAGGCATAACATTGCATCAATATTACCAACATTCCAACCTTTCTGATTAAGTAATTTAACACATTCTTCTAAAAGGATCAAACTGCTGATACCTTTCCAACGCTCATCTGTATTGGAAAAATGGTACCCGATATCGCGAAGATTTGCTGCACCCAGCAGGGCATCACAAATTGCATGAACCAAAACATCCGCGTCAGAATGCCCGAAAGCTCCTGAATGATGTTCCAACTTGACTCCCCCTAAAATAAACGGATGATTTTCAACTAATTGATGTACATCAAACCCAAATCCTACCCTGATCTTCATTATATTATTTTTCGAAATTAAATACCAGTGAAAAGCGTAGTGTCTGCGCTAGTGGACTGGTTTGCTGATTTGCCAGTAAATAAGCAAAATCAAGATTAAATACATTGTATTTCAAGCCCGCTCCAAGTGTAAGGTATCTTCTGTCGCCTTTTGTAGGGGTTTCGTAAAAATAGCCTGACCGGAGAGCAAACTGCTTATTGTACCAGTATTCTGTGCCAAGAGAAAAACTGATTTCACTTAATTCTTCAGAAAAACCACCCGGCGCATCACTAAAAGAACCGAAAATTGCTGAAGGTACCGAACGGTCAGGGTCTTTCCCGGCTATAATATTACCATTAATATCCCGGATAGGACTCGTTGGAACAAGCAGTTTGTTCATATCAAGAGCAACGGTAAACTGATTCAAATCGTCGAGAAGAAAAGTAGTAGCAGCACCAAGTTTCATATTTGCAGGAAGAAATGATTTTGAACCGCCATCTGAATAACTCATTTTGGAACCGATATTTGAAAGGTTCAAACCTAATGCAAGTTCTGCATCCTTACCCCATAAAACTGTACCCGACTTATAATATGCTGAAGCATCTGCAGCGATAGCCGTTGCCGGCTGTATATCTTGTCCGTTAAACTGCCCGTTACTTAAACTTGACCTGATATATCTGAGCGCCGTCCCAAGAGAAAAACCCTCCCCAAATTTTCTGGAAAAAGCACCTTCAATAGAGAATTCATTGGGGCTGTATACTCCAATGTCATTCTGGCTATTATCGGTTAACTGTATGGAACCATAGGCAAAATACCTTAATGCACCGCCTATGGTATTTCTCTCATCTAAACGATGATAGATTGTTAAGTAACCCAAATCAACATCCGGCACAAGGTTCCGAAGCCAGGGCGTGTAAGATGCAGATAGGCCGGTTGGTTTATCAAGGAATGCCAGTTTAGCCGGATTCCAGTGCATCGCATTTGCATCGGGAGAAATTGCCACACCTACATCACCCATTGCACCAGAACGAGCATCTGGAGTAATCAGTAAAAATGGAGCTGCTGTTTGAATGGTATTGGTTCGTTTGCCATCTGACTGGGTTGGCTGTGCCACCACCAAAGTAGGTACGCAGACAATAAAAGCAACCAAATAATCACAAAACGAGAGTTTGTTAACCATTAATTTAAAAAAAAATCACTCAAATCTAAACTTTACAGTGTTTTAAATATAGGTATTAAAAAGAATTATTTTCAGATGAACCCTATAAATTAAATGGAAAAAGAAACCAGAAACCCATAAGCGAATTACCAGATAATAGTATCTGTTTTGAACCAAGTAGTTATATAATTAAATCATTGCCAGATAAATATATTAAACGCAATACTTATAACTCAATACTCGGAATAAACCCATTAAAATAATATTTGATCTATAACGTTTTTAAAATAATTTAACGTATATTCTTTTGTAACCTTATTCGGCCATTTTCGTTTGACGAAGAAGCCCTATCATGACATAATTTAAGACAAAAAAAATCCATTGGGTATATAAGTCCAATTTTGTACTTTTAAAAAATTAATGCTCCAATTACAAAGAACGGTAATGAAACGAATTTCAATTTATTCTTTAGCAGCCATAATGCTACTTGGAATCTTATCATCCTGCAATAAAAAAAAGGCTGGCGTATCTTCTAAAACAGGTATGGCTTATAACAATAAGTATAATGGTGGATTTGAAGTTAATAGTAAAATAAAGGCTGGTCCGGGTCCGGGTTTGATTGCGATTGAAGGTGGAACTTTTGTAATGGGGGGGAGTTTGAATCAGGATTTGGGATATGAGTTTGATAATGTTAGACGCAGGGTAACTGTCGCTTCATTTTATATGGATGAAACTGAAGTCTCGAACGTTGACTGGCTCGAATATCTTTATTGGATCAGACGTAATTTTGCCAATGATGCCGAATATTATTACAATGCATTACCAGACACACTGGTTTGGAGACAACCTCTTTCTTATAACGAACCTTATGTAAATAATTACCTGCGTCACCCGGCGTTTCAGGATTACCCGGTAGTTGGTGTAACCTGGGAACAGGCCAATGCTTATTGTGAATGGCGTACTGACCGTGTAAATGAAGAGATATTAAGAAGTAAAGGTTATTTAATCGACTATAAAACTTTAACAAGTGGTGCAGGTAAAGCAGGGACTGCCACTTCTGTTTCAAGCTCTGCAGATCCTTTCAATACAGACATTTACCTTAATGGCCAGTATCGTGGTGAAGGCATCGATGGCAAAAAGATGAAAAAGGATTTGAATCCTAGTGCAGCGGCAAGCGGAACACCTGCCAATTCAAAGGGTGTCGTCAGACCAATCAGGCTTGAAGATGGGGTATTAAAACAACCTTATCGTTTGCCTACCGAGGCAGAATGGGAATATGCAGCACTGGCTTTAGCCGGTAACACTGAATATGAAAACATTGCCGACGGCAGAATATATCCATGGAATGGCTTAGGAGTTCGGTCGCCTAAAAAGCGTACTCAAGGTATGATTCTTGCCAACTTTAAACGTGGAGAAGGTGATAATATGGGTACAGGTGGTTATCTAAATGATAAAGCAGACATTACTGCTCCCGTTAGAAGTTATGTACCAAATGATTTTGGTTTATATAATATGGCAGGAAATGTGAATGAATGGACAGCTGATGTCTACAGAAAACTAAGTTTTGAAGATTTCAATGATTTCAATCCATTCAGAGGAAATCAATTTGTAAATAAACGATTATCAGACAGAGATAAGGGCATTTATGCAAAAGATAAATATGGTCGCCCAATAAAAGATCCTGCTAAAACTGGGAAGAAACAAAAGTGGGCCGAAGTCCAGAATGACGCTGCAGCAGTTGATTCTTCTGCCATTGCTGGAAAACCATACAATCCTGATTTCCGCGGTCATCTGGATACTGTTGTTACCGACCTTTACGGTATTACCACTCTTGTCAATGATCGCTCCAGGGTTTATAAAGGGGGATCATGGAATGACAGGGCTTATTGGCTTAATCCGGCTACAAGAAGATTTATGCAGCAAGATGAAACAAGTGCAGAAATGGGTTTCCGTTCTGCAATGACTCTGGTTGGAGCCCCTGAAATTATGACCAAGGGTAAACCACAGTTTAGCCAACCGAAATCTAAGGCACAGAGTAAATCAAGATAAGAAAGCCGAGAGACAAAACTAAAAGTAGAAAGCCGCAAATGATAATCATTTGCGGCTTTCTACTTTTAAGAGAATCACTGATAAAATTATTTACGGATTAAAAATCATAAATAAGCCCCCCTGAATTTCTTCCGATTTTATTAATTCTACCTACAGATATGCAATAATGGGCATTATGCTGATTTTATAGATTTCTAAGAGTATCTAAAAAGTACTTTCAACCTAATGGGAGACCTGATTTACAGTCAGAAGACCCTACACGCTACGTACCGGTGGGTACATTAAAATACCGCTCATAGGGGATTTCGACACCGAAATGGCTCGGCTACTTTTACAAAAAAATCAAACAAAAAATACCCATCATGAAAAAAATTTTATTGCTGGCGTTATGCAGTTTAACAGCCAGTATTCCTGCATCAGCGCAATTGGGCAAACTAAAAGGATTTGTAAGTAAGGATAAAAGTGAAAAGGTTCAGGAAAAGCCAGAAGATTCAGGCTCGAAACCAGCTTCATACAATTCAGAAAGCGAACAAACTTCTAGTGCTGCTGATAACATCAAAATAGGTCCAAAATCTTGGAGCTTTGAGTTCGACGGCAATATAGATTGGTTCAAATTAAGTCCAACAGGTAAGGTAATTACCTCAACAAATAGCGGACTTTATGGTATTGATCCGTCAAGTGGGAAGGTAGTCTGGAAACATGATTTCTTAAAAAACCTGTCCACAGAAAATTACAATCCAATAAATGGTTCTCCATTCATAGCCATAGTCACCGGCGGAATGATGAATATGCAGCAAATTATATTGGATGTCAGTACTGGAAAAATAATTGCTGACACAAAGAAGATGGGAATGAAGATGGTTAATAAACGATTTACAATACCATCTTTAGATGGTATAATATTTGCAGGTGAATTGTCTACATATCCTGTAAATATTATACCATCTTTAGATGGTATAATATTTA
>CAZGWG010000291.1:0-5363 GCA_964529165.1 uncultured Sphingobacterium sp.
GGGCTTTTAATGTCTGATTTAAAGCAGGAGTTTTGGAGACGGGGTTGTTCTGTCACGTCCAAATACCCCGTTGTCTTTCGTGGTTTGGTCTGACTAGGTGGGCTTTTTCTGTAATGTGGAGGGTTCGCTTTCCTGAAGTATCCCAGTCAACTACACCAGCCTTTTTTAAAGCGGTCAGATGAAAATGAACGGTGGATGTGGAAGTGACACCCAAAAGTTTGCATAATTGGACAATAGAGGGTGGATAACCGGCGTAAGATACAAATGTAGCTAAAGCTGTAAGTGTATCTATCTGCCTGGGTGCTAAATAAATAGGTTTAGGTTTGCTCATTTCCTGCCTCTCTTCTCTATCTATTGGGTAGGGGGCTGGGGTAAGGGTTGCCAGTGGGTTAAAATGCCCTCTGAATTAAGGCCTGAATTGTAGTTTTCACCATTTGGGTTGATTCCTGATTCGTATCTCCATCCCGCCCAAACATCTTGGTGTTCTTTCTCGTCCCAAGTAACAAGCCATATCCATATACCATTGCTAGCCATAATCTGAGTGCCGTCCTTTGGAGCTGTTTCAATTGGTTGCCAGGTCATTTACTTATTCCCCTAATAAACTTTATGGGTGGGTGGAACCAGGGCCCGGAGTTGCACCGAGCGGATGTCGATTTAAATGCATCATTCCCCGCTAGGCCTGGTAAGATAAGGCCCGGTTAAGGGCCGGATAGAGAGATCAGTTACATTCAGCCTTTAAAGAATCTCTGATTTCATCTAGGAAGCTTTTACTTTCCTCGTAAGAGGCCTTTACAGCTCTAAGGGCATCATCAACAACCTGCAAGCTGTTTTCATCAAAACGGGTTAAGGACTCAATATCGTGATAATTCTCAAATGGGCTGGGACAAGAACAGCCTGAGTCAGTCGCTAAATAGTGATTGCCTTTGTCGTCTTTCCATACAACCGCCATATCAAACTCATAGCTTCCGGCAGTATCTATCTGGCTTATTATCTTTAACCCGTACTGTTCTGGGCTGTATTAAATGTTGCTCATTCTCTTCTCCTCAAATAAATAACTTTTAAAGCAGATAGGAAGGGGCTAGGCCGGATTTGTAAGCGCCCTTTATTAGAGGGATTTCTCTTCCGCTTTTGTCACCGGCTTGTTGTGATCTGATTCGCTAGTCACAACCCGCATTCGAATCGTTCTCATATGCGGGGGTTCCTACCACGCCGCTAGCCCCTATATCTAATCTTTTGGTTTAAAACGGGATATCATCCTCAGTCAGTAATTCATCCGTGCTGAATCCGTTATCAGCCGGTGCATCCTGATCAGGCGCGATAAATCCAGCGGCGACCATTGCCTTGTATTCAGCCGATTCTTTAATGGTGTTTTTCAGGAAGTCCGGGAAGGTTGCAAACACTTCAGAATTGAAGTCATCCAAGTCGAAAATAATCGGCTTGTTTGCGGGTTGGTATGCTGCCGTCCCTTTTGGTAAAGCCTGGATGCTGCTTACACGGGCTTTTTTATATTCCCCAGCCTCTTTATGGATAATGCCGATTGAGCAGCTTTTACCCATAATGTTATGTAGATGGAAGCCTTCCAGCTCGGAGTCAGTAAACGCTCTACCTCGCCACGCTTCCAAGTCCTTTCTGAGGTTAGCTTTCTTGCCAAGGCTGGCTGTATAGTATTTTCCAGTTGTGAAGGGACGCCCTTGAGAATCAGTATCGTTTAATTCCCAGCCAATATAAACCTGCTGTTTTTGTCCTGCATTGCCCATATATTCGTATTCGTGGGTTCCCAAGTCTACGATTAGGTAACTTGTGGCAATATATGTTGCCTCCGGGATGAGTTCAAAATCACCGCAGCCATTGTCTCTAACAGTTAATCCCATTGTTTTCTCCTTTTTTTACAAACTTTCTAAAACTTATCTCCGTATAACGTCCAACATTTCCAGCATTGCGACCATTTAGGGTTCTTTATCATCTCCCCACAGGCACAAGGGAAAGGCTCAAATGGTGGGGCATATTTGTTTGGTACTGACTTGTGTCCGAAACGGCGGCGGATGATCTTCATCTGAGCCATTCGTCCCGGTGTCATTGGAGGGACTCGCCTAGCCATCACACCAAGATCCCAATTGCCGGTTTACCAAAGATGTAAACCATACTGGTTACCAGGGAGATCTCATCCGGGCCGACAAATTGGCCTTTCGCTGCCTTTGCTTGCAAGTTATCCAGGGCTCTCATAATCATTTCGTGTTGTGATTCAGACATTACTTATTTCCTTTCCAGTGCGGCTCTTTGCCGTAAGCTTTATCAAACTTGTCTAATGCGTCTTTAACTGCTTGTTGTTTGATTGCTTCTTGTTGCTGTTGGGTGGGTTTGATGTAAAGGACATCAGGCTTTGAGAATTTAATTCGATCCATTAGGGTCTTCTCCTTCTGAACTCCAAATATGTCCGTCTAGCAAAAGTTCTTCTACTTGATGCAGAGTTAATTCACCGTGGTAATGGGCCTCTACTTCTTCCCAATTTGAGCCAAGCCTCTGAATACCGTTTCTGGTTTCTATCCAGTAGGGCATCACACACCCTCCAAAGCAGGTACACGGCCTGATTCAATCAGCCAAACAATACGGTCATCCCCTGAAAATGGATCAGAACAATGAGGGCAATCCGTTTGATAAGAAAACGGACCTTCACTCTGTTGAACCATTAAGGTGTCTGCACACCAGTTGCAAAAGAAAGAGGTGCTGCTGGGGTATGTTGCAATTCGTGGGGTGAACCCAGCAGCGGAATGAGCTATAGGGAAATGGTTAAGCATTACTTGCCACCCCGTCTGTAGTCGGGGATGTAAGAATACAAGGAGGAGCATTCGCCAGTTTTTACGCAGTAAATCCTTGCAGCACTGAACGCGCGGTAGTGGTCAAAGCAATATCCAAACAGCAAGTAAGAAATTACCGAGCTGGCGAGTAGTGTTATAATGATTTCGAATGGATTTTTCACGAATTTTCCTTTCATTAAGCCGTTCGAGTACCAGTCGGGCGGCTTATCTACTACTGAAATAACCAGTGAATGATCTCAGAGCCTACGATTCCGAAAGTTCCGAGAACCAAGGCAGCCATCACATACCCAAGCACCGGCTTCTTTTGTGCATCCCGGTTGTGCTGACGCATTAAACGCTTCTGTGCTCTACGTTCGTCGTTTACAATTCGCAAGTATTCTTGCTTACTACTTTGGTGAGTAGTAATGTTTCGTACGTGTCCCATTTATGAAGCCTCCAGTTGTGCGCGGCGGTATTGCCGGTCTTCTTCGTGTTGCTCCCAAGCGGCAACTTTTTCAAAAACTAATCTGCGTACCAGTTCGGAAATAGAGCCGTTATAGGTAGATTCCAGATAGTTCTTGATCCGCTCTTTTTCCTCTTCGGATACTTGGACCTTTAGAAATGGTTTACTCACGCTCCCTCCTTTTGTTTTTTAAGTTGCTTAACACCTAAGGAGATTGCTTCCCTTAATGCATAAGATTGGTTGTCGGTACGGAGTAACTCACAAGCTTTTTCCAAGTCCTCAAGAGTTGAGGAAGTTACAGTCCAAGTTTTTTGAAGGTATTTGTTTTTCATCTCAGTATTTGACCCGTTCACTTAATGACCCTATGGTAATCGGTATTTAATACCGTGTCAATATGTGACAGGTTCATTTTTTGAACGTGTTTAAAAATGCCTGTATTTGTTAGGATTCACGCGATATGAAAGGCTTTAGGGATCTTTTAAGGGAAGCGCGGATTGAAGCGGGCTTGAGTCAGGAGCAAATGGCGGACCTGATTCCTATGAATGCCCAGAACTACACCGGTATCGAAACCGGAAGAAGGCCTATCCCTAAAGACGATAAGCTAGAAGCTATTTCCAAAGTCCTTTTATCAAAAGGGATTATGGTCACATATGAAGTGATTAAGGCTTGGAAGCTTATTGATGAAAATGATCCAAGTGTCCTAAAGGAGGCAATAACCCTTCTTTCTTTTGATGAAAAGGTGGATTTGTTAGAGCGTTTATTGCCCCGTGAGGAGTTGCTTAAGCTGGCTCAAAAAGAGTTGGAAAAGAGGAAAGGCAACAAGAAGTGAAAGGGCCTAAAAAGTGGGTGCTTATATTTATCTTAAGCATATCTGGATCTTCCTATGCTCAAGGTCTTATTTTAGAGGGCAAAGTAAGCAAAATTGAAGTTGATAGCGCTAGGAGCACAGCATTCTACAATCTGCCTTTCCAGATTGATGCAACTAGATATGCAAGACTTGATCCCGGTATGACTCAAAACCTACAGGCTAAGGTTCAGAGAATCGGCTGTCTGCCGGATCGCAGATTGAGCTTTTTTGATAATGGCAGTTATTCTGTGTCCTATTTTGGGCAACACGAGATGTTATATTATTTGCCAAACGGGGTTTTGCAAAAAATAGAGGTTATGGATAAACCTTCCGTGCCAGACCCTTTTGATACGCCTGGACATTTTCCACTTCGGGGTGCCCAATACTCTGCGCAAAATGGAGCCCTACTCAGGACGACTTATAGAACCGGAGTAAAGGATTTTGTCTTTAATCCTGATCAGACAGTAAATACCTATTGTATTGGCCAAAATTGCTATGCCCCTAATGGCCAGTTTGGATATTCAAGGAAATTCGAATCTGCTTGCACTCTTGGTCAATTTTCAGCCCCGGCACCCAAACAATCTACATTAAAATCAGCTTGGGAATGGTGGAAAAGCACAGCCCCACAAAGAAACATCCCTAGCCCTTATCAGACTCCACAAGCTGGATACATCCAACAGCCAGTCTATACAGTGCCTACACCTATTGCACAGCCCCCTGTCTTTAATCCTAATCCTGGCGTCTACAGCTATTAGTCAAAATCCAGACTAATCTTTTCTAATAACCGTTCCAATTCACCTGTTGTCATTGCTTCCAGAATTAAGCCTATAATTTTTTCCTCACGCGAAACCACACCCAAACTCATTGAAATTCCGCCCTTCCGCTTTCTTCTTTACGTGTTGAATCAGCTCTCACTATAGTGAAAGTGATCCCTGCCTAAAACTGGTATATCTCCGTTTTTATAGACACGCCATTGCAAGCGTATATCTTTAAAATCTACGGTCTATCACCCTAATGGGTGATTGTTTATATATATGTATTATCAGGCTTCCCCCTCACTTTTATTTCGTAAGCAGCAGGAATAACGCTCCTGCCAGACCGATGAAAGAGACAACTAGCCAAAAAGACTGTGCATTAACCACGCTTTCCAGGTCGGTTATTCGCTCCTCGTGTGATCTCATTGGCATTTTGTCCAAAACTGAGTAATAGGATGTTGGCACACTGTGCCTCTGGAAGTTCTTTGATATGTGTGACGACC
>CAZGWG010000292.1:0-5349 GCA_964529165.1 uncultured Sphingobacterium sp.
ACAATCAACAGAACTAATCGTTGGAATCACTTATATAGGTAACGAAATAGGAGAATATGCATTTCTGGAGAAAAAGTTCAAAGATGCTTTAATCCGTTTAAAGAAATTATACCTGAATCACCATGTTGAAAAAGGTAGTTAAATCGGCTTTTTCTGCTCTTTTTCTGTTTCTGATTTGGGTCTATCAGAATCTTATTTCACCTATACTTGGAAAATCATGCCGATTTACTCCGAGCTGTTCTCATTATGGTATAGAAGCGATTCAGAAGCATGGACCTTTTATAGGGGGCTGGTTAACATTAAAGCGGATAGGACGTTGTCATCCCTGGGGTGGACATGGTCATGATCCTGTACCATAAGTTTTACTTTATAGATAATTTCAGTTTTTGCAGCTATGAATGACCAACTAATTTTGCTTCTTGAAACTGCCACCAGCAGTTGTTCAGTAGCTTTGAGTGAGAATGGAAAAATCATTGCAGTCAAAGAAGCGAATGAGCGGAATATTCACGCCAGCCATATCACGCTATTTATTGATGAATTGATGCTCAATGCCGGTAAAAAGTATACTGATTTGAAAGCAGTTGCTGTTAGTAAAGGTCCGGGATCTTATACAGGTCTCAGGATAGGAGTTTCAACTGCCAAAGGACTTTGCTATGCCCTTGATATTCCTCTATTGGGAATAGATACCCTGGATGCTATGGCATCCGGTCTGCTGGCTCAAAGTGATATTCAGGAGTGTGATTTGCTGGTTCCTATGATTGACGCCAGAAGGATGGAGGTTTATACAGGTATTTTTCAGAAAGACCTTGAAGTGCTTGAACCAGTAAATGCTAAGATCGTGGATCTTAGTTCATTCGATCAGTTTGAAGGTAAAAAGCTTGTATTATTTGGAGATGGGGCAGCAAAGTTTAAAGAATTGTTTTCTGGTCAGAACAATATCAGGTTCATTGACTTTATAAATTCCGCAAAAGATCTCAATGTAATTGCCTGGAAAAAATACAGAAATAATGAAACTGAAAATGTTGCTTATTTCGAGCCTTTCTACTTAAAAGATTTTTTAGTAACAAAGTCAGCAAAGAACGGTATTTAATCTTTCTTCCCAAACAAACCTTTTATAAATTTCCCTATGGGATTTTTTCGGAATCCTGATATTCTGGTTGCATTAGCCTGGTGTTCTAAAATGGTGCCGAATTTTAAGCCGAAACCCATATAAAATGATGCACCGGTATACCCGCTTGAATAAGGTGAAGCTCCGCTGCTAAAGTTTCTTATTAACTCGTAATTTTTGAAAAGCTGATCACTGCCAATAAAGAATTCTACATTGGGTGTTTTAATCATGTACTGCCCACCTAATTGTAATGTCCCGCTTGTGTTGAATGCAGCGGTTCCGGTAATAACATGGTTTTTAAAATGATAGTTATTGACAAGAGCCAGATCTCCACCACCATAGTATATGGGTTTCGACAAGATCAGATTGGGTTTATAGTTTCCAAATTCCTTACTGAGCATAACTTCAGCTTTACCGTTTATCATGCTAACATAAGATCGGTTAATCGATTTCGAATTTATCTTGGCATCAAGACTGTCTGCAAGCCGGTTATCTGCACTTGAATTGGAAGCATTATTAATGATGATTTTGCCCGTATTGAAATTATATTCATAAGCTTCTTTATTCCATTTTATAAAGCCGATATCCTTTAGATTTCCGAGGATGGACCAGCCATCGCGTAAACGATAAGAAGCGCCTGCAGTGATAGAGATTCCCGGATTTTTAAAGTTGGGTATTATCATTTCGCTTTTGAAATTATCAAATTTGAAACTAGACCGAAGTTTGCCATTTACCGTGACATCGAACTCATCATTAATTTCACTTATGTTTATTTCAGATTTATCAACTTTCAAGGCAGTATAGCTTATTCCACTAAGTAAACTGAATTTAGCTCCCAGAGAAAAGCGCCTGGTATAGTTTTGCCGGTATACAAAACTGAACTGATGGTAGGACTGATTGTATGCGTTCACATTGAAAAGATCGTTCAGGTTACTTGCATTCAATACACGGTAATCATCAAAAATTGCAAAAAATTCATTTGTGACCCTTGCTCTTCCATCAGTCCGAACCTGCCAGCTAATTCCCATTTCCTTGTATTTTTTAACAGCCTTCAATACACGAAACATGGCAATATAATTATTCGAACTGAAGGCTAGTGTATTCATTCGGTTCTCTCCCAGGGTGATATCCCGGCCATTAAATACTCCATCATAGACAAGGGATTTAAATGCAGGTTCTGCCGGACCCGAGAATGTTGCATTCAGACTGATAGTTGGAATTAGGAAATTGAATGCGAAACGTCGGCTTGTATCAACCTGATACGCTCTTTGCGAAGGATTTTCAAAACTGTCGTACAAGGTACGGCTGTTATAAAGAGAATATTGTTGGGAATAGCTGCTACTGACCGCTCCATGTATCAAAAATAAAAGAAGAAATAATTTTGAAAAAGAAATTCCGTCTCGGCTAAAGATCATTGTTTAATTACTTGTTTTCTATACTATCTACGAATAAATCAGGCTCATGTGCTGGCTTTCCATTTTTATACCCTGTATAAAAATTAGTAAAAAAATATTCATTATTACTAGTCAGCTGATAGGAGAATGCATATAAATCTCTATATCCATAATCATTGCTTGTCAATGTCTGGCTATAATTAGCTTTAAGCGAACTTCTTAATAGAATCTGAGCATTACTTATATATAATGCAAATGAGACATTGCTTTGATCGGCAACCAGCTGGTCAAATTGAATGTAAGCATCCGTTTTATGAAGCAGTTGACCAGAATTATAATTATTTAAAAACCTTTGTAAACTAGAAGGAGAGTTTGACAGAATCAGCAAATTGTCTGTGATAGTGAAGAAAGGTTTTGTAAATCTTTTCAATGGATCTCCTAAATAAAAATAGAAAAGATTACTGTAATTCATTCTTCTTACAGTTGGTGAATACAATGAACTCATCGGGTCTAATAAGAACTGAAGTTTACTGCCATCGCTTACCTTGATAATTGCAAGGCTCTCTGAAGTTGAAAGATGAAGTGTACTTATTTCTTTTGCCCATAATTTAACCATGTCCCGTTCCGGATTTATCCCGGTTTCGGATGTTATGGTTTTTATTTGTTTCCGGAGTGTATCAAGTTCTTTCCTTGCTTCAAAAATCAGATCGAGGTCCTTTTTATATACAGGATAATCTGAAAAGCCATATGTAATTGAGCTTGCTGTATTATAAGGTAATGCTAGTTTAATTGTATTTTTAACTGGTTTTTGGTTTAAGAAAATCGAAATGTAACTCTCCTTTTCAGATGATATTCTGCTAATGCCGTTAAACATCATTACATCAGTTTTGTAATTCAATTCCAGACTTGAATACCCTGAAAAGCTTTCAAAAAACTCCATGTTGCCACTTAATTTTCGTCTGAAAAAAGGTTTTAAAATACCAGGCTTATTGTAGTTTATAAATAGATGTGCGAGTGCATTTGCATCTTTATTTAGCCCGGTATTAATCTCCCGGATAAAGGCCTGGCTAATTTTACTTGTTTTCTCATCGATACTCCGGAGGGTTAGTTCAGAAGAAAAACTCCCCCTTGCAATACCTTTGTTAACGCAAATATAAAATGGGCGTTTCAGGTCAGAATTATTGATTTCCAAAAAGGTGTTTCCCGATTTTTCTTTAGCGGAAACCTTAATATCAGGAAGTTCAGATAGTGACTTTAGTAAGTCATTAATATTAAGGTTCTGTTTTAACTGGATTGACCATAAAAAATGGATACTGTCAGTTTTGGATGGATGAAATGACAGAAATACTCTTTGCCCATCCGTAATGCTGGCCAGTTCCTTCTTACCGATGAGTGCTTCTTTCAACCATTCCAGTTCCCTTCGATGCTGTATACCAATGATGGTATCAAAAAGTGTATACTCTTTAAAAATATCATATAAACTTTTATCATTCGGGTATTCGAAAATAAGGGACGCATCGGCTGGTATACCAGATAATACACGATCATTATTCCGACTTTTAACATTAAGGTTCGAAAAGTATAAATAGGCAAGAGAAATCACCGCAAGCACTAAAACTGTTGTAATTCCTATTATTTTCTTCATCAGTATGGGCTTTTAGCAAATTTATATTTTTATGTCATCGCAGGAGAATTGCAAACATGTTTGTTAAATTAGCAATCTAATCTAACAATATGAACAAACGGGTAATTATTATCGCTTCTGTCTTTGGAATGCTTGCTGTTATTTTAGGAGCATTTGGTGCTCATGCATTAAAAGCTCTCCTTGATCCGGCTGGCTTAGAGGTTTGGAAGACTGCTGTTAATTATCATTTTTATCATACACTGGCTTTACTTTTTGTTTCTATACTTCCGGCAGGCAAAAGCAGGGCGGTAAATTTTGCTGCCTGTTTTTTTTCTCTTGGTATCCTGTTTTTTTCAGGTTCTCTATATCTCATCTCTGCTAAAGAAATTCTGAATATCAGTCAGCTTTCAGTTCTTGGACCAGTAACACCAATTGGTGGTTTGTTTTTTATTCTGGGTTGGATCAGCCTGATTTTTGTCGCAATAAAGACTGAGTAATGCTTGAGTTTAATGAAGCAGAAGGCATTGAAAGGAAAACACTTTTCATAGAGGTGGTTCTGCCATTAGCTATTCCAAAAACTTATACCTATAGAGTACCTCTGGATATGACTGGGGCTATCTCCATTGGGAAGCGTGTAGTAGTTCAGTTTGGAAGAGCCAGGATTTATACAGCAATAGTTTATCAGATTTCAGAAACTCCCCCGGAGCTTTATGAGGCTAAATACGTTATTGATGTACTCGATGATGAACCAATTGTAAACGGATTTCAGTTGAAATTGTGGAAGTGGATGTCCGAATATTATCTCTGTCATATCGGCGAAGTAATGCAGGCTGCACTTCCTTCAGCGTTTAAGCTGGCAAGTGAAACCCGTATTGTTCTGAATCGTTCAGCAGATTTTGATAAGTCTGAACTTAGTGATAAGGAATTTTTAATTATTGATGCCCTGGATATTCAACCAGAACTTAAGGTAAGTGATATCAGTAAGTTACTTGGGCAGAAGACAGTTTTTCCGATACTCAGGGTACTTTTTGAGAAGAATATTATCATTATATCAGAGGAGATATCAGAGAAGTTTAAACCAAGAAAGAAGTCATTTATCAGCCTTCATATTCAATATGGCGATCCTGAAAATCGCAGGGCTTTATTCGAAATTCTTGAGAGGGCACCAAAACAACTTGAACTTCTGCTGGCTTATTTCAAGCTTGAGAAGCAGCAAAAAGAAA
>CAZGWG010000293.1:0-5329 GCA_964529165.1 uncultured Sphingobacterium sp.
TGGGGAGAACATGGTACCACCGAAAAACCCTCATTGTATCAAAAGATCCGTTTACACAACCCATTTATTAAGATTGTATTTACGGTAGACTTTAACTTTTATGATATCCATAAGGGGCACTATAACTACCGGACCATTAATAAGAACCTGAAACATATTGAGAATAATATCCGGTATGCGGATGCGATTATAACGGCTAACGAAGATCTGCCTCAATATGTAATTGACAAGGGAAAATTGGAGGGGTTAAAAACCATCTTTATCCCCAGTTATTTTGACCAATTCCACTTTACCGACTTAGATTTTTCAAAAAAGGAAGAGCGTGAAAAATCCCAAAGAATCCGTATAGGCATCCCTTCAGACCTTTTTAGGCGCCCGGACATCGAATACTACCAGGACATCTATTTATGGCTCCAGAACAAATATAAAAACGATGTAGAGCTGGTATTCTATGGTTATCATCCGAACAAAGAAATAGATCTTAGGGATACCCGAACGGGGATTATTGATAATAAGGAACATTTTCCAAAGCCGAAGGGAAGGCAAAAGCCAACATATTTTACGAACTACCAGAGGGAGAAGCGGAATGATTATGTATATAACTTTAAAAATATATACAACTTAAATTGTGATGCATGGATCTTCCTTCATGAGCCCGATAGTAAGTTTTGGAAATATAGCCCTTTTGATATAGACATGCTTTATTGTTTTTATGCTGAGTTGCCGGTGATCACCAATTATGATCTGACGGGATTTCCTGATTTGTCAAGCAAGGAAAAGATTAAAGCATATCTTACAGAATATGTAGACGAATCAATCAAGACCCGTCGAATACAAACGAACAAGTACAAGCAATTTGCTATTAACTACGGTCACCAGGTAGTCCCCAAGATTTGCTGGGACCGAGAAAAATTTGATTTGGTGGAAGAGCAATTTATGAACCTGGTAATGTATTAGGAATGAAGCGATATAAGAAATATTCATTTAAGCAATCTAAAGAATGGCATTGGTATACGGATAAAACATTGGATTGGATTATTGATAATACAGCATTTATGTTTTATAGTAAAGGGCATAACGGCAGTCGCCCTCATTTGGTGTTAAAAGAATCGCTTCTGGATGCAGAAGGAGAAAGTAAAATGGATCTAATAATTCTTTCAAATGATCGATGGGGAATTAGAATGTCTGCTGTTGGAACATATGGGCTAGAATGGGAAATAAATATAGCTAAAATTTATTTCCCATCGGATATTCGCTATGAGCTTGTCAGGTATTTTACTGAAACTCTTTGTGAAGATTTTATTAATCCAAAATCTTTCAGAACCATTATTCGAATAATTCTAAGAAGGATTAGAATTATTGTAAGCAATTTATGAACCTGGTAATGTATTAAATATGCGTAATGTTAAAGATAGATATCAGATAATTTTTGAAGAAAAAATAAATCATGTATTAGGCATAATCCCTACTTTTTTTCAATCCGGAAGTGATATTTCAGTATCTCTTATTCAGCGTAAATGCCAGTGTGGATATATTGTAGCATCATCCATTTTGAAACAATTGATTAAAGATGGTTTAGTCGAACCATTAAAGGAATCAAGTGAGATAACTAAGATGAAATAATGAGAACTTAGTATGAATTCAGATTATGGCAAAGTCTCCAAAATTACATTTGAAAAATTAATGGAGAGGGGGTATGTGGAAACTGTACGTGTTGGAGCTGCAAACATTGTTTGGAGTAAATGGGGAATGGAGCTGGAAACGCATGCAGATTGTGTTACGGTGCAAGTCAGAGGAGGGAGACAAAGAGCTTACATAACCTATGAGCATGAGTTAGATGGTTTTGAAATTAAGTATGGAGTGAATGATAAGCCGAACATTAATTTAATGTCAAAAAACGAGCTACTTGGCTTCCTTCCCAAAGATTACAAGTATAAGGAAGATAAAAGAAAAACAAGGGGTAGATATTCCTTCTTTAAAGGAGTTCAACATGTCAGTGCCTCGCATTATTATGAAAACACCTTTGAAGATGAACTACATTTTATCAAAAGATCAATTTTATGGATACTTAAGCATGAAAAAGAGTAAACAACTGACCCCCAAATATTCAATCAAGCATTTGAAGCATTGGATTAAGACGGGTATTTATAAGCCTGGAAGAGCAAAGATCCAAAGAACTATGACGGCCAAGGCCGTTGTGCTTTCAGCTGCACTTTTATTAGCATTAGCTGTGTATTCATCTATTAAACAAAAAGGTATCTTAAAATCATTACAAAATGAAGGAAAATAATTTATTTGAAAACAGTTTTATAGTTCGAAGAGCTATAACCGGAATGCAAGGATCTGGTAAAACTCCATTTTTAACGAAACATATTTTACCATTTATCCCACCTGATAAATATTTCGTATTCATACCCCATTTTGCGGATGAAAAGTATTACAAAAGAATACCCAAAACAAGTAGGATATTGTTACCTGGAACTGATGGAGTATCAAATCTTCAAACGCGTCAAATGGATTTTATGGAATCCGTTATTTCTATCTCTAATACCGGAATTATTTTTGTGTTTGAAGATTTTGGTTCTGATCAAAAGAAAATGCAATGGTTGCGTAAAATGGTTGAATTGTATTCTATCCAATTTATTATTGTTTCTCAGAATATCAATCATATGAACAAAGATCTTGATGATATTATTGATATTTATTATAGAATAGGTAGAGCCACCGAACCACCCACCAAAGCAATTAAGGCCAGTAAGAAGATGTATTATCCACCATTTAAAGCGAAGTCCAAGTCAAATACAAAATCAATCCGTGCATTAACCTATCTTTAATATAATCGTGAGCCAACTCAGTGAAATAATAGAAGCGATCGAAGAAATTCCATTGGATAATTGGCTTCCTTATAACGAGGTTGTTTTAATAAAGAGTGGGAATATGTATTACCCTCAAGCTGGATCCTCAGCATATTATACGATTAAAAATGAAATCACTATATTGGTTTGTAAAAAAGGAATAGCCGATCATTATTATTTTGTAGTCGATGAAGTATATGTAGATACTCCAACCAGCCCCGCCGCTTATATTTATAAAAAACTTAATGATCGTTCATTTAATGCCTGGAAGCAGCACCAAGAATTGATTTGTAAGAAACAACGATTATTATCAATCACAGAGCGAGGATCAATGATCAGGCGAGTATTTAATAAAATAGTAAATAAATAACAGTTGTCATGTTAAAATTCAATCACCACCCATTAAACAATGATCCGGTAGATATTAAGAATCTGCCTACTTCGGGAATAATCTTTTTCTTTAAAAACTGGAAAGGATATCGCCTTAAATTTATAATGCTAACGCTATTTACAGTTATAGCTACAACCACGGGATTTGCAGGAACATGGTTACTTTCTTATATAATAAATAATGTCGGAACTATTACCACTCATTCATTATTGAATTTCTTTGCCCCGTTATTTTTAGGACTTGTATTAATGCGGGAATTGTGCGGGTATTATACCCGCAAGTATGGAGAAATGATGCCAATAGTTTACACCAATCATTTGCAGCTTCGATTTTTAAATACCTGGCTAATTCATGTAAGCAATAAGTTCATGAACTTTAGTAAGGAAAAACTTCTTAATTACCAGGGAAAGTATATTAGCTATGTAAATGCATTTTTATCGGATTGGAACTGGGGGCTACCCAGAAACATTACCTTACTACTTATTATCATTGGAATTCTTTGGTACCAATCCCCATGGATTTTATTGCTGAATGTGGTGTATATGGCTGGGTTTATAGCTCTCAGCATGTATTTATCCAGAAAGATCATAAAACCAATCAGGGATTATCATGAGGCAGATAATGCTCAGCATAGGATAAAAATTAACTTCCTGCTTAACATTACAGCAATTAAGAAACTGCATAAAACCCAATTTTTCATTGATATGTTCATCAAATACATTCAATTGACAAATGAGAAAATGGAGCCAGTGAGATCTATTCATAGTATGCGATGGCTTTTGCAAATGAATTTATTTAATGTGATTTATATCATAACGTTTTGCTACGGAATTTACCAAGTTATCGAAGGGGCGCTACCGATTGGACATATTTTATTACTTCAATATGCATTTAATAACCTATTGAATATCCTTATTTATTTCGTAGAATATTATACCGGAATGATTAATCAAAAGCAGGATAATTTATTATTTAAAGAAGAATTAAATAATTTAGAATTAGTCAGGCATCGTAGGTCTACTTCTTTTGATAGAGGCGATAGTTTATATCTGTATGGCCGATTCGATCAAATAGTATCATTTAATAAATTTGTGATTCTTTCTGGTCAAAAAGTAGTAATATGTGGCCCAAGTGGGACCGGTAAAAGCACAATTTTAAATGTCATGTTATCTCAGCTTTTATATGTTAATGGGGTTGGGAAAGAATGGCAAATGAAATATCTTGAGAATGTAGCCTATGTAAATGCAACGGACCCATTATTTGATATGACAGTATATGAAAACATATGTATGGAATCGTATAATCATCCGGAGCCATTACCAGAGAAGTTGGTAAAGATTTGCCTGGAACTGAAGATATATGAATTTATTAATGTCAATCAGTTTGATATTCCAGTATCAGAATTAAATTTATCTACCGGACAGATTCAACGAATAAAACTTGCCCGGGCGTTATATTCTGCTGCAGAGATTTACTTTTTTGATGAGCCGTTTAACGGAATAGACGAAGAGGTGAAGCAGTATTGTATTGAAAGTGTTGAAAGAAGATTAGCCGACAAGACGGTTATATTTATCACCCATAATGAGAATGAAATTCTGAAAGGGTATAATAATCATTATGAAATAAAGAATGGATCATTAATCAGAATTGATGGAAAATAACGAATTGTATGTAGCGGTAATGTTTCCATACCCATCCGGCAGTGGATTACACGTTGGACATTTCTATAACTATGCGATTATTGATAGTTATTGTCGTTTTAAGCGATCACGAGGTATAAAAGTATTTCAGCCCTTTGGATATGATGCTTTCGGACTTCCGGCTGAGAATTATGCAAGATCTGTTAATCGGGATCCTAGAGAGGTGACTTATGAAAATATTTCCAACTTCCGCCTTCAGATGCAACAAATGAATACAGAGTATGAGGAGCTACTAATTACCTCTGATGAATATTATCAGGATTATACTCAATGGGTGTTTACCAGGCTATATGAAAAAGGACTTGCTTATAAAAAGGATGGAGAGGTTGATTATTGCCTTTCATGTGAAACCGTTTTGGCCCGGGAACAGGTAAAGGAAGGTA
>CAZGWG010000294.1:0-5288 GCA_964529165.1 uncultured Sphingobacterium sp.
ACAATTAAAGATTTACCTGAATTAGCATTAATCTTAACATTATAACTTGTAATAAATCCATTCTTAGTTGCATTCGTTGTAGGCAAAATTGTGCATAATATAGGAATGCTGCCTAATGCCAATAATCCAGTAATTAAAGTATTAAGCTTTGTATCGTAATCTGTGTCAGATAAAGACAAGGCCGCATCATTAGTGCCTATGCATATAGCTGTATATGGAGCGTAAAACTTGCCTATCTCAGGTAGATTATCAATGGCATCTTGAATAGTTGATCCACCGCCGACAAATCTATTTACCTTTTTTCCTAACTGAAAATGAAGTATTGAAGTCCATCCGCCTCTGCCGTCTGTTACTGATCCATCCTCTCCTATTGAATCCGAAATTACATTAATATGTCCATCGTGACTAATGTTTGCATATTGCTCGTAGCTATCGATAAGAACAGTTCCTCCGATGCTGGCGAACCCTACTTCATATCTTTTGGTGGGATTAAATGCTGCTGCTGATTGGTAAGAAGCATAAGTTCTTGCGCTCGTTGTTGTATTGACTGCAACAACATAAACACTTCTTCTGTAAAGTATAATTGTAATTTCGATTACATCCGTAGAATTAGTATAACTTAGATTTGCTGAACTGGTTGCCAATAATGTTTCAGCTCCCGCAGCAACGCTGTTGATTACTAATTGCCCCCTATTACCCGCTGTATTGCAATCCAGCCGCACGACTAATCCTGCTACGCCTCCTAATATTGCCGATGTTGAGTTTGGCGTTAACAATAAAAATTTAATACCATTACCATCAACCGTTGGGGTAATGGTATATTTAAGCGTAGCGGCTCTTTGAGTAGATAGATAAGATGTATTAACTACCTTGTCGGCAATAGTAGTGCCGCCTGAAATTGAAAGCTTATTGCCGGAAATTGTAGCTGTAATTGTTCCGTATGTTGTATAATTAGACCCTAAAGAAGCTCTGTTGAAATCATCACTATTCAAAAAAGTTTTATACAATGAAGTTTCAAATAACAATGCCCCTGATCCCATTTCGTCTGAAATAGCCCCGGCTAATTCTGCGGATGTTGTCGATGCGAAAACAGAAAGCTTGTCCGTATATTGAGCGTAGCCTGTAAGAGATGGTATATCAGTCGTTACGGCTATCGTTCCACTATTGCCGGCTGTTAAAGTAACATCAGTACCAATCGTAATTAAATCAATCACTCCTACATTGGCAGGTGATTTAAAAGAATACCCTGTTCTTGATCCGTTAGTTTTAAAATAACCAGTGATAACACTATTTTCTTCTATCTCAAATCCTACTCCTATAGCTGAAGCTACTGAACCACCATAGTTAAGAGTAACTAACTTATCGGTTACATATTGATTTGCCTGATATTCAAATAATGCAGTCCCTAATAAATTAGTTACCGTGTTAGAGTTTCCAATATTAATAACCTCCGCATTGGTTGTTCCAATATTTAAAACATCGCTTCCACCTGTTGCTGTTACATCTATTCCTCCATCTGCATTAATAACAGATGAAAAAGTTTTTAATCCTGTTATGCTTTCAGTTCCTGCTAAGTGAACAGTCAATGCGTCGACCGCTATAGCATCCCCATTTAATTTTAATGAGTTTACAATGAAATCAATATCATGACCTGAATTATAAATATCAACGTCTCCACCTTTGGTTGAATGCGTAGAATTATATCTTTTAATATAAAATGGAGTAGAGGGGCTGCTGGAATCACCTTGCCCTAATGCAATAAATTCCCCAGCATCCCCGGTTCCTTGATTAGATACAATTATTCCTGCATCCAATCCATCTATCGTTGACCCAAAAAAAGCAGGATATGCGCTGGTTCCGCCTACTTCTAATTTAGCTAGTGATCCAAATGAAGCAACACCAACACCTAATTTATCTAGGTTGTATATATCATTGCCTCCCATGTTAATGTCTCCGGTCATAGTGCCACCGGAAAGATTTAGCTTTGCAGCATCTAATAATTCTATCTTATCATAAACAGCATTCTTAGATGGAGCTATTGTAGTTACTCCGTTCCATGATGAATCGTAAGCAGTATCAGAAACAGAAGCGGAAATTAAATCATCTACATATTTTTTATGGGTAAGATCCCCACTAGCAGAAATGCTAAAAAGAGAGGAATAGGTTAATTTTCCTTGTACAGAATCGCCAAGTTTATTAATCGCAGAATCAGATAAATCTAATAATTGGGACTGTAGATCTAGTCCTGTTATTTCTTCTGATCCATTATTTGTGAAATTAAGTGCAATTTCAGCATTCAGGTCCGATCGATTCTTTATTGACACAATTCATAGCAATTGTCTGTCTTATAAAGTATTTGGTAGCTAACCACGAATAAATATTTATTAAAATCAAACTCTCCTTTTCCCGTCTCCTCTTTTATAATTTTACTGGAATCTGTATTTAAGCTTTTTATAGTTAGTCTTTTTACTTTTCCTAATCTATTTAAAATGTGATCTTGAAAATCTATAAATTCAGAATAACAAACCAAATTTATAGAAGCAATAGCATTATAAACATTTGTTTTCCCAGGTGATTTTATTTTATTATATGATATATCTCCGTTTATCTTATGGTAAAAAAAAGATTTAAAAGTATCGTCAATAAAAACTCTCTCCCCGCTTGATACTTCAAAATTCTGAGATTCAGTAAGTACCTTAGTAGATCTAGTTAATCCAAAGGATTTATAGTTATCCCTAATCCCTCCAATCAATTGATCGTTAATTAAATTAACTTGACTTACCAATGATTGCATGTACCTTATCTTCTACTGTTTTACCAATTAATTTAATTTCACTTTCCGACAATTGGAATATTTTACCAAATTTCAATTCATTCCATTCTGCCTTATCGGATGAAAGCTTCCCTCTAAATCCAATTATATAACTATTTTCTCCCTCAGGAATTGGCACTAAATCTCCCATCATATCACCAGAAAATGTCATATCAATATGATCTACCTGCCTCCCCCTTTTCTTCCTTTTGTTTCCGTAACCATAACTATAGGCTCCAATTTTTTTTGATGAAGGGCTGGTTATTTTGCTCCCGTCTGTCTTTTCTCCTTCATTCTGAACCCTACGTGAAATTAAGGCCACACCATCAAATGCTGCCTCTCTTATTATTTTATCAAACTGTATCGTCTCTTCTAATTTCTTAGCAGTATTTTGAAAAACATCATTAAGATTACTTTCTACTTTGAACATTTAGGCTTAATCTTTATTTTCATTTCATTCTCTGAACTTTCAATACTTGCCTTTTTTTTCAACTTACCTTTTGTTATCCTTGCCTTGTGTGCCTCTTTATGAATTTCGGAATTGTCTTGTTCATAACTAAACCTCATTATGTTTTTCATGGCATTGGACTTTTTGTTGTTATTTTAAATGTTTCCTCGCAATCAAAGCAAATATTCTCTCCATATAATGGAATAGAATTAAGTGCCCTTTTTAAATTACTTCTATATCTGTTTTCAAAGGTTTGTCTTAACATTTCCGTTTGCTCTAAATTAGAGGCCGTGAAAAAGTTTAGCCTTGGACTCCCAATCTTTTCTAAAAGCATTTCAGCAGCTAGTAAATATAATAAAGCCTGAGCTAAAATCTCTCTATTATCATAAAGAAATTGATCTATAGAACATCGTATTTCAGCACCTAAAACAATACCTCTTCCTATGCCCGATTTTTCAATATTGGAAAGTTGCATGGTAGTATTAGGATCGTATGTTGCTGGATACATTTGAAAAACGCCCCTTATGGATCCATATCCAAATGTCGATTGAGCAGCACATGCCATGTCTGATGTATACCAATAATAATAATCATTTAATGTTTGAATGGAATCAAAGTCTGTTGCATCTGCTCCAATAAATAATTCTATTAGTCGGTATTTAATAGGAACTATTAATTTAACTGGAACAGTATTTAGCCCAGGCACTAGATCAATTGACTGCGTATGCAATTCTTCTCCATCATTTACATCCCAAATCTTTAAAGTTGTATGGGCTGTTTGGTAAGAATATATATATATTTCATTTAGCCTATACTCTGCATATTTTGTTTCAGGAACCATTACATAAACACCTGCATATAATGGTTCTTTATCTACCTGAATTAATGCGTTTGTTTGACTTTTTAAAAGCCTTCTGGTTTGATAGACAATTGAATTGAATTTAATGTAATCATACAGCGTATTAATAGCATCATCCTTAAGTCTTAAAAAGGCCCTAAGTTGTACGTTATCCCATACCCCGGCAAAGTTTATCTGCTCAGAATTAGCTATTTTATCCGCAAGCTCTGTGGTCATCCCTGGAAGGGAATTAATATATAATTCACTTTCCGGAGTTGGAAGATTGCAGTTTTTAAGTCCGATGTAATTTGTAAGTTCAGCCATATAATAAAGCCCCCAATTAAAGGGGCCTTGATTATGATATTACAAATTTTATTTGCTTCTGACCTGCCACACCTGTGGCATTAGATCCTTTAACGGTTACATTGTAGGCTCCAACGGCTTGGGTAGTTGTTCCGGTTAATTTCAATGTAGTTCCAACAATACTTAGTGTAAGTCCAGTTGGCAATGTTCCAACAATTACTGAAGAATCGGTTATTGAAACTGAAGTTTCCAGTGTTGCAGCAAGCACGCTAACGTTTCTAGTAAGATCTATTTCATCAATTACCCCCGGCACTATTGTAGCTGTGGATCCTGAAATGTTACCAAAGCTCAACGCTGTCCCATCAAATAATTGTTGACATGATGCTAAGTCATCAACATCTGTTGCATAGGAGATGGGATTTGTTTTCTTGCTCCATGTAATTAGTATATCGGCTTCTATTAGGGTTGTATTATCGTCTGTTACTTTGCCTTGCGCCTCAATAGAAAGAAATGCATTGGCAACAACCCATCCTCGTGTATCTGTGAATAGATATAGGTCATAATTAGGGGCCGAAGATTCCATATCTGCCCAATACTGTTCATTGCCAACATAGTTAAAGTCAATAAACTGAGCTTGATGCGACTTTCCTAGTAGCCTTTGCAGTTGCTTCCCTGATCCCTTCCCATACTTCGCCTTACCTCCATCGTATGTTCCAGATACATTCCTGACAACATAAGCGGTCCCGGCAAGTTCTGCGGCAAGTATATCTGCGGATATTGTTGAGGTGCCTATAGATGTTCCGCGCTGAACAAATGCCACATGGACGAATTTATTCAGTTCTTCAGTAGGGCAATCATCGCAGGACCTTTTAGGGGTATTACTACAA
>CAZGWG010000295.1:0-5263 GCA_964529165.1 uncultured Sphingobacterium sp.
CATACCCGACCTTATTTTGGCAGTCGCAATGGCTATTGTCTCCAATCCTGAAGCACAATAACGATTTACTGTAACCCCCGGGACTTTATCAGTATCCAGTCCCATCAGTGAGATCATACGAGCAATATTAAGCCCCTGTTCGGCTTCCGGTGTTGCGTTTCCAACAATTACGTCATCAATCTGCTCTTTATCCAGATCAGGCACAGATGCTACAAGATGTCTGACCACTTCAGCCGCCAAATCATCTGCCCTGGTAAAACGAAATACTCCGCGGGGTGCTTTTCCTACTGCGGTTCTGTATGCGGCTATGATATATGCTTCTTCCATTGTTTTAGATTTGAGATGTGAAATATGAGATATGAGAATATCCTGCCTATCACAAATACATTTTTAATTGGTTGAGGATTTCTTATTTAACATATCCTGAAACCCATAATTCATTTTTTGTAACTCATCTATTAGTAAAAGTAATTGTTCTAGATCTTCAGTTTTACAAGCCCTAGTTTATTAGAAATAAATAATTGAGTTTGAAGTTCAAAAGATGATCCGTATGCAATTCCTAAAAAATATTTAAACTCCTTTGCTGAAGTCATTCCAGCGCCTTCAGCAATATTTGATGATATTGAAACTGCTGCCCGTCTTGACTGTGAAGTTAATCCGAACTTTTCTTCAACAGGGAACGAGCTAGTCACCCGGCAAACCTCAACTGCTAAATCAATCGCCTTATTCCAGATTTTAAGCTTTTTGAGGTTATGCATTACATTAGGTTTAGTATACTTCTTATCTCAAGTCTCATATCTCACATCTAATTCCTCAACGGCTTGCCCTTAGTCAAAATGCTCTGTATCCTTTCAAGTGTTTTCTTCTCACCGCAAAGTGACAGGAATACTTCGCGTTCCAGATCCAGTAAATACTGTTCTGAAACTATTGCAGGAGCAGAAAGATCTCCACCACAAAGAACATAACCTAGTTTTTCGGAAATCTTTTTATCATGTTCTGAGATGAAATTTCCGGCGAACATGGAATTTGCTCCAGCATAAACAATACCCATTCCCTGCTTACCTAATACTCTTATATCCTTACGTTGAACTGGTTTGGTATAGCCCGCATCTGCCAGTTCAATTGCTTTCTCTTTAGCATCAATAATCAATCTGCTGCGATTCATGCTCATACCAAACTTATCTTTCTGCACGTAGCCAAGTTCTACAGCCTCAATTGCTGAAGTTGAAACCTTTGCCTGTCCGATTGTCAAAAAGCGCTCTCTGAGTGCAGCCTGCTCTATCTGCCCCTCTTTAAATTCATCAGATAAACGAAGGGCAAACTCTTTTGAACCTCCTCCGCCAGGAATCAATCCTACTCCAAATTCAACCAATCCCATATAGGTTTCAGCGTTTGCCTGAACGAAATCTGCATGCAAACACAACTCACAGCCACCACCTAAGGTCAGATTATGAGGAGCAGCCACAACCGGAATACTTGAATAACGCATCCTCATCATTGTATTCTGAAACATTTTGATGGCTATATTGATCTCATCCCAATCCTGTTCAACAGCGGCCATAAATATCATTCCGATATTTGCGCCTGCCGAAAAATTGGCACCATCATTCCCAACAACCAGGCCCCGGTAATCCTTTTCTGCCAGATCAATTGCTTTATTTAATCCCTGAATAACTTCCCCGCCAATCGTATTCATTTTTGTGTGAAATTCAACATTCAGAATGCCATCACCCAAATCAGTGATTGTAGTGCCCGAGTTTTTCCATATCGTATTTGTTGAACGAATATTATCCAGAATGATGAATGAATCGGTTCCCGGAACCGGCTTGTATGATTTACTTGGGATGTCATAGTACTTTTTAACCCCATTTTCTACTTTATAAAAGGATTCATTTCCGGCTTGAAGCATTTCATGAACCCAGGGCGATGCCTCATTACCATATTTTTTCATCCCCTCGAGCGCTTTTTCAAGTCCGATGGCATCCCAAACCTCAAAGGGTCCGAGTTCCCACCCAAAACCGGCCCTCATGGCATCATCAATGCGGTATAATTCATCAGAAATTTCGGGAATACGATCAGAAACATATTCAAACAGTCCGAAAAAAGAATGACGGAAGAAATCAGCGGCCTTATCTGTTCCATTGGCAAAAACTTTCATCCGCTCGGACAAATTCTCAATTAATTTGGTCGCCTCAAGAGTTGAGGATTTTATTTTCTGCTGGGCTTTGTACTCTAATGTTTTAAGGTCGAGAGCCAGGATTTCAGATTTTCCATCAACACCTTGTACCTTTTTATAAAAGCCCTGTTTGGTTTTATCTCCTAACCACTTATTCTCCTGCATTTTTTTTACATAGCCAGGAAGTTCAAAGAGCTTATGGGCTTTATCATCCGGAAGATTGTTAAACAAGCCTCCTGCTACATTAATCATCGTGTCAAGCCCGACAACATCTGTAGTTCGAAAAGTTGCCGATTTTGGCCTTCCCAGAGCTGGTCCGGTATATTTATCAACCTCTTCTACTGAAAGATCCATTTTTTCAACCAGGTGCAGAAGTGCCATAATGGAATAAACTCCGACCCTGTTTGCAATAAATGCCGGGGTATCTTTGCATAAAACGGTTGTCTTCCCTAGAAATTTATCACCGTAATGCATTAGAAAATCAACAATCTCGGGTTTCGTCTCAGCAGTCGGGATAATCTCCAGCAAACGAAGGTAGCGCGGCGGATTAAAAAAGTGGGTACCACAGAAATGTGAGCGAAAATCTTCTGAACGTCCTTCAGCCATCAGATGAATCGGAATTCCTGAAGTATTGGAACTGATCAGTGTTCCTGGAGTTCTGAACTTTTCAACCTGATCATAAATCAGTTTTTTAATATCCAATCTCTCAACAACAACTTCTATTACCCAATCACAGGAGGCAATATCCTTCATATTGTCCTCAAAATTGCCTGTGGAAATATTTGCAACAACCTTTTTGGAGAATACAGCAGATGGATTAGCCTTTAAAGTACTTTCAAGAGCCGCATTAACAATGCTGTTCCTTACTGTTTTGGAGTTCAGGTCCATACCTTTTGCCTGCTCTTCAACACTTAATTCTTTAGGCACTATATCCAACAATAATACTTCAACCCCAATATTGGCAAAATGGCATGCAATACGGGATCCCATGATACCCGAACCTAATACCGCTACTTTTCTGATGACTCTTTTCATCTGTTTATTTTTATTGTTTCTTTTGTCAGATGGAACCTTTGATCATTAAAATAATCCTGCATGATTAATCTTACTTAAATCATACAAGGCTCTTAATAATCATTTTTCAGGTTTACTACCCGGAATTTCCGGGTAGCAAAACTGAGGTTTATAATCAGTGGTTAGTTGATTTATTTTGTTTAATGTCTTAATGAGCTTAAGCCGCTCCTTATCAGAAATATGCGTATTGAGATACTCATTGAATTTCCTCACTACATCTTTAGCAACCTGACGCTTCTCAATACCGAATGGCGTTAAAAATATTTTGACAGAACGCTTGTCATTCGGATCAGTCTCACGATAAATCAGACCAAGCTCTTCCATATTCTTAAGCATTCTCGACAAACTTGTAGATTTCACACCCGATAAAGCCGCAATTTGTGAAACCGCAGTACCCTCCTCATGAATATTAATCAACATATACCCCAAGGCTTGTGTTATTCCATAATCTGCTGCAATCTGGTTGTATTTATTAGCAACCGTTTGCCAAACAACTTTTAAAAAATAATCAACAGTTTCTTCAGGCTTCATTTAGATTTACTATGCAAGCATAGCAAATCTAAGAATTTGATAATTATAAAACAAGAGTATTTATGCTTTTAATTTAATTAGCCTTTAAACGACCAATTGTATATTTAAGTTTAGGTTTGAGTTAAATGACACCTGCATGAGCTTACAGCTTAGCTCAAAACATTAACTTAGGCTCCGGAAATTTGCACAAACGAGGCCTAAAACACAATATTCTCTAATGAAAAAATACAAAGTTTATATCATAATATTATCTGTAGTAATAGTCATTGGGATAATATGGAACACAATTACAGAACCGGGGATAAAAGACCTTAAAAGCGACTTCAAGGAATTAGCCTTTATTCGAAATGAACAGAATACCGGACCTGTAATCAGAATCTATGCGGTAAGCCTTAAATCAGAAAATCTGGAAGAGATGCTACAGTATGGTGAGTATATGCCTCACACAAAATATGGAACAACCAGGATTTATTTTTTTCTCAATGATGGGGATCTTCCTAAAGAGCTGAACTTCGGAGAAATCAATATTGCTGATAAATACCGGAAGAATTGCATAGCGATATACGAAAAAAATGGGATGAGCCAGAGTTCAATTCGCAGATATCCATTTAAAGATTGAGTCCTGAAATTCAAAATTACATGAATGAGGCATATTTAAAACGATCATTAATTACGCTTTTATCACATTAAACACCAAAGCTGCGATCTGATAAAAGGTAACACTAAATAAAAACCAATGAAAAACAAAGGCCTTAGATTCAGCACATTAGTACTAATAACTTTGGGGTGGATTTACCTGATGCGGGATATGACCGCTCCTCTTAATCAGAGCAGCATTCTCACATTTGAATTTATTCGAACCGCAGCAAATGCAGAACTTTTTCTAAATAATCTCAAAGACATGGGTCATACAGAACTAATGACACTTAGTATCTATCTGGATTTCATCTTTCCGCTTCTTTATGGAGCTGCATTTTTTTATGGAAGTGCCTGGGTTTGCAGTAGATTGCCAATTGGGCACCCTCTTACTCAATTCAGAGCATTAAGCTTCATGACGCTGATTGCAGTTGGATGTGATCTGTTAGAAAACATTGCGCTGCTTCAACTACTTAAGTCGGGACCTGATGACTTGTACGCAGGGGCTGCTTTTATATTCGCCGGCATTAAGTTCTTTCTCTTGGCCATTATATTATTACATTTTCTGATTTCAGTTATTATTTCGCTTATAGGGACAAGAAATAATGCTGTCTGAAAAGATTTAAATTAAAAAAAGCATCACCAGCCCATCTTTGTATCATCGCCCCGTGGATCGGCCCCTCCCTCATAGTACCCCCATTGGGTTTTCATGATAGCGTCAACACGGCCAATAGCCTGTCTTTCTTTAAAGCTATACCCCCTTTTTTTGAGCTTTTGCCTGACCAGGGTATCCAATGCTCCTTTTTCAATAGTAACCACGCCAGGATAACATTGATGGTGGAATTT
>CAZGWG010000296.1:0-3312 GCA_964529165.1 uncultured Sphingobacterium sp.
TCTATCACTTCTATTTTACCATCCGTGTAATGGGATGGGTGGTTAACGGGATCACCCATAAGTCTAATGCTTTTGAAATGTTTGGAAAATTGGTTTTGAAAACATCGAGTATGGCCAGCGCAATCTGTCTGTGTTCAAGTTGGGTATGTTCGTCACAGCGGATTTGCAGATAGTGTACCCAACTGCGAATACTTCCCTTCATATATATCTTGGTCTGCGTTGTGATGGGCAGAACGAATCGGGCGCATTCTTTTGCAACTCCTGCGGAAAGCAAAGCCTTGTAGAGATTTTCGCTGTACTGTAAGTGATCCTGTATAGCCATCGAAGCGGTGTCTGTCACCTCCTCCATACCCGAATCAATAATTATTTTAGGATCAAATACTTCAGTGCTGCTCTGCCTGTTGGTCGTTCCAGCTTTTCTTAGCTGTACAGGCTCCATTTCAGTTACTTCGGCATAGCGCTGGGAAAATTCCTGAAAGGAAAATGAGCGATGCCTAAGAATCTGCTGTGCAATCCCGCGGCTTGTTATAATTTCAACGCACATATCAACCATTTCAAAGGGTGACCAGTGCTTGTTTTTTATCAGATAGGCTATCAGCTTATCCGATGTTTCAGAGTTCAACTGATTGGCCGGATTACTCACCCGGGCGATGTAAACAATCAATTCTTCTGGTGATAACTCTTTTTCTTCCACCATTGATTTTGTCAGTGATACCAGTTTTACATTCATGATAATTTGGTTTATTTTAATTGAAATATTTAATTGCTATAGCGCCACCTATCAGCAGTATTTTTTGCCTCATATATCGTAATTCACTTCCTCATTATAGTTCGGCCAGATCTCTGCTTTCACAAATGCTTCAAGCTTCTGCCTTTGTGCGAGGTTGTCGATTTTAATAGAGGCGTAACCTTTACTGAGCAGGTGATCAGTCATATCACCATCATCCAACAAATCCATAACTTTATCAGATGAATATGCGTTGGTTGAATGCACCACATCAAGCAACCTCTCACTATCAATATCATCGCTATCCAGCCTGCTAATTTTGTCATGCAACCATTCAGCCGGTGGGTTGTCAAATTCCTCAATCACCGCGTCCACTTCGTCTTTCAGATTTTCATTCGCCCATTTCAGTTCATCCAGCATACCGGGGTCGGGCACATAATCCAGGATAATAGCAGATGTGGTTTCGATGTACTTCTGGAACATTTCTCTAAGCCATTCCGGCGCACGACTTGAGATTTCTTTTGCCGGTTCTACCTTTTTCTTTTTTCGTGATTGCGTTTTTACCATGTGTAGTTATTTTAAAAGAGGTTTTACAATTCTTCTGTCAGTTCCAGATCCTTGCAGATCATATTAGCATCAATGCACAGCGCTTTATCGCCCACAATCCAACACGGGATGAAGTCACCGCTGCTCAACTCATACCTGAAAGGTGTGATCAACCCTTGCTCACTGAAGTACTTCGCTTCATCACCCGGATATACTTCATTTTTATGCTTATCATAGCAGATAAACTGCACAACGCTCTCTGGTTTAACTTCACGCCAGGCACCGCCCTTAAGGATGATGCACGGCTTTTCGTTCTCATCTTCGGTGAAATGCCCGTAATATTCTTTGCTGTCTATGACGCCGATACCTCTGAATTTTATTATTGGTGGATGCATGATCAAATATTGTTCTGTTTGTTTAAAGTTTTTCTACGTTTTCAAAAGCATATTTCTCTAACCGGAGTAACACCTCCGTAATGTGGTTCAAGATCAATTCAGCTTCCGGGCTTTTCACCTCCGGCAGTTCCACCGCTTTCAGATCAGCCACATACTTCAGTATTTTCACTTTATCGGGTGCTCTGGCTGCTTTTTTCTCAGCAGCTTCCTTTGCTTTGCGTTCAGCATCAATCCTTTTTTCTTCAGCAATGCGGGCATCATCAATCGCTTTTAACCGGGCAGTTTCAGCAACTTTTTTCAGATCCTCTTCTTTCTGCTTTGCGGCAGCGGCATCCCTTATTTTCTTTTGCTCAGCTTCATGCTTATAATGCTCCACAGCCCCAATCTTGATTGAATACAGCTTCATTTTATAGGCTTCTTCATCCATATCCAGCATGGCGTTGTAATCCCGGATGAAGATGATGTACGGTCTCAGTTCAGCATCCCTTTGCGCCCTGATCTTATTTTTCGCCTCTGCTTCCTTTTTCAATTTTTCATTTTCTTTGCGGATGCGCTCCTGTTCAGCTTTGGCAGCAGCTTCATCTTTAATCCTTTTTTCCTCCGCGTCCTTCAGTTCTTTTTGCTTACCCTCAAATGCCATTTTGCTGCCCGATAACAGGTTTTCAAATGCCTGGTCACCCATTACACCCAATGGAAAAATACTGGCATCTTCAACGTATGGGACAAGCAGCGCCACCCTTTTTTCTTTCAGTGCAGCTTCAGCTTTCGCTTCCTGGATTTCCACATACTTTTCAATATTGGTAAGGTCAGCCTCAACCAACTGGCTGGTGCTGATAACAACATTATGCAGGCTCTGTATCAAGTTGCTCTCAGCCAGCAGTGCTGCTTTGCTTTCATCCTTTTTATTAGCCGTGGCAGTGCGGTTCTTCACCATCGCAAGCCTGACCTCACGGGCTAATTTTGCGTCCAGCGCAGTTGGGTTATCCGCATTGATGTTTGCAGCTTTTGCACTCAGTTCACGAACCTTCAACATGAACGGAGCGAATGTCTCAGCATAGCGTTCTGCCTTAACGATGCCGCTTTGCTTAGTGATCGGGATAAATTCAACCGGCAGCGATTTGACCGGAGTTAGTTCCAGTACTTCCATAAAATGCGTTTTAGAGTTTGAATAAATTTGTTTTATATTTTTTCAGGTAATACTTGCCCTTTTGCTTTAGCATAGGCCCGGTTAAGCGTCTCCCAGATCTTTTGATCTTTGAATTTGAAATGTCCCGTTCCTTTTTTAAATACTTTGAAATCAAAGAAGCCCCAGGAGTACCATGTGTTAGGATAGAATTTGTTATAATTGTCCGGGGTTGGGTAAAGCATTCTTCCTGATTTCAGTATAGCTTTTTGCTCTTCTTCTGTAAGTGATACCGCTTTGATAGTAATAATATCATCATAGTTCTTTCCGGTTAAGTAACAGATCGCTTTAGTGAGATCTTGTAATTTTTCGAAATTGCCGCCGTAGTCTTTAATGCCTAAGCCTCTGCTGTAGTTTGGCTCGGAAATCCAACCGGAAATAAATTTTCTGTTCAGTAAATAGCCCGTATTTGTTTTCCATCCTTCAACTCCGTACCGGTTTTCGTGTGTATGCCGGGTGAA
>CAZGWG010000296.1:3322-5260 GCA_964529165.1 uncultured Sphingobacterium sp.
GAAGTTGTCTATTGCTTCCACGATAGCCCGGTTCATTATTTCGGACCGCGTACCAACTATAATTTCCAGCATCCGGTAAACGTTTCTCATTGTGAACGGGTAGTTACTCCTGTTTTCGATGAACTTGTTTATGTCCTGCATCACTCCTTTTGTCACATACTTATTTATATTGATCTTATCAAAGATGTGTTTCCAGCAGTGGCGCTGAAGTTGTTTTGCAAAATCATGCTTGTTGTAAACCTGGTTGTTGTGTCCAACATTAAAAGAAAACCCGCCGCCGAAGTTTATCAATGCGGTTAAATCATTCATTTCATTAGCCACATCCCTGAACCTGTCAAAGCACTTTACAGCGGCTATATACACGTTTACAATCATTCTTATATCGTTGTAGCCTATCACAGCATTCTCTTGCGCTTCCTGTTCGGACTCTAAATAAAAGCCGTCAAAGTCGAACTCCTTCGATACAGCGGGTTTGAATAGTTTTACAAGTCCAACCCTTACGTTTGTCTTGCGTTCTGCCCACTTAAAGCAGTTGCCCAAATCTTCAGATTCTCCATAATCGCTTATTAACTTCTGAAGCTCCGAACGACTGCTGCGATAGTGTGCGTTATCAATTGTCTCATAATTGCACAGTGCAACAATTTCACACCCTTCAGGTGCAACACTCCAGGCATGCATAATATGCTTATCGGCATTCCGGAACGGTGGGTTCATGATGATGGCTTGAATGTGGCTGATCCTTTCAGGGGTTAGTTCAAAGAAATCTTCTCCGACTACCTCACACTTCCCGTTTAATATTTTTCTCAGGTCGGCATTCTTTTCGCATGCCAGCACTTCTTTGGCGCCATTGCTTTTTACATAATCAATTATATTTCCCTTTCCCGCAGATGGTTCAAGCACTATCTTCCCATAGCAGTCGACATTCATTCGTTCTATAACATCTGTCGGGGTTGGGTAGAAATCTTCGTTAAACATTTTCTCTTTTTAATTTTTTTATGTTACTCAGAATTATATTCCTGTGAAAACCTACTGTCGGCATTACCTCCCTCCAGGGTATTCCGCTTTCTCTCAACCGGGCGGCTTCTAATATCTGTGCTTCGTTCATTTTACGGACCGCCCTTCCAAAGTCGGCAGCTATTTTTTTCTGTATCTGCGGAAGCATTGCTGATTTGCTCCAACCTAATTTTTTCTCTATATCAAACCACTTCATCCCATCATCTCTCATTTTTTTCGCTTTCATCAATGTGGCAAAAGGGATTTCAGTTTTCTTCTTTTCACGCATTCCTGATCGCTTAATTTGAAATACCACATACTCCTTTAAGCCTTTATTGGTTGCCCACTCCTTCAGATATGGATAGCTTTTGCTTGACTTCATTCGGACTTCACCGACCCACAACTCGAACCTTTCATTAAATGGAATTACCTTGGGCATTATAATGGGCTATTTGCGTTCAATTAAAATATTTCATTGCTTCAGTACCTATCCATCTGCCCATTGGCACGGCTACGGCATTCCCGATCAACTTGTATGCAGCCGATTTCGGCACCGCCGCACCCTGAGAAATATCCTTTAGCTGTTGGTATCATTTTTTATAATTTAATCCCGCGTTCTTTATCGAAATAGTAGTAAGCAGTGTTAACCAACGCCTGCCATTTGTCCTTAGGTATATCATCATCCCTTAAAATTTCTTCTAAGTCTGCGTATTCGCAGTGCCTATCAATACCACCTCTCGACCACACGGTTCGAATTCGGCAAATAAGTCTGAGTACGGTTTTATTATAAACGTCCGCATTACGTATATGGGATTTTTCTCCACCCACAGCGATAACTGTATCCCCGTCTTGGTTAGTGACCTTATTCATTGTTTCAAATGCTACTTCGATAATTTTTCAGGGTGCTTTGTTTTCATGTGCCTTTGCAGGTTGATGAAAGTGCGA
>CAZGWG010000297.1:0-5253 GCA_964529165.1 uncultured Sphingobacterium sp.
TGCAAAATTATCATAATGCTCAATTTGAGTTGTATACTGAGAACGGTTTAATTTCAAACGTTCATTCACAAACTTATTTGCAAAATCAGTCCAGTCAATTTCAGGGTAAGCAACATGATGTGCATTGAAATTACCTGTCGCTCCACCGAACTTGGCAGAAAATGGTATTGATTTTAGTTGGTTTAGCTGGACTTCAATTCGCTCAACAAATACCTGCAGTTCCTTTCCAAGTAAAGTTGGCGATGCCGGCTGTCCGTGCGTATGAGCCAGCATCGGTATTTCAGCCCATTCAGATACTCTGCTTTTTAAATGATCAAGCAGTTCATTTACTGCCGGAAGATAGGATGAATGGATAGAAAGTTTAAAAGAGTGGGGAATAGCAGTATTGTTAATGTCTTGTGATGTCAGGCCAAAATGAATAAATTCTTTAAATTCATTTAATCCTAATTCGTTAAACCTGTCTTTAATAAAGTATTCAACAGCCTTTACGTCATGATTGGTTGTTTTCTCAATTACTTTAATAGCTTCTGCATCAGCTTCAGTGAAGTTTATATAAATGTTTCTTAAAGCTTGGAACTTACTTTTATCAAAATCCTTTAACTGGGCTAAAGGCAGCTCACATAAGGATATAAAATACTCCACTTCAACATATACCCTGAACTTGATTAAAGCTGCTTCAGAAAAGAAATCAGATAACTCTTTGGTAGAATTGTGATAGCGTCCATCGATAGGAGAAATGGCTGATAGGGGAGAAAAATTCATATTATAGTTTTCTGCAAAGCTACGATTTTTACTTAAATCAGCTGAATGCTTTGAAACACAAATTACCAATCGACCGCTTTCTTTTAGCTGCTCACTCATATTTTTTCTATAAAAAAAATAATTTATGGAAACTTTGGAATTGATAAAAGTTTCCATAGTTTTGCCCTGAATAAAAAAAAGTAGTGAATTGGAAGTAAGAGAGTATATAATTTCTGAGTCGGATAAGCTTTTCTGCCAGTATGGTTTTAAAAGTGTAACGATGGATGATATTGCCAGACATCTTGGTATGTCTAAAAAGACTATTTACACTCATTTTTGTGATAAAAATGAAATCGTAAATATTGTTATCGATATAAAACTGAATGGCCAGAAATGCCTGATTAAAGAGAATGTTGATACCGCAGAAAATGCTGTGCATGAAGTGTTTTTTGTTGTAACAAATATGAAGGAGCTTTTATCTAATATGAACCCGACATTGTTCTACGACCTTCAGAAATATCATCCCAAGGCCTGGATATATTTTAAGGAGTTTAGGGACAAGCATCTTTATACAACAATTCACGATAATTTATTGCGTGGAATTAAAGAAGGGTATTACCGCGATGATATAAAGCCGGATATTCTGACTCAGATGAGATTAGAACAGATTGATTTGATCTTTAGTGGAAATTCTGCATATAACACGGGTAAATACGGGCTTTTTCAGGTAATGTCTGAATTGACAGAGCACTTTTTATATGGGATATGTACTCTTAAAGGACATAAATTAATTAACAAGTACAAAGAAATAATAGAAGAAGAATAAACTAACTATGAAATATAAATACTTAACACTAATCTTTTGCTTGCTTAGCGTTTTTAATGCTAAGGCACAATTAGCCGACACTGTTGCTCATTTTAGTCTGCAGGAAGCTATTGAATATGCACTAAAAAATCAGAGTTCTATACAGAACGCAAAAATTGATGAAGAAATTGCAGCCAATACGGTAAAGCAAACCATTGGGATTGGTTTACCTCAGGTGAGCGGAAATTTAAACTTCAATGATTATCTGAAAGTGCCAACCAGTTTATTGCCTGGTGAGTTCTTTGGTCAGCCAGGTACCCAGGTGCCGGTTCAGTTTGGAGTTAAATATCAATCTTCATTCGGACTTGAACTGAATCAGTTGCTGTTCGACGGAACCTATATAGTAGGTTTACAAGCATCTAAAACTTATAAAGAGTTGTCTAACAAGAGTCTGAAAAGAACGCGGATTGAGACGGCGGTAGCAGTAAGTAAAGCCTATTATTCAGTACTGGTAAGTAATGAGCAGTTGAGCCTTCTTGATGCCAATCTGATTAGGCTTAAAAAATCATTGAATGATACAAAGGCGCTTTATTCAAATGGTTTCGTTGAAAAAATTGATGTCGATCGTCTGACTGTACTTAATAATAATCTTGAAACTGAACGTGAAAATGTAATCCGGCTTTTAGAACTGAATGTGAATCTTCTGAAGTTTCAAATGGGTATGAGTATACAAAGTAAGCTTACATTAAAAGATAGCATTGCTGAACTTCATGTGGCTCAGGCTTTCGCTGTTTCTGATACCAGTGCTTATAAGAACAGGATAGAATATTCATTGCTTGAAACTCAGAAAAAGCTAAATGAACTTGATCTTAAACGTTACAAAAGTCAGTTCTTGCCTTCACTTTCGGCGTTTGGAAGTACATCACAAAGTTTGCAGTCGAATACTTTCGGAACTTTATTCGACAGAAGTTTCCCAACTACAGTCATTGGTTTCCGTCTGGCCATTCCATTAATTTCGGGAGGCGTTAAACTTTATCAGGTCCGTAATGCAAAGCTGGAAATTCTGAAAACTCAGAATAATCTGATTAATCTGAAAAATGGAATCAGCCTTGAGGTTGAGCAGGCTCAGACAACGTATCGCAATGGCCTGAAGTCTCTGGAAAATCAAAATCGTAATATGGAGCTTGCTCAGGAAGTTCTTAGGGTTACCAAGATTAAATATGAGCAGGGGGTTGGCTCAAGTATTGAAGTTACAACTGCCGAAACTTCCCTTAAAGAAGCTCAGAACAATTATATTAATGCATTGTATGAGCTTTTGATCAACAAAGTAAATATGGATAAGGCACTTGGTAAAATCACTTATTAATCAAATAAACAAGGCGGTATGTTCCGCACAAGATAATTGCACACTCATCCGCCTTAGACGGATCATCATAAAAATAAAAACTACTCAAATGAAAAGAATACTATTAATCCTGACTGTAATTTTTCTGGCATCCTGCGGAGGTAAACCAACAGATAAAAAATCAGAACTCGAAGCCCTTAAAAAGGAGCGTGCAGCTCTGAATTCAAAAATAGAACAGCTTGAAGCTGAAGTTGGTACTGTGGCTGCCGCCGAAGATGTAAAGGATGTTTCCGTTTTGGAATTAAAGGAAACTTCATTTAAAAATTACCTTGAGGTACAGGGTAAGGTTGATGCAGAAGAAAATGTCCAGGTAAATCCTGAAGCTCAGGGTGTGGTAACTGCTGTTTATGCTGTTATTGGTCAAAATGTAAATAAAGGTCAGGTTTTGGCACAGATAGATGATCAGGTTTTACGCCAGAATATTTCTGAGCTTGAAACTCAGCTTGATCTTGCTACAACTCTTTATGAGCGCCAGAAAAGCCTCTGGGATCAGAAGATTGGGACGGAAGTTCAGTTTCTGAATGCAAAAACACAGCGCGATGCTGCCCAACGCCGCATTTCTACCTTAAAGACACAGGTTGGGATGTTTAAAATCAAATCTCCAATTTCCGGTACAATCGATGCAATGGACCTTAAAGTAGGTCAGGCAGTTTCGCCTGGTATGTCAGGAATCAGGGTAGTGAATGCCAGCAATCTGAAAGCCAAAGCTTTGGTTGCTGAGTCTTATGCCAGCCGTGTTAATCAGGGAGACAATGTACAGGTTATTTTACCGGATGTTCCTGATACAGTTTCAACAAAAATCTCATTCGCATCTAAAACGATAGATCCGGTTTCGAGAAGCTTTAATGTTGAAATTAAGCTTCCTTCAAACAGCAAATATCGTCCTAATATGTTATCAATCCTGAAAATTATTGATTATCAAAATCTTAAGGCTTTGGTTATTCCGGTAAATTCAATCCAGAAGGCAGAGAATGGTGATTATGTTTATGTAGAAGAAGCAGGAAAAGCAAAACGGGTAAATATACAGACAGGTAAAATCTCAGAAGGACAGGCAGAAGTTATCTCAGGCCTCAAAGCAGGAGATAAGGTAATCATCGCCGGTACCAATGGTTTAAGTCCCGGAGATATTGTGAAAGCCAATTAATTGTATTTACCTATTCAAAGAAAACATCATAATTTAAAATAAGATGGAAGAACCTAACAAAGAATTTAAACCATCCAGTTGGGCAATAGAAAACCGGACGGCAATTTATGTGCTGACTATTATCATTGCTGTGATTGGGTATTTCTCATATAAAGGATTGCCAAAGGAGAATTTTCCTGAAGTTGTAATTCCTAAAATATTTATTCAGACTGTTTATCCGGGTACTTCTCCTGCCAATATGGAGAATCTGGTAACCAAGCAGATTGAAAAGCAATTGAAATCTGCTTCAGGATTAAAGAGGATTACTTCCAATTCCTATCAGGATTTTTCGATTATTACCGCAGAGTTTAATACCAATGTTGAAACCAAAGATGCGAAGCAAAGGGTTAAAGATGCAGTAGATAAAGCAAGGCAGGATCTTCCTTCCGATCTTCCGAATGAACCGAATGTGATGGACATCAATCTTTCGGATCTGCCAATTATGTACCTCAATATTTCAGGTGATTATGATTTAAAAAGTCTGAAGAAATATGCCGAGGATATTCAGGACCAGGTTGAAAGTCTGAAAGAAATTTCAGGTGTCGATATAGTCGGGGCTCTTGAACAAGAGGTGCAAATTAATGCCGACCTGAATAAGATGGCAGCAGCTCAAATCTCTTTCGGAGACATAGAACGTGCTGTAGGTTATGAAAACCTTACTATTTCCGGAGGTACCATAAAAATGGATGGTGTTCGAAGGACGCTTAATGTAAAAAAAGAATTTGTTAGTGCTGAGGAATTATCCAATCTGATTATTAAGACTCCAAGCGGTTCATCTGTCTATCTGAGAGATATTGCTGAGGTAAAAGATTCATTTAAGGAACAAGAAAGTTATGCCCGTTTATACGGAAAGAACGTAATCACGCTGAATGTTAAGAAAAGAAGCGGTGAAAACCTGATTGATGCTTCGGATAAAATCAATGCCTTGATCCTGGAGATGAAAGCCAATTCATTGCCCAAGAATCTTAATATCACGATAACGGGAGATCAGTCAGACAGAACCCGTATTACACTGCACGATCTGATTAATACCATTATTATAGGTTTTATATTGGTGACTGTCATCCTGATGTTCTTCATGGGGATTACCAATGCCTTATTTGTGGCCTTGTCTGTGCC
>CAZGWG010000298.1:0-5233 GCA_964529165.1 uncultured Sphingobacterium sp.
AAAATAATTTCATGAATACAAAAAAGAAGCTGATCATGATTTATGATACAGCCTCTTCCTAAAAATTCAATTTAAATCCTTATTTAGCAGCCGTAGCAATTCCCAATTTGGTCTTCACGTCATTGATCAGATCAGTTCCTCCGTCAAAATAAACTACACCTGGTTGAGATACATCGAAAACATATGCAAAACCCTTTTCCTTGGCTACCGCTTTAACCGCATCTTCTGCCTTTTTAAATACAGGCTGATAGATCTCAGTACGTTTAGTAGTTAATTCTTCCTGAGCTTTTTCCTGTTCATCTGTAATACGTTTTTCAAGATCCTGGATACTTGCTCCTAGGGTAGTTAATTCTTTCTCTAAAGTAGCTCTGTTCGCCTCACTCAGTGTTTTATATTTCTCTTCGTAAGTAGTTACTAATTTTTGACGTTCAGCCCCCATCAACTCAAGAGATGTTTGTTTGGCCTTTGCAAATGTCTGAAAATTAGCATCCGCTGTTTTCATTTCAGGCATTGATTGCAATAGATCAGCAGAATTAATGTGAGCAAATTTTTGCTGAGCGTTTGCAGTACCAACTGCAAGGAACATTCCAAGTGCAACAACTCCTATTTTTAATAAATTTTTCATTTTGTCTTGTATTCTGTTTTTTGTTTATAATTAGTGAGAGATCTTATTTATTAGTTGTTCCGGGTTTATAACCTAACCTGGTAATTACATCGTTACTTTTGTCTAAACGCGGACTTGCATATAATAGTGTAATCTCGCTGTTTTTATCAAATATCATATCCAGTTGCTGGGCGTCGGCAACAGCCTGAACCGCTTTGGACACGCGATCCTGAATAGGTTTAATCAATTTAGTTCTAACCTGAAAAAGCTCCCCTTCAAATCCAAACTTAAGCCTTTGAAATTCCTTGGCTTCTTTCTCTTTTTCAATTATTTCATTTTCACGGGTCTTTCTCATTGCCTCGGTCAGTAAAACCTGATCGGCCTGATAAGCTTTAAAAAGGCTCTCGATAGCGAGAAATTTCGCATCCACTTCTTTTTGCCATTGTGCAGAAAGCGCATCAAGTTGCTTTTGAGAAGAGTTATATTCAGGAATATGCTTCAGAATATAATCGCTATCAACATAGGCAAAACGCTGAGCAAATGCTCCTGAACCTGTAAAGACCAATAATACTGCTATAATAAGAATTCTTTTCATATTCTTTAGTTAAATCCTCCATTTAAGGCCTGAGAAATACTGAATGTGAAAGGATTTCTTCCACTATCAGGTAAACCAGGTATTTTATCGAAGGCAAAGCCATAATCGATCCCAAGCAGACCAAAAATAGGCAAAAATACTCTAGCTCCAACACCTGCGGTACGTCTGACGTTAAACGGTGCGAAATCCCTGAAGGAATTCCAGGTATTTCCGCCTTCAGCAAAGGCCAGAACGAAAATTGTTGCCGTCTGACTGGCAGTAATCGGGTGCCTTAACTCCAAAACATATTTATTGAATATAGGACTTCCTGATCCCTGAGCTATTATTGGATTAGAACCTGCAGGTATAATGGCATTATTTGCATAACCACGCATTGCAATGATCTCAGAGCCCTGAAGGAAATCGAATCCCTGCATACCATCGCCTCCGAGTTTAAATCTTTCGAATGCTGATTGTCCAACCGATTGGTTGTAAATACCAAGGAAACCGAACTGGGCCTGTGCTTTCAGAATTAACTTTCCGTAGATACGCTGAAACCACTGTGATTCAAATTTCCATTTATGATATTCCGTAAATCTGTATTTATCCTTATCTGTTGCTACTGCATAATTCTTGTTATTCAACAAAGAATAGGGCGGTGTTGCCTGAAGGGTCAATTTTAAATTTGATCCCGAGGTTGGAAAAATAGGTGCATCAATAGAGCTTCTGCTGATCACCTGGGTCAGGTTAAAGTTATATGAAGTACCTGTTGAAAAAATAAAGGCATTATAATTATTCAGCACATACTGCTGAAGATTGATCGAGGTATTTGCCTGAAAATAATCATCCGGCCATTTCAATCGTTTACCCAAACTAAAAGTCACACCATTCATGCGGATTTTCTGCTGATTTATATCCGCGTTTCTTAGTCCGTTAGACTGCAAAGAAGTAAAAGCACTGATACCAAAATATATTGGTTTCTTTCCCCCCAGCCATGGTTCAGAGAATGAAAAACTATAGGATTGATAAAACTTTCCATTTGTTTGCCCCCTGATACTCAGCTTTTGACCATCTCCTTTAGGCAAAGGCTTCCAGGCACTTTTATTGAAAAGATTACGTGCAGAAAAGTTATTAAACGTTAATCCCAGAGTTCCTACAACACGACCTCCACCGAAACCACCGGATAACTCAATCTGGTCAGAAGGCTTCTCGACAACATTATATTCGATATCAACTGTGCCGTCGTTAGGATTGATATTGATAGGCTTAGGATCAGTCTTGGTATCGTCAAAGTTGCCCAACTGTGCAATTTCCCGGGTACTTCTTACAATAAGCTCCTTAGAAAATTTCTGTCCCGGTTTGGTACGTATTTCTCTTAAAATTACTTTATCATTTGTCAGCTCATTACCTCTAACCTTAATATTATTTATTGTGTATTGCGGACCTTCATACATTCTCATTTCAAGGTCAATGGTATCTCCATAGACCTTAGTTTGAACCGGATCAATATTAAAAGTCAGATAACCATCATTCATATAAAGAGAAGATACATCATCTCCCCCAGGACTGCTGGTAAGTTTTCTTTCAAGCTTTTTTTCGCTGAAAACTTCACCTTTGTTAATTGCAAGAATAGTCTCCAGAACCTTAGTTGAATATTTTGCATTTCCGGCCCAGGTTATATTTCCGAAGTAATATTTTGGCCCTTCATGGAGGTCAATCTTAATTCCTATCGTGCTTTTACCGGTCCGGTAGGTACTGTCTTTAATAATTTCAGCATCCCGATATCCCTTTTCCTGCATCTTCGCAATCAGGTTCAGCTTATCTTCATCGTACTTATTCTGAAGGAATTTACCAGACCCAAATACCTTATATATAGCCTTCTGTTTAGTCTTTTTAAGGTACTTTTTTAAATGTTTATTTTTAAAATCTTTATTACCTGTAAAAACTATCTCGCTTATTTTAACCCTGTCATTCTTTTCAACTGTAATATCCAGAATCTTATTATTCGCCGCTGAAGTATCTTTCCTTTCAGTAATTAACACCTCAGTGAACAAAAAGCCTTTTTCGGTAAAATGTTTTTTGATAATATCAGTAGTGGTCTTCAATAAATTCTCGTTAACAACTTTTCCGGTTTTATCATTTAATTTCTCACGGATATCTGTTATTTCGCCCTTTTTCAAACCAAACAAGTCGATTCTGGTTAAACGAGGACGCTCCACAACCTCAATCTCAAAAAATATTGAATCAGACCTGATTTCGGCAATATTTAACTTTACATCATCGAATAAGCCCTGAGCCCATAAATTCTTTACCGCATTGGAAGTAGCATCTCCGGGCACAGTGATTCTATCGCCTTTGGTCAGTTTCGAAATGGTAATTAAAACGTCCTTATCGAGAAATTCCGTACCCAGAATAGTGGTTCCACCGATAACAAAATCTTTAGGATTCAGATAGCTAAGTTCATCGTTGGATGTAGTTCTTGCTGGTGTTGGTGCTCCTGTTCTCCCAAATTGGGCCATTGCAGAGGTACCGGATATAAGTAGTAAAAACAGTATGAAAATGCGATTCATTTCGTGTATTAAAGGTGCTAAAATAAACTAATAGCTTGTTAAAAAGTGTTAAAAGTGAAAATTAGTTCAACTGTTCACTTGTCATACCAAAACGTCTCTCGCGTTTCTGATAATCTATTACGGCTTCAAAGAGATCATCCCTTCTGAAATCGGGCCATAATTTTGAAGTAAAATACAATTCCGCGTAAGCAATTTGCCACAAAAGGTAATTGCTGATCCTATGTTCACCGCTTGTCCTGATCATAAGTTCCGGATCGGGTATTCCTGCTGTATTTAAATGAGCTCCGAAAATATCCTCGGTAATATCCTCTGCTTTTAATTCACCATCTCTAACCTTTTTCGCTATTGCTTTTGCAGCATCTGTAATTTCCCATCTTGAACTATAACTCAGGGCCAGGGTAAGCGTACAGTTAGTATTTGCGGAAGTCTTTCTAATTGCTTCCTCTAACTGTTTGCGGCATTTTTCCGGCAGAGTGGATAAGTTTCCGATGGCATTTAAACGCACACCATTATCCATTAAAGTTTTAGTTTCCTTACTTATGGTTGAGACAAGAAGCTCCATTAAGGCCATGACCTCCAGCTTTGGTCTGTTCCAGTTTTCGGTTGAAAATGCATAAAGTGTAAGGTATTTGATTCCGAGTTCAACCGCACCTTCAACTGTATCGCGTACAGCAACAACTCCATTCTGATGACCAAATACCCGCAGTTTTCCCTTTTCCTTTGCCCAGCGGCCATTTCCATCCATAATCACTGCTATATGTTGGGGCAAACGTTCTTTATCTATCTGTTCAAGTAGGCTCATTGACTAATTTTAACGTACAAAATCCGAACCAAATACCCAAGGGTCTTATAAAAACAAAGCCTCTGCGCTTAATTGCCGATTTTCTATTTCGAAAAATTGTTCAAAAATTTCGCGATGCAAAGTTATGACTTAATTGCGTTAATCTGCTACAAGAAATAAAACAGATTTTCATTTGAAATTTATTGTTCTTTATTGCAAAATTCAATGGATTTATAATCAGATGATATGATCTTAAAAACCTGATTAGTGGAAATTATATGCTTTAGCTTTTATCATTTTAGCTAAAAATATCAGATAACAATTATTACTAAATTGACGTAAACTCGACATAATATTTTAAAAACCGCATAGAAACATAGCATTTTATAGCTTCTAACCTACATTAGACACAGATAGCCTTGAAGCGAAGCTTCAAGCTATGTGATTTACAAGCTATGTTTCCTCTAAAGTATAATAAATTCAATCCATGTGGTTAAATCTTAATCTTTAGATAGTTTAATAACTCACGTTAAATTATATCCTGAATATTGAGGGACAAATATTCAGAGTCAAAGACAATTTGCTGCTTTACTATTTATCTTTTCAACCTTAAAATGTAGGACATTTGATTGGAATAAATGTATATGTAAGACCAAAGCCTGCAAATATATAGGTATCCCTTGGTCTTAAATCCCCCCGCTGCG
>CAZGWG010000299.1:0-5210 GCA_964529165.1 uncultured Sphingobacterium sp.
GTAGGTGATTCAGGTGTTCCATCTTCTCCTGCTGCTACTGATAACCTTGCTTGTTTGGCGGTTTCTTCAGCTTATGTAAGTAAGGCTACAGGAGCAATTGACGTGTACACTAAAGATAAAGATCCATTGTACTATGGAGATATTCTGTCTACTTCTGTAGCATTTGGCGCAAGCAAAATGAGAACAAGTGGAGAAGGTGTAGTAGCTATAATCCAGGCTAACTAATGATATCATCTAAAGAGGAAGCTTTAGAGCTTTGCGCCAAGTATGGCGTGAAGCTCTCAAATCACAAAACTGTGATTGTGACAGGTAATAACAGCATTTACTTAGATACAGACAATGTTGATCCCAAAGACAGCAAAGTAAGATTTGTACTTAAGGGCGTGGTTTCAAGGGATAGTATTCTTGAAGAAACTATTGAAGTGAACGCTGAAGATCCAACTGATGCAGAGATAGAAGCTCAGATTTTGAAAGAAGAAAAGAATAAGAAAAATTCTAAAAAGTAAGAAATGTCACTTCCATCGATAACATTTAACATAGGGACATCGGGTCTCGGTCAGCCGGCAGACGGTAACGACCATTTAAGCGGAATGCTTTTTTATGGAAGTACACTTCCTTCTGGATTTAGTTCAAATGACAGGATTAAAAAAGTATTCTCACTTCAAGAAGCAATTGACTTGGGGATTGATAACGATTATTCTGATGCTACAGCTGCTACAGGTGGCGGGTTTACTGTTACAGGCGTAGGTATAGACGGTAATACAATTACTGTAAAGGTTGCAGAAGTTTATGAAACTGTAACACTAGGAACTTATACCAAAGTAGCCGGAGATTCAACTGTAACTCTTGTTGCTGCTGGTATTGTTTCTGCAATTAATGCTGGAACAACTGAACATGGTTATACTGCTTCAAATGTTTCTGGTGCAATTACAATTGCAGCTCCTAAGAAAATAGGAAAGTATCTTAATACTTCAACAGTATCTACTGTAATAGTCGGAACTATCACTGTAGGAACACCAACTAACTTTACAACTGGCGCAGGTTCTTTATTCTCTGTTTACTACTACCATGTATCTGAGTTTTTCAGAATGAATCCTCAGGGAGTTCTTTGGATTGGTATTTATGCTTATGATTCAACATTCGCTCAAGTAAAAACTATCCAGGATTACGCAGAGGGCCAGATCAGACAAATGATGGTATATCAAACGGGAACTGTTTTCGCTGCTGCTCAAGTAACAGCTATCCAATCTGTTTGTGATACTCTTTATTCAGAAGACAAACCACTGGTAGTAATCTACAATCCAGACATTACTTCATTCGCAAGTATTGCAGCTTTAAACATTAACCTTAATACACTTGACTCCGAAATGGTGTCAGTGAATATAGGCATGGACTTAACAGGACAAGGTAACTTTAATTATCAGACTGTAGGAGGCGCAGTAAATAGCGGAGGAACTGAATTAGGATTACTTTCAAGAGCAAAGGTTTCTGAGAACATCGCTTGGACTGGACAATTTAACGTGGCTTCTGGGGATGAATTTGATAAGCTTCAGTTTGCAAATGGGATCGCATACATTGGGACGTCAACTTCTGCGCTTAATACTCTGAATACTTACAAATACAATTTCTTGAAAAAGTTCGGAGCGGACTATGCAGGATCTTATTTCAATCTTGACTTAACATGTACTGCTTCTACTTCTGACTTCGCAAGGATCAGAAATAATAGGACAATGCAGAAAGCAACACGCCAAATAAGATTGGCTATGCTTCCTTACTTGAATAGTCCGATTGAGATCAACACAGACGGAACTTTAACCCCTGATGTAATTCAGCAATTCAAAGCAGTATGTGAAAGAGCCTTAGATCAAATGAGATCAGCAGGAGAGATTTCATTTAGAAGAGTTTCGATTGATCCATCACAAGACATTCTATCTACCAACACTCTGACTATAACAGTGGAAATTATCCCTATTGGATCAGCAGAGGAAATTGTAGTAAATATTGGATTCACAACATCATTATAATATAAAACATGGCACTACCATTCATAAACGGGGTACAATATAACTGGGGTCAAGTTGCAATACGTGCGCTCGGTAACGTCTTTGTAGGTGTTGAAAAAATATCTTATGAAGACAATCAGGAAATGAGCATGAACTATGGAGCAGGAAATTTTGCAATAGGCATGGCGGCTGGCAAAGTAGATTGCAAAGGATCTATTACATTATATCAAGAAGAAATAGAAGCATTGGTAAATGCATCTCCAGGCAGGAGGTTGCAAAACATACCAAACTTTGACATCACAATTACATTCGTTCCTGAAGTTGGTCAAGCTCCAGTAAGTCATACAATAAGAAATTGTAGATTTACTTCCAATAAAAGAGATATGAGTACAGGCGACACTAAAGTAGTTGCAGAAATACCATTCATAGCTTCACACATTGATATGTAATTATGGCAGAAGATAGAGATTTAAAAGCAAAGTCTTTAGGGGCTAAATATGCAATCGTAATTGAAGAAACTTCAAAGACTCTTTATGTTAAAGAGCCTGACAAGACTTTATACGATATGTTCTTTACTTTATTTGATCAAGATCCAAGAGGAGCAAAAGAATCCGCTCTGAGGTCATTGGTAATAAAGGAAGTAAGTGACATGGACATCTTTGAAGATTATAAAGCTTTGCTGTCAGCTTTCAACCAGCTATCAGAAATTATGGCTCTAAAAAAAAGCATTTTGAAGAAGCTATAAAAATAAGAACCAGCGAAGTTAAATCGGATTACATGGCTCAGACTGATTCATTAATCCGATTTTTTTTTAAGGATGATCCAAGTGAAATGAGTGACAGAAAGTACATAGAAGTAGCTAGTCAAATGTGGTGGGTACTGGAAGCAACAGGAAATATGGAAAAAGGTAAAAATGGAAATATAACCTTCATTAAGTAATGGCAGAAAAAACCGTCTACATAATAGACCTTGATGATAAGGTAACCGGAAAGCTTAAAGGAGTTGAGAAGGAGGCGAAAAAGACTGATGGAGCTTTTAAGGATTTGCAATCTTCATTAACTGGTGCGCTTTCTGGAATTGCATTCGGAGCATTTGCAAAACAGGTTTTTGATACTACAGCTCAATTCCAATCATTAAGTAATTCAATAAAGTTTGCTTCTGACACAGCCGGACAGGGTGAACTATCTATGTACTGGCTTAAGGATATGGCAAACGTTTACGGATTGCCATTGAAGGAATTAACGGAAGGGTTTAAAACTTTCCAGGGTGCAATGATGAACACGAAGTTCACTTCTGGTGAGGTTCGTAATATGTTTGGCCAGGTTTCTACTGGTGTAGTTGCTATGGGACTAAGTGCCGACGATGCAAAAGGAGTTTTCCTTGCATTAGGTCAGATAATGGGAAAGGGGAAAGTTCAGGCAGAAGAATTAAGAGGTCAGATAGGGGAAAGAGTTCCAGGAGCTTTCAATATAGCTGCTAGAGCTATGGGAATGTCTTCTTCTCAGTTAGATAAGTTCATGTCCGATGGTAAATTATTGGCAGAAGATTTCCTTCCAAAGTTTGCTGCTGAAATGGAAAAGACTTTCGGACAGGGTGCAGTTGATAATACTGAATCTTTGAATGCATCCATGAATAGGTTAACAAACTCATGGAATGAATTAATTCTATCTATTGGAAATGATACAGAAGGAGTAATGTATCATACCTTGAATGGGTGGTCAATTCTACTTGATAAGATTGCCTATCAATTTAAATCAATAGAACAAATTACTAAGGAAAGCGCAGCGGGTGGAACTGTTGATGCAATTTCTGCTCTTGAATCTCAATGGAAAATGGAGATTGAGAAAATGAAGAGCCAAGGTAAATCAAAAGATGAAATTGAGAAATACATAAAAAGCCAAACAGAAGGAGCAAAAACAAATTGGGCGGTAAAAGAGCAGGAAAGACAAGGTAAGATTAAGAACCTTGAAGAAACTGAACGCTCATTTATGGGGCACAAAGTAGGTAAAAAGGATTTAGGAATTGAATGGTATTCAAGTAAAGACCTGGCAACAGATAATGAAGAATACGCTTCATTATTAGAGCAAAGCCAAACACATAAGAATTTGATGAAAGAGATTAATCCTTTAACAGATAAATTAATTTCTTCATTATACATGCCTAAGAATTCACTCCCTGAAAAAGCAGCAGCAAAGACAAAAAAATATGGATCTGATGGCTTATCTCTTAATGAAAGTAAAAACGGAGCAACCAATATCACATTCAATATAGATACTTTCCAAAAGAATGAATTTACCAAGGACGGAGTAGGAGTAAATACAAAAGAGGTTAAAGACTTCTTGGATCAAATGGCTCAAGGGCTAGCAACAGTATTAAATGATTCTCAAATAGTAGCAAGACAATAAATGGCAAAGTTTGACAGTAAAATTGTAAAGACAGAACAACCAAAGAAGGTATTTACAGTGCCTACTCCTGGACTTACTACCAAGCCGACTGTTATAATCGGGAAAGCTGCTTTGCTTGCTTATAAAAAACTATTCATATCTCTGCCTGAGCAAAAACAGAGAGAGGACAAAGATTTTATAATTGATGACACTGAGACATCAGATCCTGAAATTGGAAGGTCAAGATTATTTAATCAACCGATTTATTCAGACATCACTTTTAATGGTGGCTCTTATACCGATCAGAATAATGTTACTCAAAACTTCCAGTCGTTAAATATTGAATTGGTTTTATTAACTGTGGGAAATGTAAAGAACATAGTTAAAACAACTTTACAAGGAAGAAATGGAACTGTTAAAGAATATATTTCAGACGGTGATTATTCAATTAAGATCGAAGGAAAGATTTTCGGGAAGGGTATTAATAATTACCCACAAGATGATGTTCAGAAGCTTCTTAATATTTGCCTTGCGCCACAGTCAATAAATGTTACAAGCTCATTTTTGAAGATGTTCAATATTGAAGACATAGTAATTGAGTCATACAATATAGACCAACAGGAAGGAATGAGAAACTGCCAGCCATTTACTTTGAATTGTGTTTCAGATACGCCTTTAATCCTTCTTAAAAATGCTTAGACTAACAAGCAGGATAACGATAGGTGAGTACACTTTCAATAGTTGTGTTGAAGTGGATATAAGTAGTGGCTGGGAGGATATGACGGATACTTGTACTATTACGATTCCTAGAAAAGTCAAATGG
>CAZGWG010000300.1:0-5167 GCA_964529165.1 uncultured Sphingobacterium sp.
AATCTTGCCAGTCGTTGCGGGCTATCCTTTGCGATCACATCCTTTTGAACATAGCTTGCTGAAACTTGCAATGGATTAATTAGTTCCTTTCTCAACCCTTCGATCCTTGCCGGACCTTCATTTGTATCAAAAGGAAGGGTAACATAAGCGTTCTTTTGATGAAAAACAGCACCTTCAGGTATAGTTTTTACTCCTTTTGGAACTGGCATTCTTTGCCAAAACTGACCATGCCATTTGTAATAAAAACTAGGTGAACCGCTATGACTTGGCTCCTGAAATCCTTCGGTATAATGATCAAGAAATAGACCAATAAAGGAATCTCTGGTATCTTTGTTAAAGAAGCCAACTCCCCATAATTTATCAGATGACTCTTCAGGTACCGGCCCTGTTTTTACCTTACCATCAGAATTCATCCACAGAATATCAGTGAAAGACTGACCTGTGATGACCCATTCATCGTCACGCACATAAACCATATCAAATGTCTTGAGTGCCGACATGTGACCAAACTTGTGGAAATAAGGTAATCCAGCATAAAAACGATACTCGATATCCATATTCATCCTAGCCGGTGAAAAAATTGGGTGAACCGGAGAATAGGGCAATCCCCAGCGACGGATGATTGTACAGATTGGACCTCTTACAACTTCAAAATCCGGGCATTCTTCCCATAGGGATATCCGAACTTTTTGAAAATTATCTTCAGTTACATAATCATGAGCCCAATCAATTCCTGCTGGCTCACCATGTCCCTGACCACCTGAATAGATCTCAAGTCCATGCTCACGTTTTAAAATAAGCCGTGCTAACTGACCTGTTTGTTTAGAAAGATACGCCGTGAAATATTCATTCTCAATATCCAAACCATAACCTTCACCTGTTACCTTCAGGTCTGATTGATAGTTAGGCAACTCTGCATCCGGGTTACCATAAAATATCAGGTAAGTACGTTTTTCTTTTCCCTGATTATCTGCAAGAAACAGAAGTTTACAGATCTTTTCAGCTCCTCGTCTAATTTCTGAAAAGACCTGCGATATGACTTCTGTTAGTACACCATCCTTTACCTCAGCAACACGAATCTCACGGATAAGCGAAGAAGTCTGAACAGCCTGAAAACTCAGTAAAACCTCTACAGGTTCTGCTTTACGCTGAATACCAGCTTTCTCTTCCAGATTAACAGCTTTATAATACTGCCAGCCTTTAGCCCAACTCTTCCAGGCAGTTGGAAGAGAAGAAACTGTACCAAATTGCTGAGCACCTATCAGTGGAGTACCAAAATCTTCATATTCAGCCTGAGCCTGAAGTTCTGAAATACGCAGAGAATTCGTCAGTGCACGCGCCAGACGATAGTCTTTCTTATCCCATGCTCTCTGAAGCATCTTCATTTTATCCTCAAAACTGTCTGTTTGGTTGGAGACAACTTCTGTTGCGGGAGTAAAGTCAGTGATAAAACTCTTAATTGCATTTTGATCTGATGCTTTACTGCTTACTGGTAAAGTAAGACCTGCTGCACCCAATAAACTCATACCCAAAAACTTGCGTCTTTTCATACCTTCAGTACTAAAGTTTTCGGACTTTTCTATTGAAACTTCCTCATGCAATGATTTTTCTAAAACCACTTCACCTGATTCTGTTTCAGGAAGAACTGATACTATTTTAGATCGAATATTTTTTTTCACGGTAAAAACTTTAAAAGTTCTATTAATAAACCTAAGCCGGCTTGTTAATTTGCAAGTCTATATTCCTAATTTTTTACGACCTTCTTCAGAAATGAGATTTGAATTCCATTCTGGATACCAGGTCTGTTCAACAATGACTTTTCGAACCCCGGGTATTTCATTCAATGCCCCCATAATTGTTTTAGACACTGTACGATGCACCACACTTGATCCCCAAATAAAGAAGCTTGACAATGGTCTGCCCCTATGCGGCATTGTCATCAAGACTTTCACAACGCCATCGTCATCCATTGAAAGATTGTAGATATAACCCAATTCGACAATATTTATGTCCGCAATGTACAATTGCTGGTCTTTACAGTTTTTCAAAGCGTCCCATAATAATTGTTTTGAGATCTGACCGTTTTGGGCTTCACCTTCACGGGCTAAAACACGCTTATTTTCTTTAGCGGACACTCCTGTTGGCAATGTGGCCTGAGAGGATACTAAAGGACTAAGTAATTCTCTTCTTAAGGCTTCAATTTTTGCCGGGCCATCAGCCTCTGTAAAACCAACCGTTACATAAGCATTTTTTTGATGCAGAATGGCTCCTTCAGGAACTATTTGATTTCTTTCGAGAGGATAGCGTGACCAGGTAGTTCCGTGCCAGTTATAGTAAAGCATGGAATGGCCGGCATCCAGAAATTTAGGTATTTGTTCAGCCGAATGTTCCAAATACAAGCCGATAAAAGAATCTTTAGAGTCTTTATTGTAATAACCAAATGCCTTCACACTGTGCTTATTTGCTTCATCAATCTCTCCAAACTTCAGTTTTTCATCTGCTCCCATCCAAAGACTACCTGTAAATGGCTGTCCGGTAAATACCCATTCATCATCTCTAAGGGCGGTAGCGACAAATTGTTTTACAGCTTTCATCTTACCAAATTTATGGAAGAAAGGTAAACCGGCATAAAAACGGTATTCGATATCAATATTCAGACGTGATGGATTGTAGACAGGATGCAGGGCCGAGTGGGGGAATCCCCAGCGACGGACAATTGTACAAATCGGTCCTCTGATGATTTCATAATCAGGACATTCTCCCCAATACTGAATTCTGACCTTCATGAAATTGTCTTCAGAAACATAATCATGAGCCCAGTCAATACAAGGTGTTTCGCCATGACCCGGACCTCCGGCATATAATTCAACACCATGTTCCCTTTTTATTAACATCCGCTCTAACTGGCCGGTTTGTTTTGAAAGGGAAGCAATAAAGTATTGATTCTCGATTTTTAAATGATAGCCCTCTCCGCTTACTTCAAGATCGGAGGTGTATTCAGGTAATTCAGCATCGGGATTACCGAAAAATACCAGATAATTTCTTTTTTCTCCTCCCTGATTATCCGCCAGGAACATCACTTTACATAATCTTTCTGCTCCTCTCCTTACTACTCCATAAACCTGAGAGGTGACTTCTTTTATTTGACCATTTATAATTTCTGCGACTCGGATTTCCCTTGCCAGAGATGTTACCTGCTCAGAGCGGAATGCTAATAGAACCTCTACCGGTTCTGCATTCCTCTTTATTCCGGCCTTTTCTTCCAATCCAATAACTTTATAATATTTCCAGCCATTTGCCCAGGCTTTCCATGCAGCCGGAAGTGTAGCTACTGTTCCAAACTGTGCTGACCCTACCAATGGCTTACCAGGATCTTCATCTTCAATCTGAGCCTGAATACCTGTATTCCTTAGAGAATCACTTAATGATCGGACCATCCTATAATCTTTCTCAGCCCAGGCTTTCTCAATCAATTTGATTTTAGTTTCAAAACTATCAGACTGTTTCTTGTAAAGTTCGGTTTCGGTAGTTATAACGTCTTTTACAAACTCCTCAACAGAATTATTCTCGGTAGCTCTTAGCCCAAATGGTAAACTCAATCCGGCCACACCCATCAAACTCATCCCTAAGAATTTTCTACGTTTTATAGTATCCGAAATCTGAGCGGAGACCTCAATCTCATTTGCTTTGGAAGGTGAAAATCCTTCATCTAATTTTTCACAATATGAGTCATTAAGCATATCTAATTTAGAGTGAGTTGGAATATTTGTTTTCATATTTCTAATTTATATTTCAAATTACTATTGTTATAAAATAAGGTATATCGTATCGGATTTAAGGTCAATAGTATCAGAACAAACATTCACCACAACATATCTTAATACTCATATCCCCAATTTTTTTCGACAGTCGTCAGTCATTAGATTAGAACTCCACTCAGGATACCAGGTTTGGTCTACAACAACTTTCCGTACCCCTGGAATCTCAGTCAGTGCCCCGACAATTGTTTTTGAAACCGTACGATGTACTACACTGGAACCCCAGACAAAGAAACTCGATAACGGCCGACCTCTATGTGGCATAGTCATCAGAACTTTAACTACCCCATCATCGTCTACAGAAAGGTTATAAATGTATCCGAGTTCAACAAGATTTACATCAGAGATATACATTTGCTGATCTATACAACTTTTCAGAGCCTCCCATAAAACAGCCTTTGAAATAGGGCTATCTCCAGATTCTCCAGGTCTTGCCAGGGAGTGTTTACTCTCCTTAGCTAAAGCTGTTACAGGCTGACCTGTAGTAAAACTGTCCATTGGACTTAATAGTTCTTTCCTTAAGGCCTCAATTTTACCCGGACCATCCTTTTCAGTAAAAGCAATCGTAACGTAAGCATTCTTCTGCTTAAGAATAGCACCCTCAGGTATGGTATGGTTTTTTATTCCCACTATGGTAGGATGACGGACCCATACTGTTCCGTGCCAGTTATAATAAAATAAGGAAGAACCACCATTAAGAAGATCTGGTATTACTTCCGAAGAATGATCTAAATAAAGACCCACAAAGGAGTCTTTCGAATCCTTATTATAGTATCCAAAACCCTTTACACTGTTTTTATTCGCCTCATCAACTTCCCCGAACTTTACCTTTTCATCAGCTCCAATCCATAAACTTCCGGTAAAAGGCTGACCTGTGAAAACCCATTCATCATCACGCATAGTCTGGATAACGAATGATTTTACAGCCTTCATTTTACTGGATTTAAAGAAGTAAGGCAATCCGGAATAAAAGCGATATTCTACATTAATATTTAAACGGGATGGATTATAAACCGGGTGAAGTGCCGAGTGTGGGAATCCCCAGCGTCTAATAATTGTACATATTGGGCCACGAACAATCTCATAATCTGGACATTCACCCCAATACTGAATTCTGACTTTCATGAAAAAATCTTCCGCAACATAATCATGTGACCAATCAATGCATGGAGTTTCAGCATGAGCAGGACCACCTGCATATAATTCTACACCATGCTCTCTCTTAATCAACATTCGCTCCAACTGACCGGTTTGTTTAGAGAGTTTTGCAATAAAATGCTGATTCTCAATCTCTAGATCATAGCCTTCGCCTCTCACTTCAAGATCAGTGGTATATTCGGGTAGCTCAG
>CAZGWG010000301.1:0-5156 GCA_964529165.1 uncultured Sphingobacterium sp.
GCATATAATTCCTGACCAGCGACAACTCTTCTTCACTTACCAGTTCTTTCTTAAGAATACCTATTTCTTTTTCAATTTCAGTCATAGCAGCAGAGCATACCTCGGCTCCTACTTCTGAAGCTATAAAGAAATAACCTATGCTCTTAAGTGATACCAGAGCCGAGCCAATTCCATAAGTGAATCCTTTGTCCTCACGGATATTAGCCATGAGCCTCGAACCGAAATAACCTCCCAATATTGTATTGACAACCTGCAAACCAGGAAAATCAGTATGAGTCCTGTTAATGGAGATCTGCCCGATACGGATCGCAGATTGTAATGCCTCTGCTTTCTCAATATAATGCTCCTTTCCAGAATTTACCTGAAATTCAAAACTATTCTCCCTTACTTCGGAACCAGTATTCCATTGTTTTCCGAACAGTTCATCCACAAGCCTGATGCTTTCTTCTTTCACTTTACCCGATATGAGAACGGTACAATTTCCGGGTTGATAAGCTGCCTTAAAATAGGAAATCAATTGCTCCCTGTCTAATTGATCATAATCCATTGCTGTGATATCATAGCCGTAAAGGGTATTCCCAAAAAGAACATGATTAAAAGTCTTGCGACTCACAAAGTCATTCTTCTCAAGGTTTACACTTAACTTCTGTTTCTGATTACGGATCAGGGTGTCCAGTTCTACCTGTGGAAAAACTGAATCACTAATAATGGCCTTCACTATCGGCAGGGTACTGGCTAAATGCTTATTTAAAGTATAAAGAGTAACGGACGAATGATCATTTGTATAATCAGTTTGCAGGAATGCCCCATAATAATCTACCCGATCGGCAATCTCTGTAGAGCTCAGTTCACTTGTTCCATCATTCAGCATCATATTGCAGGCAAAAGCCTGCAAAGGCTTCTGGGAATCATAAGCGATATTGGTAAATATAAACTCAATGCGAACCAGATCCTGTTCACCTCCATCAATGCTAAAAACCTTTAATCCATTAGTCAGAATCAGGGGCTTTGCCCTGATCAGTTCTATATTTTCAACCTGCCCGAATGCTGGCGCTTGTGCTCTGTCAATCATGTTATTTTGCTAAATAGTATAAAGTAGATGAGTTTTCTTTACGGAAGATTTGTGCAGCCTGGGCACGAATCTCTTCAGCACTTACATCAAGATACTTTTGAATCTCTGAATTCAAACCATTTGCATCTCCGAGTAACTCAAAATAAGCCAGGTTCATCGCCTTATCAAGCAGACTCATTTCAGAGAATACCATAGTCGATTCCATTTTATTCTTCACCTTGGTTAGTTCAGCTTCTGGCACAAGCTCTGTACTGATACGTTCCAGTTCTTTCCAGATTGCAGCTTCAGCTACTTCCATGCTAATGCCAGGCAACGGTTTCCCTTCCACAACAAATAATCCGGCATCCAAACTCCCTGTGAGGTATGCATTGATATCACTGAATAGTTTCTGATCTTTCAACAGATTGCGAAACAGACGGGATGAATTACCCCTTGATAAAATATCCGAAATGAGGTCGGCTGCATAATATCCGGGTTCCGTCCGGCTAGGCATATGAAACACCTTATAAATTGCATTCAAAGGCACACTGGCTTCTACAGTTTCTTTGCGTTCTTCCGCCTGATCATCTTCAACAGGCAGCAAACGTGCAAGCTTCTCACCTGCCGGGATATTTCCGAACCATTTTTCGGAAAGACGTTTAACTTCAGCCAGTTTCACATCCCCACCTACCACCATAATCGCATTTGAAGGATTGTAATGACGCGCAAAAAAGGCCTTTACATCCTCAATATTTGCATTTTCTATGTGATCCAGAGATTTACCAATAGTAGCCCACTGATAGGGATGTTGTTTATAGGCCATTGGCCGTAGTTTCAACCATACATCACCATAAGGCTGATTAAGATAACGCTGTTTGAACTCCTCACAAACTACATTCCGCTGAACCTCCAGACTTTTTTCAGAGAAAGCAAGACTCAGCATCCGGTCGCTTTCAAGCCAGAAAGCCGTCTCAAGATTAACCGAAGGAAGTGTGATGTAATAATTCGTGATATCATTACTGGTAAAGGCATTATTCTCACCCCCTACCCGCTGAAGTGGCTCATCATAGGATGGAATATTTACCGAACCACCAAACATCAGATGCTCAAACAGATGTGCAAAACCGGTTTGATCCGGATGCTCATCGCGGGCACCTACATCATATAATATATTGACCACAGCCATGGGCGTTGTGGGGTCTTCATGTACCAATACTTTAAGGCCATTGGCAAGCGTGAAACGTTCAAAAGAAACCATAAGGGAGCAAAAGCTTTAGAGAGGCGAATTTAGGGAAAAATATGGAGAGGAATTAGGAAATGAGCAAATTAGAGAATTAGCAAATTGGAATTCTACTTATTGAGCACAGAGGAATTCCCTTCTATGCCTGTATTAACACGAAGAGTGAAAATAATTTTATAGTAAGATGATTTTCGAGCACTCGTCAATCTCGACGAGTGAAAATAATTTTGTGCTATGATGATTTCTTAGTGAGGAGAGATCTGTTGCAAATGATTCCCAGCACATGAATTTGTCATTCATTTAATTTGCCAATGTGTAAAATGCGCCCAGAGGTGAATTTCTCAACAAATAGAGAATCTGATAACCTAAAACCTGTTTTAAAACCAATACTCAAATAAAAACCCCTGCCGGTGCTAATACCAACAAGGGTTTAATGCTAAAAAAATGATACTCCTTCTTATTTAAAACGTAATAGTTCCGGTACCGGTATACCGATAAGCATTGGGCTCATTTATATCATACAGTAAATGAGTAGCTCCACTTGCATCCTTAAATTTTCCGGTGCCACCGGTGATAATAAAGTCCTGATACATAAAGCCTGTGGTCGGGTCAATACCCTGTCCGGCGAATGAATAATAAATCATATCTCCTTTAGGCGTTGTTCCAACTCCGGTAATCGGACTAATTACCTGCCCGGTGTTCATATCCATGCAAAAGGTAATTTGCTGTGAAAAGAGCCCAATAACAGTCGAATTACCTGTACCATTTGAATTAAACCGCACAGTTCCGGCACCACAACCACCCGGTGTATAGACAATGGTTCCCGAACCAGAACTTTTTAAAATCTTAGTTTCAAGTTTGTCATCATCCTTGTCCTTGCCTTTATCCTTATCGTTTTTCTCTTCACCCTTACCTTCTTTAGATTTGGCAAGAAGTGCCTCTTCAGTCATTTTCGCATACTCTTTGACTGATATTTCAGGTTGAATCGCACTTTCCAAACTCGTTTCTTTCTTACACGAAGCCAGAAACAGAAGTACTGCAGCAAAAACTAGAATCCTTTTCATAATTTATCGATTTTGAGAGTTTAATTTGAATAATTAAAAACTAAAAATATTTAATTAAAAATTAAAATATCAAAATAAAGAGAGGAATCTTTCTGTTAGCGGATTTGGGAATGGGGAAATTAGCAACCCAATAGCTATCGGGTCAGCAAATCAGAACCCTGCTTATTCAGGCCAAAGGAATTCGATTCTATGCCTGCGTTAAAATGAAGTGTGAAATTGCTTTTATGGTAAGATGATTTTCCCGCGAGGAGAGATCTATTTCAGATGATTAACAGCAAGTGAATTTGTCAATGATTTAATTTGTCAATTTGCCAAGGGAAACCCGCTCGCAATAGGATGAACTGATTTGAGGAACAGGAATCAAGACTTAATCCAGGTTCATTAAAACAATGTTATTATTGACTAAATAAACCTATTACCAGAACAATTTAATAAGTAGTACAATTTCATTGTCAACTGTCAACCCGATAGCTATCGGGTGTCAATTAATTAAGCACAAGCCTGCTGTTCACCCAAAATATCATCTGCGCTGAATTTTCCTTTGCGGATGATGCTGCAAAACTTATTAAACTCATTTTGAGCCTTTTGAAGGTCAGAAGCACTAACTTCCAGATTATCCCATAACTTCTCATTCAAAAAGCCATCTTCATCACTTGCCAATTGATTTTGTGCTTTAATCCAAAGATTATAGGAATCAACTGTTCTCTGTTTGAGATACAGATACTGTTCTTTGTAAGTCATTTTTCATAGTATAGGTTCTGTAAATATAATTATTCTTCTTTCCTAATGAAAAAAAATTTCGTAAAGGTTTAATAGGTTTATTAACATACGGCTTAAGGATTTAACTGCTTGCAAAAAAAACTGCCCAAACTTTTCCGGCTTGTTTCCGGATAAAAGCCTACTAATATTCTGAATCCAAAAGGGGTAAAAGAGTCTGAGCGCTGCCCAAAATCACCCAAAGCAAGCCGGAATTTCTGAACGAAAAGGAAATTATATACAAATTGGTAGCCATTTAGTTATAAAACAGGGATAGAACACAGTTAATAACAGTCTTTTATTTGAGTTTTATTACTTTTTCATAGGTAATGTATTAGCGTTTTTAAACCGGATGGTAATAAATCTTTACTGGGCAAATAATAAGTCCCGGAAATAAATCTGTAAATAGCTCATGGGACTGGGTAATTTTTTCTTTTAAACTACATCCTTGTCAAGATACAAATGATAACAGGAAAAGAATCATTTACTAATTGTCAAATTCCCTAATTTGCTCATTTACTCATTTGCTAATTCTACTATCTTTGTGCATGATAACTTCCGATCTGCTTACCAGGGCTCTGGATTTTGAATTTCTTTCTGCTGAAGAAGGATTATTTCTGTTCAAACATGCGGCAACATCCGAACTGATGTACACCGCCAATGAGTTGCGTAAAAAGCAGGTACCCCACGGAAAAGTGACCTGGATCATCGACCGCAATGTGAATACGACCAATGTTTGCATTGCGAATTGCAAGTTCTGCAATTTCTTTCGCCGGCCTGGACATGATGAAAGCTATATCACCGATATTGAGACTTATAAAGTAAAGATCGAAGAAACCTTTCGTTATGGTGGTGAGCAATTGCTTTTACAAGGTGGGCATCATCCCGACCTGGGGCTGGCTTTCTATGTTGATCTTTTCAAACAATTAAAGGAATTGTATCCTACTTTAAAATTACATTCTCTCGGTCCTCCCGAGATTGCCCATATCGCGAAACTCGAAGGCATGAGTCATACTGAAGTGCTTAAAGCTCTAATGGCAGCTGG
>CAZGWG010000302.1:0-5101 GCA_964529165.1 uncultured Sphingobacterium sp.
TTTTGTGGCTTTTTGGCTATTCACCCTCTATAAATGATATCAAAACTCCCAGTATTAATATAGTTTCCGAGCTATATACAGCTGATGGTAAACTGATCGGGAAGTATTATAAAGAAAACCGTACACCTGTTGAATATGACAGTATTTCTCCGGCTGTGATCGATGCGCTGGTTGCAACAGAAGATGTGCGATTTTACAAACATAGCGGGATCGATATTCGGTCATTGATTTCAAGTACCATATCGACAGCCACCGGCGACCGGCGTGGTGCCAGTACAATTACCCAGCAGCTTGCTAAAAATCTATACAGTACAAGAAACCGGAAATCTCAGGGTCTGATCAAGTATATTCCGGTAGTTAGGACAGTTATTTTTAAGTTAAAAGAATGGCTTACTGCATACAAACTGGAAAACTATTACACCAAGAATGAGATTCTTACACTCTACCTCAATACGGTACCTTTTGGCAATAATACCTTCGGAATAAAGACTGCATCAAAACGATACTTTAATAAAGATGTAAACAAACTACAGGTTGAAGAAGCAGCTTTACTTGTCGGAATGCTTAAAGCAACCACCACTTATAACCCAATCCGGAATCCTGATAAAGCCCTTGAACGAAGAAATACAGTGCTTGGTCAGATGGAGAAATACGAATATCTGAGTCCATCGGAGTTTAAAAAATATAGCCAGCGGCCACTTAAACTAAATCCCGGAAGTCTTGATGAAGGAAGTGATGGAGGATCCTATTTAAGATCTGCAGTGTTAAGGTACCTGGAAAAATGGTGTGAGGAAAATGATTACGATCTATACGCTGACGGCCTGAAAATTTACACGACCATTGATTCCAGGATGCAAAAATATGCTGAAGAAGCGGTGAATAGTCACATGAAGCTTTTGCAGAAAAGATTTGAAAATGTTTGGGGAAAAGAAAATCCATGGCGCACATCAGATGGAAAAGAAATTCTGGATTTTCCGGAAAAAGCAGCACAAAGACTTCCCTATTACGATTTCCTGAGAAAAAAATTCAATACTAATCAGGATTCTATCAATTACTATCTCAACAGACCAAAAAAAATGAAGGTATTTAATTGGGACGGAGAGAAAGAAGTACAATTCTCTACTATCGATTCCATTAAACACTATGCAAAAATTCTGAATACAGGAATGATGACTCTGGATCCGTTTAACGGGCATATAAAAGTTTGGGTTGGAGGTATAAACCATAAATATTTCAAATATGATCATGTTAATCAGGCAAAAAGGCAGGCAGGATCAACATTCAAACCTTTTGCATATCTGGCTGCACTCGAAGCAGGTATGAACCCCTGTGATAAGTTTACCGATGAAGCTGTACGTATTCCTTATACTTTGAAAGGTAAAACAGAATATTGGGAACCCAAAAATGCAAATTACAGCTTCTCAGGAAGGGAAATGTCATTGAGATGGGCAATGGGTAAGTCCGTCAATTCCATTACCGCACAGATCACTGAAAAGGTTGGTGCGCAGAACGTTGTAAAATTTGCACATGAGTGTGGGATTGAAAGTGATCTGAAAGCTGTCCCATCTGTTAGTCTGGGGCCAAATGATGTCAGTGTTTTTGAAATGGTGAAAGCTTATGGCACCTTTTTGAATAAAGGTATCCGAACTGAGCCTATCCTTGTGGAAAAGATTACAGATTCTGAAGGGAACCTGATAGAAGAGTTTAAGGCAGAGCAAAAAAGAACACTTACTGAAGAAATAGCATGGTTGATGATTTATATGCTAAGAGGAGGAATGGAAGAGCCTGAAGGAACCTCACAGGCACTTTGGGAATGGGATCTATGGAAAAACAATAATCAGATAGGTGGTAAAACCGGAACATCTTCTGATTATGTAGACGGATGGTATATGGGTGTTACCAAAGATTTCGTTACCGGGGTGTGGGTTGGCTGTGATGAACGTAGTGTACACTTTAAAACATCTCAAACCGGTGAAGGATCAAGAACAGCACTGCCAATCTTCGGAAAATTCATGGAAAAAGTTTATAAGGATGCCACTCTGGGAATTAAACCGGGACCATTCCCTAAACCAGGAGTTAAAATTACCAGGGAATACCAGTGTGAAACAGTTTATACCAGACCGGATACAGCAGCTATAGACTCCGCATTTATTGATTCTCTATATATTCCATTTGAAAATCCGGATACTTTAGAAAACACAAATCCAAACAGCAAAGCCAATCCGGGTACTAAGGTTCAGGAAAATAAGGCTAATCAAATACCAGAAAACAAGCAGGCAATACCTCAAAAAAATGAAGCTCCTGTTGAAGTGAAAAAAACACGAAAAGAGATCAGGGAAGAACGTAGACAGAATAAAGCAAAACAAAACAATTGAATTATCATTTCATGATCTGATATTTTGATACTCTGGAAATCAAAATCATTAATTTTACGTAATTTAGAAAAAGTCCATTTCATTATATTTTATGAGAGAGCGTAGTATTTGCCGAAAAATGCCATCAATCTGGCTGATCATAACCTTATTTACAGTCATTTTTTTTAGTGCTGCTATTGACGCACAGGCACAATATTTTGGTCAGAATAAGGTCAGGTATAAAAATCTGAAATTTAAAGTTTATGAAACCCCTCACTTTGACCTGTACTATTATTTAAAGAATGATAGCTTGGTTCAACGATTTGCAAAAGAAGCAGAGGTATGGTATGAGCTGCATCAACAGGTATTCAGAGATACTTTTTTAAAGAAGAATCCTTTTATTCTTTATTCAAACCATCCAGATTTTCAGCAAACAACCGCATTGATGGGCGATATTGGAGTGGGAACAGGTGGTGTAACCGAAGGCATGAAGAACAGGGTAATCATGCCGATTTCCCAGTTAAATCACCAGACAAGGCATGTATTAGGCCATGAGCTTGTACACGCTTTTCAATATCATAGCTTAATAGAAGGCGATTCAACCAATCTTGAAAACATTGGAAACCTGCCTTTATGGATGGTGGAAGGTATGGCAGAGTACCTCTCTGTAGGAAAACAGGATGCCTATACTTCCATGTGGATGAGAGATGCTTTTCTGAATAAGGACATCCCCTCTCTGAGAGATCTGACCACATCCAACAAATACTTCCCGTATCGTTACGGACAGGCCTTCTGGTCTTATATTGGCTCAACTTATGGTGATACAGTCATTGTCCCTTTCTTCAAAGAAACTGCAAAATATGGTTATGAAATGGCCATCCGAAGGACTTTCGGATATGATGAAAGAACATTATCCAGTCTTTGGAAAACAAGCGTTGAGAATACTTACAGGCCTTACCTGAAAGACACTGCTCAAACTCCGATAGGAAAAAAGATAATTGATGATAAAAATGGCGGCGCAACCTATAACCTTGCTCCTGCAATATCTCCTGATGGTAATTACGTTGCTTTCCTTTCAGAGCGTGACCTGCTCAGCATCGACCTCTTTCTTGCAGATGCCAAAACAGGAAAAATTATAAAAAAATTATCCAGCAAAGCAAAAAGCGGACATATTGACGAATATAATTTCATAGAATCGGCAGGCGCCTGGTCGCCCGACAGTAAAAAATTTGCATTCAGTGCATTTAGTGCCGGGGTAACAAAGTTACTTATTGTTGATGTCGCAAGTGGTCGTGTTATTTCAACTGAAGGAATGGGAAGTGTTGAAGAGTTCAGTAACATTACCTGGTCTCCTAATGGAGATGATGTTGCCTTTTCAGGCCTGAAAGAAGGACAGAATGACCTTTATCAATTTAACCTTAAAACCAAGGTTCTGACCCAGCTAACTAATGATAAGTATTCAGACTACCATCCCAGCTATTCAAGAGATGGACGCAGCATTGTATTTAGTACTGACCGCACCACATATGATCAATCAGTAATTGGAGTAGATATTACTTTAAATATGGCTGTAATTGATATTGCAAGCAAATCCATAACGAATCTGCATGTTTTTGATGGCGCAAACAACCTGAATCCTCAATTTTCTGGTGATAATAAAAGTATTTTCTTTCTATCCAACAGAGACGGTTTCAGAAATTTATATCGCTATTCACTTGAAGATAAAACTGTTGAACAGTTAACAGATTATTTTACCGGAATTAGTGGAATTACAGAATACTCCCCTGCTCTAAGTATTTCTAAAAATGATGATATTCTATATTCTTACTATAGAGCTCAGAAATACACGATCTATAATGCTAAAATAGCCGATTTTAAACCGAAAGAAGTTGGTGTACAGGAATTGAATTTTGATGCGGCAGCATTACCTCCTGCAAAGTCTGTTGGAGTAAATATCATAAATGCTAATCTGAATAATTTTGAGCGCTTTGAGAGAATACCAAAAGATTCAATCAGAACCATTCCGTATAAACCAAAATTTAAACTTGATTACCTTTCAAGTAATGGAGTCGGAGCTTCTGTAGGTCGATTTGGAACTGGTCTTTCAAGTGGTATTCAGGGTGTGTTCAGCGATATACTTGGAAGAAACCAAATCTTTGCAACAGCTGCTGTAAATGGAGAGATTTATGACTTTGGAGGACAGTTAGCTTATGTTAATCAACAAAGCCGGATAAACTGGGGGGTAGTAGGTTCACACATTCCATATGTGTCAGGGCAAGTATCTGCAACAATAGAAACCCTTCCTGGTGTAGGCCAAACCTACGTTGAAAATTATGATATTATCCGCACCTTCGAAGATCAGTTTTCTGTATTTGCATCTTACCCCTTCTCCAAAAACAATCGATTTGAAGCAGGAAGTGGCATCTCAAGATACAGTTACCGTTTAGATAGGTATAGCAATTATTACGACTATGCCAGTGGTTACCCTATCGGTTCTGACAGGAGAAAACTTTCTAAAGATGATGCCGCAGCCTTTTATGGTGTACCTTTCGATCCTTTTACCACAGTACAGTTAAATGCTGCCTTCGTAGGTGATAACTCCTTTTCTGGTATGACAGGCCCCCTATCTGGTTTCCGATACAGATTCGGAATAGAAAATTATCAGGGAGATTATAAACTGAATGCAATAACCGCCGATGCAAGAAGATATGTTAGGTTAAAGCCTGTTACTGTTGCCGCAAGAATCT
>CAZGWG010000303.1:0-5098 GCA_964529165.1 uncultured Sphingobacterium sp.
CGGTAAGACTGGCAAAACATGCCCAAACTTGCAGAGTGGATGGAATATCGTCTGTTGGTCCTATTTACTTTCCTGGGCCAGCAGCAATGGCGCTTGAACATTACAGAAGAATAGCAATAGCAACTGATCTGCCATTTTTTCCTTATCAATTTGGAGATAATTCCATACATGGAGACACTGTGAGTTTTATTAACAATTTATTTGAAATTCCAAATGTGACAGGAATGAAGTTAACAACCAACAAGTTGTTGGATATCAGTCTTATTCATAATCATGCGGGTGATCGATTGAAGTTGTTCAGTGGTTCTGATGAGTTGCTATGTCATGCATCGCTTTGTGGCACAGTGGGTGCTATTGGTACTTTTTATAACCTTTGGGGAGTACATTGTAAGCAAATATTAACTGCTTTTACAAATGGAGAGTATGACCTTGCTAAAGAGTTTATGCTTGAATTTCAGAAAATAATTCAATTAGTGATTGCAGATGTCTGGACTTTTCTTAGAAAAGCAATGTTAATAAAATACAATATCGATATAGGGCCTACAAAAGCACCTCTGGGAAATACTCATAAAGAGTGGGATGAACAAAAAGTAACCGAAATTATTGAAGGTCTTGAGGTTATTGCAGGCAAATTGGAAGAAAATAGTAAAATTCCGTCCTAATATAAATTGAATCTATTTAAAACGGGAATAGGAGCTTAATCAGATAGAAATTTCAAATTCAATATAAGCAGATAATTATGGTAAGCAAAAAAAAAATAACTGGTTTAAACGTTCCTAATAGTCATTTGCCATTTTCACCCGGAATACAAAGCGGTAATTACCTCTTTGTTTCGGGACAAGCATCGGTTGATAAGGAAGGCAAAATAGTTGAAGGAACATTCGAGGAAGAATGCAGGAGGTCATTTGATAACCTTAAGGTAATACTTGAAGCGGCAGGTCTTGGATTTGATGATGTAGTTCAGGTGCGAAACTATGTAGGTAAACAGGAATACCTGGTTGAATTTAATAGTATCTATAAAGAATATTTTAAGGAACCTTACCCAGCTAGAACAACTTTAATTGGTTGCCTTGGGACACTATTAAAGTTTGAAGTGGACGTTGTTGCCTGTTTTGGAGATTATTGACCAAACAATACTTCTGGGTAGGTTCAACATACCAAGAGTTTTATGATGATTAGCAACAGGAGTTATGGTATAATTAAAATTGCTGACCTGCCTTTTTATACCGAGGGGCCTGTCACCGACAATGATGGGAATATTTACTTTACAACCCTTACGGGGGGTGGCATTTTTAAGATAAACGACCGTAATCAAATTTCTAAATGGGCCAGTTCATTATGCCCAAATGGTCAAATCATTTTACCAGATGGTGATCACTTAGTTTGTGACAGTAGAATGTCTGCAGTAAGAAGATTTAGCAGGGAAGGAAATTTCTTGAAAAATGAGATAGAAGGTTTTTGCTCTGACCAGGAAATTAGTACTCCAAATGACCTTATAACTGACAAGAATGGAAATCTTTACTTTACTGATTCTATCAGGCATACCGGTAAAGTATTCTTTTTAGGAGGAAATGGAGAACAGAAAGTTGTTGTAACAGGTATTGACTATCCTAATGGATTGGTGTTATCAGCCGATGAAAATTGGCTTATTATTGCCGAAAGCTATACAAACCGAATTCTGAAAGTAAAATTAATGGCTCCCGGTTTAGCAGATGGAGCTACGGAGGATTTTGTAGAATTGCCTAAAAACCCTTCAGGGAGTAAAGCAGACAATCTTCCCGATGGATTGGCCTTGGGTATGAATGGTGAGTTGCTGGTAGCGCATTATGGAATGCAGGCCATTCAAGTGATTTCTGAGGAAGGAAACCTATTGCTATCTATTGATAGTGGAATGCCCCTTACCAGTAATCTATGTTTTATTGATGAACAATCAATCATTGTAACCGGTGGATTTGGAGAACCGGGCCCGGGAGGCATATTTAGGATCAGTTTATAGTTTTACCAATTTGATTTAAATATAATATTGTTTTTACGATGAACTATCTGATTGGGATGAATTGAAATCTAAATAGTCAAATCAAACTAAGATATTATAAAACCAACTCCTTACCAAGATGAAAGATTTGGGTAAATCAACAAGTATTTACTTGTTGATTTTTGTAGTATAAGCTTGCGATAATCAGCCAGTAAAAGTCTCTGTTAAATATAATAGTCACAAGATATTTTTTATGAAAACCTCATGTTATAAGCAATCTTCAACTCTGTTAGAAAGATCCAAAAAAGTATTAGCCGGCGGAGTCTCCTCCGAGTTCAGAAAATACAATCATCCGCATGCCCTGTTCTATACACATGGAAATGGCAGCAGGATATATGATGTTGATGGAAATGAGTATGTGGATTTTACCCTCAGTCAGGGTCCATTAATTCTGGGTCATTCCCATCCATACATTTTAAAAGCCGTCAATGAATATTCTGAACATGGACAGCTATTTGCTGGCCAGCATCTTCGGGAGATTGAACTTGCCGAGAAAATAAACGAAATAATACCTTCAGCGCAGCTGATGCGGTTCTGCCTTGATGGGTCGGAAGCAGTTCAGACAGCGTTCAGGGTTGCAAGAGCGAAAACTGGCAGGCAGAAATTCCTCCGTTTTGAAGGCCATTACCACGGATGGATGGATAATGTTTGCTGGGGAATATCTGCCCCCGGCCCAGAAGAACTGGGGACACGCGAAAATCCCAATGTTTTCCCCTGGTCTCAGGGTTTGCCCAAACAATCCCGTGATGAATTTATTATCCTGCCCTGGAATGATCTGGAACTCTTAAAAAGAACAGTGGCTCTACGTTTTGAAGAGATTGCAGCAATCATCACAGAGCCAGTAATGTGTAATAATGGCTGTATACCACCAGAGGAGGGCTTTCTTGAGGGATTAAGAGAAGTCTGCGACCAATACGGTATTGCCCTGATTTTTGATGAAGTCATCACGGGCTTTCGTCTATCACTTTGTGGGGCACAGAAGTATTTTAATATAACCCCTGATCTTTCAATTTTCGCTAAAGCAATGGCTAGTGGGTATCCAATCAGTGCCGTTGTGGGTAAGAGGGAATGGATGAATGAAATTGAAAAGGCTAATGTAATCCATGCCGGAACTATGAATTCCAGTAATCCTACCGTTGCAGCGGCTCTGGCAACTATTCAGGTATTAGAGGAACAACAACCTTATGATCGGATGTTTAGATATGGAATAAAACTCATGGAAGGATTGCGGTCAGCAGCAGCTGAGAGCGGACATGACCTTTTGGTACAGGGAATGGGGCCAATGTTTAACATCAGTTTTACTAAAGCAAAAAAAATCAGGGAATATAGGGATACTTTTTATGCCGACAGGGCTAAACTCAATGCTTTCATTTCGGGAATGCATGATAAGGGAGTTCGGATCATAGGTCGGGGACTTTGGTATATCAGTGCTGCTCATACTGAACAGGATATAGAGTTTGCTTTAGAGAAAGCTCGTGAAGTGTTAAAGGCTATTTAATAATTTATGTCCCGGCTAATTACACAAATTTTTAATAAATTTTATAAACCAAATCTATGAGTCAAATCGGATTGGGTTGTGTGACATTTGGTCGGGAGATCGATCAGGAACAGTCGTTCAAAATGATGGATTATGCCCTGGAACATGAGATAAACTTGTTTGACACAGCTTCTGCTTATCAAAATGGAGCGTCTGAAACTATTGTTGGGAAATGGCTTGCATCCCGTCGTTCGGCGACTGGTAAGATCATTGTGGCAACAAAGATTGCACCGCCTTATAAATATGACAGGATGGTTGAGTCCGTTGATCAGAGTCTTAAACGATTGGCGGTTGATAGGATCGATCTCCTTTATTTTCATAGCTGGGATGATTCTGTCTTAACTGAAGATGCATTGTTTACTATTGACAAACTAGTGAAGCAAGGTAAAATTCATAAGATTGGAGCAAGTAACTTTTCCGAAGATCAGTTGCAGGATTCTATCGCAATTCAAAAGTACAATGGTCTTGCCTGTTTTCAATATGCCCAGAATAATCACAATGTAGCAGTCAGTGATCTGACCTCGGGATTTAAGAAGTTGTGCAATAACAATAAAATAGATATTGTAACCTATAGTCCACTTGGAGCAGGTTTTCTCACCGGAAAATACGATTCAGGAATGATTACTGGATCACGATTTCAAATAATTCCTGAGCATCAGCAAGTATATTTTAATAAAGAAGCTCTCGGGAAATTGGAAATGCTAAGAAATCTTTCTAATTCAACGGGATACAGCACAATACATCTGGCATTAATATGGGCCCTCAATCAGCCTGGAATAAAATCAGTCCTGATTGGGGGTAGAAATACCAGCCAGCTGGAACAGGCATTTACAGCAAAGCAATTCAATGACAAGGAAGTTTTGGCTGATTTGAACAGGATATCCGATTGGATTATATGAATTTGGATAAATATATCATTATGTTAGGTGTAAGTTTTAATTATCGGTATTATGATTAATAAGAAAGTCCTGATTTTCTTTATCTTTTTAGTAAAGATTTCCAATGCCCAACAAGTCCTTCCACTTTATCCCGGAAAAATTCCCAACTCCAAATTAACTGCCAATGAGGAGCAGATAACTGCAAATGCTTTAGTTGATACGGTTACAAGGAAAGTGTCCCTTCCAACTTTAACCATTTTTCTGCCTTTAATGAACCAATCTAATGGCACGGCTGTCATAATTTGTCCGGGAGGAGGATATGGCGGATTACTCACCAAACGGGAAGGTAGTGATGTGGCAAGGGCCTTTGCAAAACTAGGAGTCGCTGCTTTTGTTCTTAAATACCGTCTTCCGGATGATGGGATTATGGAAGATAAATCGATCGGACCTTTGCAGGATGCGCTTCAAGCTTTAAAAACGGTACGACAGAATTCCAGTAAATGGAATCTTGATGATAAAAAGATAGGTATTATGGGATTTTCTGCCGGGGGGCACCTTGCCTCGAGTGCAGGCACTCACTTTGATGCCCGCATCATTGAAAATACTGAAAACACAGACCTTCACCCTGCTTTTATGGTTCTAGTCAAT
>CAZGWG010000304.1:0-5058 GCA_964529165.1 uncultured Sphingobacterium sp.
GGATTGAATTTGAAAATGGATTTCCGCTTGAAAGATCAAGTACGCGATAATAAGACCCGTCTCTTTGAATGAGTTGATCTACATCTCTTGTCTTGAACTGTTGTGCCAGAACACTTTTATCTACAAATTTGTCATTATTCAGGTAACGCCTGTCAATATTCCAAAGATCGATAAGCATTACGGCTGCTAAAATTATAAATGTGACCTGTGGGTTCATTTTCTTTCTGATCAATGCCCATATCAAACCTGCTCCAACCAGCACAAAGAAAAGGGAACGCAAGGCATCCATTCTTGCCAGGCTTATCCTGTCATTTATCAGGGCTTTAGCAATCGATTCTGCAAACGTCCGGTCTCCGTTGGTAATCTGATTCAATTGCTCAACAAATAAATTATGATTCTGTGTTTTGAAATCAAGTAAGACAGTAGGAATTGCAATAAGAATTAATAAAAGTCCACCGGTGATATACAAACTATTTAGAAGGCTTTTAGTTAGTTTTTTGGGATCTTCTGTATGGAATGCAACTTCTTTTACTGCGAGAATAGCTAACACAGGGACTAAAAATCCGGTGATAACCAGAATCGATTCAACAGCTCTGAATTTATTGTATAATGGGAAATAATTAAAGAACAGATCAGATAGAAAAGGAAGATGTCTTCCGAATGAGAGTATCAGACACAGGAGACTGGCACTAAGAATCCACCATTTTATTCTGTTTTTTACGATAAATAAACCAAGAATGAACAGGAAGCAGACAATTGCACCAAAGTACCATGGACCGGAGGTAATTTGTTTTTCACCCCAATAGGTATTCAACCCTATTTGGGATAATTGTTGCATTGCGGGCACAAGCTGTTCGGCTGGAATGCCCTTAGCCGCCAGAGTTTTTGCTACTTCTGAATTCTCATCCAGATTTCCGGCACCTGATGCACCTCCATAAGCATTCGGAACCAGGAAGGTCAGACTTTCACTAACACCCTGACTCCACTGGTAAGCATACTCGCGGTCAAGGCCATTGTTTGGTTCTGATTTTTCGGTTTTTAGATTTGATTTGCCTCTAATAGATTCCTTACCATATTCATAGGTTGTCCAGAGTGTACCCGCATTTACAGCAATTGCAAGCAGTGCAGCAGCAACAAGATATCCGAAGGATTTTAGAAAGTCCTGAGTTGTCTTTGTTTTAACTGCATGGTAAAGTTCAATACCGACATAAATAAGCAGAGCGATAAACAGATAATAGGTCATCTGTATATGGTTGGTTCTTATTTCAATAGCAAGGAATAAAGCAGTTAATACAGCTCCAATTAGGTATTGCCTGCGAAAAGCCATAATTATTCCTGCAAGTATTGGGGGGAAAAATGCAATAGCCATTGCTTTATTACTATGGCCTGCATCAATAATCTGGAAATTATAAGATGAAAATGCGAACGCTATGGCGCCTGCAGCCGCAAGCCATGGGTTCATTCTTAAAACGCAGAATAACAGGTAGGACCCTAAAAGATATAGCAGAACGGTATCAATCGGGTTCGGAAAAACTGTTTTAAAGAATGAAATTACATAGGTTGTTACATTGTTCGGATACTGAACCCATATTTGAAAGGCTGGCATACCACCAAACATGGAATTAGTCCATAATGGTCCCTTACCATCTTTCGCCTTGATGTCCATGATCTCTTTTTGCATGCCCTGAGCATAGATGACATCACTCTGATACAGGGCTTTACCCTGTAAAGCCGGACTGAAATACACAAAACATAAGGCGATAAATATTCCTATAATAGCCAGATGTACCCCATTGCGTTTAAACCAGTTATTCATTCTGCTTAAATTAGTTGAATGCCAAAAATAGAAAAAAGCTTAAACCTGCAAGGCTTGTTATTGAGCTTTATGAAAATAAATCTTAATTATTGTGCAATTCAGGCAAAATAGTTGCCTGAACAGATCGATAAATGTTCCTGGAGTCAAAAAGGAAATAGTGAAGAAGAAAGAAAATCAGGGGTTTTTGATTTCCTCATATTCTACGAAGTCGCCAGCCTGATCGCCGCGATGTTTTTCTTTTGGCGGCATATAATCTACACGGATACGACCATCAGGATGTTGGTTATGTTGTTGCTGATAACGTTGGTTTGCTTGATTTTGTGCTTTGGTCATCATTTTTTGAAATGCGATAGGTAAAAGCACACGGGCAATCATTTTGATCAGCCAGAGAATACAAATAGTAATAAATAAAAACTTTAAAATTGCCATAATAACAAATTGTAATACTCAAATATAGACGTTAATTTTTTTAAAATGTTTCAAATTGGAGTAAATGTTACATTGGAATTACTGTTTTGACTAATAGCACATAGTATTGAGTATTGAGACGTATACCGCAGAGCATGAAATATAGCGGTTTAAAAATTAGAAAATTAACGGAATATTTCAACCACGCGGCCCACTTGCCCATCTTCAAGCCTCACTTTGATGCCTCTGGAATGAAAAGCTGCACTGGTAAGCAGTGCCTGAACAATTCCCCGGGTTCGGATCCCGCTGCGCTGGTCTTTTTTAAGGATGATGTCAACCTCCAGTCCGGGATAAATATCTTTTCTGCTTTTGCCGTCCATAATTAGATGATGGTTGACACCCGATAGCTATCGGGTTGACAGTTTGTTTTGGTGGTATACTGTCAGCTAATTATCCACCCAATAGCTGTCAGGTCTCAATTAGTTGCCAACTCGCTTTTGTTAGCTGTAAGTGCCTAAATGTCAAATGTTGTAATATTGTTTATTTTCATTCTTAATTGTCAACCCGATAGCTATCGGGTATCCATTGTCAATTAATTAAACCTCTCCTCCATCACCTTCTCCAATGCAAACATTTCATCCCTTAGTTTGGCTGCAAGGAGGAAGTCCATTTCTTTTGCGGCAAGAGCCATATCCTTTTTCGTTTTATCAATTGATTTCTGTAATTCAGATTTAGTCATGTATTGAACGATCGGATCAGCAGCCAGATTGTCGGTCATTTCCTTCTCGATGTATGCTTTCTGAACACCGCCTTTAAAATCCATTACTGAAGTCTGTTCGATGATAGCTTCACGGGATTTTCCAACTGTCCTTGGTGTAATACCATGTTTTGTATTGTATGCGATCTGTTTCTCTCTTCTTCGATTGGTTTCGTCTATCGTGATACGCATACTGTTAGTGATTTTGTCAGCATACATAATTACGCGTCCACGGTCATTTCTGGCCGCACGGCCTATTGTTTGTATTAATGATCGTTCTGAGCGGAGGAAGCCTTCTTTATCAGCATCCAGTATAGCTACTAGTGATACTTCCGGAAGATCGAGACCTTCACGGAGCAGGTTTATCCCAATAAGGACATCAATGACACCTAATCTAAGATCTCGCAGAATTTCAACCCTTTCCATTGTTTTTACTTCGGAGTGAATATACCTGACCTTAATTCCAAGGCGATTCATATATTTTGTAAGCTCCTCAGACATACGCTTAGTCAAGGTGGTAACAAGCACCCTGTCACCTATTTTTACGGTTTTATCGATCTCATCGAGAAGATCGTCAACCTGATTTACAACAGGTCGGATCTCAATTTCAGGGTCCAGTAGTCCGGTAGGCCGGATGACCTGTTCAACAAAAACTCCTTCTGTTTTCTCCAGTTCATAATCACCAGGAGTAGCACTGACATAAATAGTCTGTGGAGCAAGTTTTTCAAATTCATTAAAGTTCAGGGGGCGGTTATCCAGAGCTGCCGGTAAGCGGAAACCATAGTCAACCAGCGAGATTTTTCTGGAACGGTCACCTCCATACATTGCCCGTATCTGAGGCACAGTTACGTGACTTTCATCAATTACCATCAGATAATCATCCGGAAAATAATCCAGCAGGCAGAATGGACGCATTCCCGGAGTTCTTCCATCAAAAAAGCGGGAGTAATTTTCAATTCCACTGCAATAACCAAGTTCCCGGATCATTTCCAGATCATAATTGACCCGTTCTTCAAGTCTTTTAGCCTCTAAAAACCGTTCTTCATTAATAAACTGCTGTTTGCGGTTCTCAAGTTCTTCCTGTATAGCCCAAATGGATTGCGTAAGTCTTTCTTTTGGGGTGACAAATAAATTCGCAGGAAAAACGGCCAGATGCTCCATTTTCTCAAGAGTCTTTCCTGAAGCCGGATCAATCGTACTGAGCTCTTCGATATCATCTCCGTAAAATGAAACACGGTAGGCAAAATCCATATAGGCCGGGTAGATATCAACGGTGTCACCCTTCACACGGAATGTTCCGCGACGGAAATCTAAAGTTGTTCTGGAGTACAGAATTTCAACCAAACGATGCAAAAAAGCATTTCGGCTAATTCTGGTCCCAACGGCAAAGCGGAAGATTGAATTTGAAAAATCTTCAGGATTCCCCATACCATAAATGCATGAAATGGAAGAAACTACGATAATATCGCGCCGGCCCGACATTAATGAAGAGGTTGTACGCAACCTGAGTTTTTCGATCTCCTCATTAATCTGAAGATCTTTTTCGATATAAGTATTGGATGAGGCTATATAAGCTTCAGGCTGATAATAATCATAATAGGATACAAAATAATTCACTGCGTTCTCAGGAAAGAACTGCTTGAATTCACCATAAAGCTGCGCAGCAAGGGTTTTATTATGGCTGAGGACCAGCATTGGTTTTTGCGTTTGCTGTACAACATTCGCAATGGTAAAGGTTTTGCCCGAACCGGTAACACCTAACAGAGTCTGATAATTCTCTCCGCTATTTATTCCCTCAACGAGTTGCCTGATGGCCTCCGGCTGATCGCCCGTAGGCTGATATTCTGATGTGAGTTTGAAGTCCATTGGATAATACAAATATAACAAATGAAGTGTACTTAATTAGAGAATGAGCTAATGAGTAAATCACTAGTGTCCGGATAAAAGTTTTTGTTCTTCGACCCCGGAAGGTGGTCGTATGTTTATAGAAACGTCATAAAACCCTGTTTCCCGACCCTGAAGCTATCGTGTGGACACATTTTCTATTTCATCATGTTTAGGCATCCTTGTTCCCCGC
>CAZGWG010000305.1:0-5036 GCA_964529165.1 uncultured Sphingobacterium sp.
TGTCTCTTTATTTACGCTATCGGAATCGAGCTTATCGTTTTTGAATATTGGGCTTTCTTTTAGAAATCAGACAAAAAATATTCAATGAAATTTATATTAAATCTGTTTTACTCAGAACTTAATTTTAACCGGACACCCCTGTTTTAAAAATTTGACAATCAATTACTCTATGTAACAATAGTCACAATATCTGAGCGTAAAAAGTGGGATATTTGAGTATCATTTAAACCTAAAAGGCATAATCATGAGCTATTATTTCTCAAAAACCCTGAACACAGATTTTGACACAGCAATCCTGAGAGTAAGCGATGAGCTTAAAAAAGAAGGCTTCGGTATTCTTACTGAAATTGATGTCAAAGAAACCTTTAAAAAGAAGCTTGGTATAGATTTTCGCAAGTACCGCATCCTGGGTGCCTGCAATCCCAATTTCGCTTTTGAGGCAATTAAAGCGGAGGACAAGGTTGGTACTATGCTACCCTGCAATATAATTGTTCAGGAACGCGAAGCCGATAAAATAGAAGTGTCGGCAGTAGACCCAATTGCATCAATGATGGCAATCAAAAACGACTCACTGGGAGCAGTCGCTTTCTCTGTGAGTGACAAATTGCACAACGTTATCGAAAACCTCTAGACATTCGCTTTATGACACATGAAGTTATGACCCAGTGGATGGGCAAAATGCAATTCAATGCCCTGGTGAACGGACACACCGTAATAATGGATGCTCCTGAAAAGGTCGGAGGAGAAGATAATGGCCCCATTCCTAAACCATTTGTTCTAACAGCTCTATCCGGATGTACAGGTATGGATGTTGTATCGTTGCTCAGAAAAATAGAACAACCGATAGATGATTTTGATATGAAAACAATAGGAAAACTAAGTAAACAGCGTCCTATTGAGTACATTGCAATTCATTTAGTATATAATTTCAAAGGTCCCCGGGATTCAAGCGATGCTGCAATAAAAGCCGTTTGCGATTCACAGGAAAAATACTGTGGAGTAAGCAGTATGCTAAAAAAGGCGCTTCCAGTTACATGGGAAGTAAACTATAACGATATCCAGGTATTTACAAATAAAAATGAGGAACTAAGCCTAAGCTTATAATTCCTCATTTTTTCTGTTCTAACCTGAGTTCGAAATAAAATCTTGCCGGGTTGTTTTAGATGGAATGATTTTCTCTTGTTTTAGAAAGCAAGGTATTTTTCTTTTCGGTTGTGTTAGCGCACAAATCCTGTCTATTCCCCGAAGCTTCCCCCTCCCTGTACAAAGCCTAATCTGCCCCCTCCAAAGGGCAACTACATGATGCCTAAGAATTTTGAGTATAGAGGATTTTTTTTCTATGAGCACGATTTATAGGCGTCCGGTATCCCCCTTAAAAGGTAGTAGGAATGTTAAGTTAAGAGGCAGGATTTTTTAATAAGGGAGGAGATCCTGAACTAATGGCATTGCGCACGCCATAGCGGCATCGGGCTGTCTGCCCCAATGAAATACAAACCCGGGTAAAATAAACCTTCCCGGAGGAGGTATTTTCCGGCTATTCGTAATTTGACGTAGAATGCAATTTCTTGCCGCAACTAACCGGAGGAAAGGGCTGAACCAGCCTGTTAACTTAACACAATGGTATTGATTTCAAAAATCAATTATTATAGCTCCAGAGCCTTATCTGATGTATTCTAACTGTATTATTTTACCCTTACTTTTATGGATCTTAGGTTATTCTAAACTTCTTTTCACCTTCATTTTACTGAATTTGTGTATTATTTTTCTGATAATACATATTTTTTTATGTTTTCAATACTCATATTTATTCATTTTTAAGGTCGTTTTATGTAACTTCGCTCGCAATTAGAATTGGAAATAAATTAAAATCAAGCAAATAAGATGGCATTTGATTTAGACATGATCAAAAAGGTTTATGACAACTACGGTCCGCGTCTTGCGGCAGCGCGTAAAGTTGTTGGTAAGCCCCTTACATTAACAGAGAAAATTTTATACGCCCATTTATGGGATGGTAATGCAACAGAAGCGCATGAGCGTGGAATCACTTATGTTGACTTCGCTCCTGACCGTGTTGCGATGCAGGATGCAACAGCTCAAATGGCATTATTGCAGTTTATGCAAGCTGGCAGGCCAACGGTAGCTGTACCTTCAACTGTACACTGCGATCACCTGATTCAGGCGAAAATTGGTGCTGACGAGGATCTGGTAACTGCCAATACTCAGAATAAAGAAGTTTATGATTTCCTTGCTTCTGTATCAAACAAATATGGAATTGGTTTCTGGAAACCGGGTGCGGGTATTATCCACCAGGTAGTTTTAGAAAACTATGCATTCCCGGGTGGTATGATGATCGGAACCGACTCACATACTCCAAATGCAGGTGGATTAGGTATGATTGCCATTGGCGTTGGTGGTGCTGATGCCTGTGATGTAATGGCAGGTTTGGCCTGGGAGTTAAAGTTCCCTAAGCTGATTGGTGTAAAACTAACAGGTAAACTTTCTGGATGGGCTTCTGCTAAAGATGTTATTCTTAAAGTTGCCGGTATCCTGACTGTAAAAGGCGGTACAGGATATATTGTTGAGTATTTCGGAGAAGGAGCAAGATCACTTTCTGCAACCGGAAAAGGAACAATCTGTAACATGGGTGCTGAAATTGGTGCAACCACTTCAGTATTCGGTTACGATGATAAAATTGCAACCTATTTAAAAGGTACTGAAAGAGAAGAAATTGCAAAACTTGCAGATCAGGTTAAAGAACACTTAACAGGAGATGATGAAGTTTACGCTAATCCTCAGAATTACTTTGATCAGGTGATTGAAATTGATCTGTCAACACTTGAGCCTCATATAAACGGTCCTTTTACACCGGATGCGGCATGGCCAATATCAAAATTTGCTGAAGCAGTCCGTGAAAACGGATGGCCGCAAACTTTAGAAGTTGGTTTGATCGGTTCTTGTACCAACTCTTCTTATGAAGATATTTCAAGAGCAGCATCTCTGGCTCAACAGGCCGTAGATAAGAAACTGGTAGCTAAGGCTGAATTTACAATTACACCTGGTTCAGAGCTGGTACGTTATACTGTAGAGCGTGATGGCTATCTGAATACTTTCGAGAAAATGGGTGGTGTGGTTCTGGCAAATGCCTGCGGACCATGTATCGGACAATGGGCACGTCACAGCGATGACCCTACCCGTAAAAACTCAATCATTACTTCATTCAACAGAAACTTTAAGTCGCGTAACGACGGAAACCCGAATACCCATGCATTCGTAGCCTCTCCAGAAATTGTTACAGCAATGACCATTGCCGGCGATTTGGCTTTCAATCCATTGACCGACACGCTGACTAACTCAGAAGGTGTACAGGTTAAACTTGATGAGCCACAAGGTCTTGAAATGCCGACCAAAGGATTTGCAGTAGAAGATGCAGGATACCAGGCTCCGGCAGAAGACGGAACTAAAGTAAGTGTGATCGTAGATCCAAATTCTGCACGTCTTCAATTGCTTGATCCATTCAAAGCATGGGAAGGAACAGACATTACTGGTCTAAAACTTCTGATCAAAGCTAAAGGAAAATGTACTACTGATCATATTTCTATGGCTGGTCCATGGTTGAAGTTCCGTGGTCACCTGGATAATATCTCTAATAACATGCTCATCGGAGCTACAAATTTCTTCAACGAAAAAGCAGATAACGTAAAAAACCAGCTTGATGGTGCATACGGGTCAGTACCTGCTACAGCGCGCGCATACAAAGCAGTTGGTGTAGGCAGTATTGTTGTTGGCGATGAAAATTATGGGGAAGGTTCATCACGTGAACATGCAGCAATGGAGCCTAGACACCTTGGTGTACGTGCCATTCTGGTAAAATCGTTTGCCCGTATTCACGAAACCAACCTGAAGAAACAGGGAATGCTTGCATTGACATTTGAAGATGTGAATGATTATGACCGTATTCTTGAAGATGATACGATTGATATCTGTGGATTAAATGATTTCACCCCAGGCAAACCATTAAGCATTGTGCTTCATCATGCGGATGGAAATACTGAATCATTCAGTGTAAACCATACTTATAATGAGCAGCAAATCGAATGGTTCAAGGCAGGTGGTGCATTGAATATTATCAGAATGAATCAAAAGGGTTAATAAAATAACCTGCTAAATATTAAAAAGCCAAAAGTTCAATACTTTTGGCTTTTTGCTTTAAGGAGGTGGTTACTAGAAAACTCCGGTATTCATCTTTGTCTTCCAAAAATGGATGGCCTTGAAGTTCTGGCTAAATCTATTCGATTTAGGATTTACATAACTATATTATTGATTTTACATTAATTAAAAATGTTTTAATAGAATCAACTATTGATGAATTCTGTTTTTAATCTAAACCACTATACTCAATAAAACCCCGGTGCTAGTAGGCACCGAGGTAATAAAGGTTAATTGGTCATCATAAAGTATTAAAGGTTAATCACAGCTTTATTCTGATTTTTTACACAAAAAGCATCTAGGGCAATTTAAACTGATCAAGTGTTTTTTCTAATGATAAATACAATAAATCCCATAAAAAACTTTAAAAAATCAGTAAAACTCTTCATATATCATTCGTTTTCAATCTACTCATCAGGTTAATTATTCACGTTTTTACAAGAATAAAATTAAACCGGTCTTTTTGCTTGTTTATAGGGTTTCCCGTACTTTTTATCATTCAATTTAAATCTTAGGTACTGGTTAAAACCACACAGTATCTTTTAACTGCCAAGCTTTCTATACACAGATAGCTATCTTTAGCTATTAATAGGAGCGACTCAGGTTACTTATTCCCTTTAAATACCCCGTTTGCCCAGTTACCTTCTTCAATGGTTCCATTTACATAGTTCATTTTGCCTTTACCATTAGCGAGGCCTCCACTAAACTCTCCTTCATATACATCGCCATTAGCATATATCATTTTGCCTTTGCCATTAAGCTGGTTGTTTACAAAGTCCCCTTCATAGCTATTTCCATCTCCCCAGCTTATTTTACCCTTGCCACTTAGA
>CAZGWG010000306.1:0-5026 GCA_964529165.1 uncultured Sphingobacterium sp.
AGATTGAAAACAAAGCTATAAAATTGAAGCCTGAAAGTATCAATCTTGAAATATTCTGCCAGAATTTGGTGGATAATTATCAGTTAAAATATCCGGGTTTCGATATTGAATGCGATATTAAGGGTATCATGTATTTCAATTCTGATCCGGTGCTTTTAGGAAGTATTTTTCAGAATTTGGTGGATAATGCCTATAAATACTCTAATCCGGATAAGAAGATCTTAAGAATAAGTATTAAAAAAGTAAAGAATCGAATTGTTTTTAAATTTTCAGATCAGGGGATCGGGATTCCTGAGAAGGATATCAGGAATATCTTTAAGAAATTTTATAGGGTACAAAATCAGTATAATCAGCAGGGGAGTGTTGGATTAGGTTTGGCATTCTGTGCAGAACTGATTAAATTTATGAACGGAACAATTACAATAAAAAGCGCAGAAGGGAAGGGAACAGAGTTTAGAATTGAATTGCCTTACGAAACATAGACATGGGAAAAGAAATCAAAATTGCAGTTATTGAGGATGATGAGAACCTTCGGTTTTTAGTCGTACATCGCCTCCAAGCCGAGGGATATAAAGTTGTTGAAGCTGCTGATGGTCAGATTGCTGAGGAGTTGATTATGAATGAGGAGCCAGATATTGTACTGCTCGACTGGATGTTGCCAACCAAGCAAGGCTCTGAAGTCTGTCAGAATGTACGCAAACTAGGGTTTGATAATCTCATTATTATGATGACGGCCAAGGCTCAGGATATCGATAAGATTGATGCATACAATTTTGGAGTTTCTGATTATGTGACCAAACCTTTTAATATGGACGTTCTTGTTGCATTGATTGAAAATAAAGTAAAATTCTTTATCAATAATGAGAAGACCGAAATATATAAATTTGGAAATATGGAGCATCATCCCAACACACATTCTTTGATGCGTGAAGGAAAGAAAATTGAACTTACTATACTTGAAAACAGGATTCTTCTGTATTTCTTAAAGAATGCAAATACGGTTATCAATCGCGATGAGCTAATGATGGTGGTTTGGGGTTATAATTCTGATGTCAATACCCGTACACTTGATATGCACATTGTTCGTCTTCGTAAAAAGATTGAAAGTAACCCTGACAGACCGCACTTTATGCAAACTGTACGGGGAGTGGGCTATAAGTTTATCATTGAATAAGATCAGGAGGAACAATGTTAAGCAGCCATTATAGTCTGCTTAACATTTTTTCAAACCGTTCTCTCCATTCTAAAGTCAGTTCTTTTAGTTCTACCAGTCTCTTAAGCCATTCTTTATTTTCAGGGTCATGGTAACGAACAAAATTCACATCCATCACGGAGATCTTTTCAGGATGGGACCTGATATGAATCAGCTTATCTGTATGTTTTACAAGTCCGGGTTTAATTGTTCTGAGGTAATATCCGGTAAGTCCGGTTTGCTGTAAATGGATAGGGAACTGTTTATAATTATATCTGATTCCGATCATATAGCAGGGGCCACGGGGTTCTGAGACTTCAACTATTGCATCACCTAATTGGTAGCGATCTCCGATAAATATATGTTCCTCATTTGCGTTTGAACCGATTAAAGTCAGGTTCTCTCCAAAAGCCGCAGAGCTCAGATTAAAGCCAAGTTCTGCTTTCCATTTTTTAAAATGATCAGAATTATAGCAGCATATTGCTTTATCATTTCCTCCATGATGTTTTGTGTCGACGATAATGTCTCCTGAAAAGCCTGTCATTCCCAGCTCAATGGAATCACCTGATATCGTTTTTTTTCGGTACGCTGAATACGCTTTCTGGTGGTCTGAGACTAATAATTCGGGACTGCCAAGTATATTGATTGATGAAATTCTGATATCTTTCATAGGATTGAACTACAAAGAAGTAACATGAGAAACTGAAGGGTCATAGTTCCATCTAAAAACAAAAAGTAATAATATTCATTTTTTTTCCACTTTGATTTGAAAATCAGCCAACCTGCTAGCACTATGGTCAGTGTTAAGCCTAAAAAATTACTATCGAATTGTTCTGTAAAAAGGAATAGTAAAATAAGATAGGCTGCAAGAAACCCCTGGCAGATCAACCATGCCCAGCGTTCTCCGAATAGAACAGGTATGGTCTTCAGCTCATAAAATTTATCCTGATACAAATCACGGATATCGAAAGGTACTGTAATTGCTGCTATAAAGAGGAATCTCTTGGCAATTAATAATATCGTATCATTTAGAGTAACCGCAATAGTCTTATTGTTTTCCATCTCAAGTATAGGGATTAGAACACAGCTAAGAGCCCATACAGAGGCAATGAGAAATAGTTTTATTCCAGGAATATTTCTCAATCCAAATTTTTTATCATGAATGGTAAATAGGGGAAGATTATAGGCTACAGATATCAGGGCAAGGGTTATCAGAAGAATCTTCGAGGAAGTACTCAGAAATAAACTAAGTGGAATTATTGAAAAAACAGCAATGATACTTACTGTTATCATCAGGCGATAATGGGAAAATATCCACCTGACTCTGGCTGATGCTGAATTCTCCGGATTCTTTGGTTTAGATAGTACTATGCTAAAATTATAAAGGGCTAAAGTTGAACTGAAGAGAAGCCCCAATACATAACCATCAGGTTTCACTGCGAGTAGCTGATAGGTTACTAAACCCTGAGCTACTGCACAAAGTGCTATAAAAATATTGCTGAATAGCAGAAGGTCGATAACCTGCCTAAGGTACTTGTTCATAGATAGAACCCGGGATCTTTTCAGGAATCCCCCCGGCGTAACTCAAAGATCGTAATTTCAGGTAGAATTCCAACCCGGCCAGGATAGCCGAGGAAACCATAGCCCACATTTACATAAAGTTGCTGTGCTCCTTCTTTATAGAGTCCTGCCCATTCTTTGTAAACATATTGTGCAGGGCTCCACTGGAATTTTTCAGTTACCAGACCGAACTGCATACCATGCGTATGGCCGCTGAACATGGCATCAATCTGAGGATATTCCGGTAAAACCTGCGCTCTCCAATGAGAGGGATCGTGTGACAGCAATAATTTTACAGGTACATCATCAGTATCCTTTACCGCAAGATCCAGACGGCCGTACTTTGCAAAGCGTCCAACCCCCCAGTTCTCGATACCTAAAATGGCAATCTCATCGCCATCAATCTTTAATCTCCGGTTTTCGTTGAGCAGGAGGTCCCAACCCATATTCTTATGGGTCTCCTTAACAGCAGCGAGATTTTTAACTTTAGCAACTGAAGTTCCCTGTCCAAAATGATAATCTCCGTAGTCATGGTTACCCAGCACAGAGAATACACCAAGTGGGGCTTTTACTTTTGAGAAAATATCCTGGTAATCGTACATTTCTGAGGCTAGGTTATTCACCAGATCACCCGTAAAAAATATGACGTCCGGCTTTTCTTTCAACAACAGATCGACTCCACCCTGAACAGCCTTACGATCATAGAAGCTACCTGAATGAATATCCGAAAGCTGTCCGATTTTAATTCCATCAAATGCCTTTGGCAGGTTCGGAAGATAGAGTGTTTTGCGTTTTATACGATAATCGTATGCACTTGAAACCACACCATATGTCAGGGAAGCTAAAGGGATAGCAGCTACCAGGGTTCCGGCTTTAATCAGGAACTCAGAACGTGGAATAGTATTTCCGGTATTTTGAACGCTGTTTCCTTTTCCTTTCAGCTTTTGTTTGATCCAAATTGCCGCTCTGCGCAGGTCATCAGCAATCAGGAAAGGCAGAATGAATATTTTAGATACAAAAGTCAGAAAGAAAATGACCAGAATGACCGATCGAAGAAGGAATTTAATATTGAAAAAAATACTGATAAAAACTCCGGTGATCAGTATAAAAGTATATCCCCACCAGATATAGGTGAATGAAAGGTGTTTTTTTCCTTTCCATTTCCAACTGACAGAGCGAATTGCCCGGTAAATATATATATCAATAATAATCAGCAGGATACTGATGATTATTAATCCTAAAATGCGATTAGCCATTATTGCTTAGTTAACCTTCATAACAAGGTTTAAAACTGACCACGGTCTTCATTATATTCATCATCATCATCAAACTCAGTGTTGAAAAGACTATTAAACATATCCTTGAAACTAAATCCTTTATCAAGGAAGGATTTATTAATCAATGAAAACTCAGAAAGGCCGTGCAATAGAAACTCCATTAAAAGAACCTCCTGATTATTACTTAGAGTCTTATGGAACTGTTTTATTACAGCTTTTAATCCGGGTACTGATTCCAAAGTTTTTCTATACTCTTCAAGAGACAGGTCATCAACAAGACTAATGGTATTACCAGTAGCAAACCAGTTGATAATATCAGCGTATGGGTTAACAGCTTTTGCTTTCTTTAATTTTTCAGGATCAGGAAAGTAATTGAGCATAAGTGTTTTAATGGCTTTCCCCAGTAAAATATTGGCTACTTTGCCCGGACCTTCAAGTTCACCTTCATAAACCAGTTCGATCTTTCCTGTAATAGCTGGAATTACTCCCAGAAAATCTGAAACACGTACAAATGTGTTGCTTTCACCATTTAGCAGCATTCTTCGTTCTGCATGACTAATCAGATTTTCGTAGGCAGAGATAGTAAGTCGGGCTGAGACACCAGATTTTTTATCAATATATTCAGATTCACGTGCTTCAAAGGCAATCTGCTCAACAAGATCCTTTACCAGCCCGTCAGCCTCAATGTTTGCTCTTTGAGATGCAGATAGTCTTGCTTCCTGTTGTGTAATCTGTCTGGAAATCTCAATGCTTTTTGGATAGTGTGTTAATATCTGACTTTCGATCCTGTCTTTCAGAGGAGTTACAATTGCTCCGCGATTGGTGTAATCTTCAGGATTGGCTGTGAAAACGAACTGAATATCCAATGGCAGCCTAAGTTTGAAACCTCTTATTTGTATATCTTTTTCCTGCAGAATATTGAAAAGTGCAACTTGAATTCTAGCCTGTAAATCAGGAAGTTCATTGATTACAAAAATACCACGATGTGCGCGGGGAA
>CAZGWG010000307.1:0-5015 GCA_964529165.1 uncultured Sphingobacterium sp.
TTTCATTATAATAGAGGCTGTCATTACTAAAGGCTTTGACTCCTTCCTTCTGCTCTTTGTCAAATGTGTTAAACTTAATATAAGCTTCAATATCCCGGCTTTCCAGAAACTGATAGTTTTCATCTGAGCCATAACCGGCATCAGCCACAACCGCTGATGGCTTCACTCCATACAGCGATTCATATTGTTCCAGATGTGCAGGCAGCGTCCCGTAGTCGGTAGAGGTTTGATGAAGTGAATAATTGAGAATGAACTGATCCTGCGAACTGATCTGCCAGTTATAAGCTGGCTTTAACTGCCCGTTGAGCATATGATCTTCCTTCATGCGCATAAAGGTGGCATCCGGATCCGTTTTGGACATACTGTTTCGAGAACCCAGTTTCTTTTTCTGTTCCTCATAGCGCTCCAGATTCTCCGGCCAGTTCTTGCGGGCATAGTTCAGCTTTTGCTTTACCTTCTTATCCACATCCTTGTCGCCCAGGGCCTGATCGATCTTGGCAATCGTCTTACGCACCTGATCGGCATTTACCTGATCAAACTCAGATGGTGAGGCATCCTTGAGTTCTTCTGCGGCTACTCCCTGAGCATATTTCCAAAGATCATCCAACTGGCTTTGGATACGCTCCTTGCTGGTTTTTATAGATTTGCCCCAGACAAAAGTGTAGCGGTTGGCTACTGATTCGATCTTGGTTCCATCGGTAAAGACTGCTTCTTTTAGCGATACTATTCCTTCCTGGGCCAGCAAAAGAACGATCTGGGAAAAGATTTGTTTGAGTATACTGGAAAGCTTCTCACTGCGGAAACGGTTGATGGTATTGTGATCCGGGGTTTTCATCCCGGTTAACCACATGAAATGGATGTTCTGACGAACCTGCTCCTCCAGCTTGCGGCTCGAATAAGTATTGGTCAGATAACCATAAACCAATACCTTCAAAAGCATCCGGGGATGGTAACTGGATGCACCTCCGCCTTTGTATTTGCGGTTGATCGGACGGATGTCTATCTCATCAATAACCTTCTTTACAATGCGTGCAGGATGGTTTTCGGTAATCAGCTCGTCCAGACTTGGAGGCAGAAGCTGGAGCTGATCAGGATCATAAGGCTTGAAAACCGGAGCAGTCGATTTCTTTGTTCCCATGCATTTAATTTACGAAAATGCTCGGAAATAAAAAAGAGGCTGCCTACTTTTGAGACAGCCTCTTTTTTGTAGCGGGGAGCAGGATCGAACTGCCGACCTCAGGGTTATGAATCCTGCGCTCTAACCATCTGAGCTACCCCGCCAAATTTGTTTTTTCTTTGAGGATAAATATTTTATCTTGTGTCCATCCCTGAAATATTTCAGGATAAGTTTGGCACAAAATGTGTCATATTATACCCCTGTTCAAAACAGAGTTGCAAATATAGAGGAAATTACTTTCCTTTAGAAAAATTGGTGAAAATAATTCACCGAAATATTAATAATGACGAGGAATGGCAGAAAAGATAAAGTTTAATGTAGAGTATGAAGTAAAATCATCTCCAAAAATATTGTTCGGATTCCTGAATGAACCTAATGGTCTTGCTCAATGGTTCGCAGATGATGTTACTTACAGAGATCAGGTTTATACCTTTACCTGGGATGGTGAGCAGCAGAAAGCAAAATTGCTTTCTATTAAGGAAAATAAACTGGTGAAATTTAAATGGATTGATGATGAACCTCATTGTTATTTCGAAATGGAAATTGTTCAGGACGAACTTACCAATGATGTTGCCTTAGCCATAACCGACTTTGCTACAGAGGATACAATTCAGGATCGCAAACTGATCTGGGATAATCAGATACAATATTTGATTAGTGTATTGGGTGCTTAGAGATTAATTTTCTCTATTTTTACAGGGTGAAGAAAGTACACTTATTGGTATTTAAGGCCTTTTTAAGGCCTTTTGTCGTTACCTTTTTCATTGTTATGTTCATTTTGTTGATGTTATTTTTATTTAAATACATCGATGATCTGATTGGGAAAGGCTTTGAATGGTATGTCATCCTCGAATTGCTGGTATATGCATCAGCAACCAATGTAGCTATGGCTTTGCCGCTGGCTATCCTCCTCTCTTCTATTATGACTTTCGGCAGCCTGGGCGAGAATTATGAGCTGGTTGCAATCAAATCGGCAGGAATTTCGCTCCAAAAAGCCATGATGCCCCTTATCATTGTAGTGGGTATGCTGAGTCTTGCTGCCTTCCTCTTTTCAGATTACTGGCTTCCCAAAGCAAACCTGAAGATGGGCTCCTTATTATATGATGTACGGAATCAGAAGGCGGCCTTTCTTATTAATGAAGGAATTTTTAATACCAGTATTCCCGGTTATGCTATCCGCGTTCAGAAGAAAGACCCTGATCAAAAGCTTCATGACGTGCTTATTTATGAGCGAAATACCACCAGTGGTAATATCAATACCTTGATGGCTAAGGAAGGCCGGATGTTTACCACTGACGATGACCAGCTCCTTGTTCTGAGACTAAAGGATGGTATGCGTTATGAAGAAAGTCCGGGTTCAGCCTCGGTTTATAATCCCCGGCAGCGCCTGATGCGGACCAAGTTTAAAGAGACTGAGCAGCGTTTTGATCTTTCGGGATTCCAGATGAAGCGTACAGATGAGGAGCTCTTTAAGTCCAATTATGCAATGATGAATATCAGGCAACTTAAATTTTATCTCGATTCTTTTACTGTAAAGGGAGATAGTAATCTTCGTTCAGCTTATGCTGATCTCACCCAAATTGCCAGGGTTTATCGTGTGGATACACTAAGAAAAAAGGCTCCGGTTAAACCCCTAAAAGCTTATAAAGATATTCTTGATCTTATTCCTAAGGAAAAGAGAATTCAGTCACTCCAGTCTGCAAGAGATCAGATCAGATCGGTGAAGGACGTATTGAACAGGAAAGAACTCTTTGAAATGGATAATGAGGCGAGGCTGCGGGGTTTTCTGATTGAATTAAACAGGAAATTTACCATGGCGGTATCCTGTCTGGTACTCTTCTTTATTGGTGCTCCTTTGGGGGCAATTATCCGGAAAGGTGGTCTGGGACTGCCTGTGGTTATGTCTGTCTTGTTTTTCCTGATCTATCACATTATTTCAACAATCGGTGAGAAATCAGTAAAAGAGGGTTCACTTTCTCCTTTTTTAGGTATGTGGGTTGCAATTATCTGCCTCTCACCCCTCGGGATTTTCCTCACTTATAAAGCGACTGTCGATTCCGTTCTTTTCGATCTGGACGTTTACAAGCGCTGGTTTAAGACGATATTCTCCAGGAAGGATGACCAGGCAGCCTGAAAATTATTGCACTAACCTGACCTATAAAGAATTGTTCGAAATCCTGGCTGTCAAAAAAATACTTAGATTTGCATTTATTATAAACGGGATCATAAATCAAATTTTGAATTAATTTCTAATCCTTTCCGAAACCGTTTCTATACAAGCTCAAAAATTATGTTTAATACGATTGAAGAAGCCATTAACGATATAAAAGAGGGTAAGGTTATTATTGTTGTTGATGACGAAGACCGTGAAAATGAAGGCGACTTTCTTACGGCTGCCTCCAATGCAAGTCCTGAAATAATCAATTTTATGGCTACCCATGGCCGGGGATTGATTTGTGCACCTTTAACCGAAGAACGCTGTAAAGAACTGAGGCTTGAGCTCATGGTAGGAAATAATACTGCTGCTTTTGAAACCAATTTCACAGTTTCTGTAGATCTTATCGGACATGGTTGTACTACTGGTATTTCGGCTTCCGATCGTTCCAAGACCATACTTGCTCTGATCGATCCGAATACCAAAGCTGAAGAATTAGGACGTCCGGGACATATTTTCCCGCTGATAGCGAAACATGGTGGTGTATTACGCCGCGCCGGACATACTGAGGCGGCGGTTGATCTAGCTACAATGGCCGGACTTGAACCTGCCGGTGTGTTGGTTGAGATTCTGAAAGAGGATGGAGAAATGGCACGCTTGCCCGATCTTTTGATCATTGCAAAGCAGTTTGATCTTAAAATTATCAGCATCAAAGACCTGATCTCTTACAGGCTTAAAACAGAATCTTTAATCAAGAAGGAAGTCTCTGTAAAATTACCTACACAATGGGGCGATTTTGAGATGGTAGCCTATACACAAATTACTTCGGGAGAACAACATCTGGCTTTAATTAAAGGCAGTTGGGAGGAGGATGAGCCTATTCTTGTGAGGGTTCACAGCTCCTGCATCACCGGAGATATTTTTGGATCCTGCCGCTGTGATTGTGGCCCTCAGCTTCATAAAGCAATGGAAATGATCGAGAAGGAAGGGAAGGGTGTAATTATTTATATGAATCAGGAAGGCCGGGGTATTGGTCTAATCAATAAGCTGCATGCCTATAATTTACAGGAGAACGGTCTTGATACAGTAGATGCTAATCTGCAACTGGGCTTTCCAATGGATCAAAGGGATTACGGAATTGGAGCACAGATACTGAGGAGCCTTGGAATAAAGAAAATGAAACTGATGTCTAATAATCCTACGAAACGTTCCGGACTGATCGGCTATGGTTTGGAAGTCATTGCGAATGTTCCTATTGAGATTAAATCCAATATTCATAATGAGCTTTATCTTAAAACCAAACGTGATAAGATGGGGCATACCATCATGAAAAACAGTTAATCTTCCTGTTTAATTTTTGGTTCTTCGGGTTTCAGGGCTTCGGTGCTGTCCCGAAGTGTTTTGTTTCGTTCCTCTTTTCTCTGTTTACCCAATAGAAAGCTCAGAAGCTCTTTGAAATTATCGAAGTCTTTTCGGTATACCAATCCAATGGCACTGACGTATTCATCATTACTCAGGTTATTGAGGAAATTTCGATTATTGATTTTATTAGAGGCTCTAAGAACCAGATCGCCATTCTTTTTGATCAGGTAAAGGGCTTCCACATCACGCGCAACCGAGTTGCCCCCACTGATAACATTGAATTCGGAGAAACTACCAGTGCTATTGGCACGATCGGTAACA
>CAZGWG010000308.1:0-4992 GCA_964529165.1 uncultured Sphingobacterium sp.
GATTCAAATTGACCTCATGGTGGAGAAAAAATTCCTCAAACCTTTAAATCGTGATCTGGTGCTTTCAGATCATGATCCAAAAAAATTGATTGAGAGTATGGAGAGGTTTAATAGAAAACCCGATGATCTTTGGTTCAGAGATAGAAATTTAACCTGAACTATACTTTCCTTTATTTTTTCGAGTTTATATTAATGGAAATGTAGATAAATGGAATGATTTTTGTTATGTTAAATTCATCTAATTATTTACGTTAAATCCTTAAAAATCAGCTAAATTTTGATTATAATTAACGATTAGATGGCAGATTTTGTTTAAATTTGCAAACTTTTATATAGGAGTATTTAATTCATAAATGAGACAACTCAAGATAACCCAATCCATTACCAACCGTGAATCACAGTCCCTTGACAAGTATTTACATGAGATTGGTAAAGTAGACTTAATAACCGCAGAAGAAGAGGTAATTTTAGCACAAAAGATCAGAGAGGGCGATCAGGCTGCTCTTGAACGTTTGACAAAAACCAATTTACGTTTCGTGGTTTCTGTAGCCAAACAATATCAGAATCAGGGACTTACCCTTGGAGATTTGATCAATGAAGGAAATCTTGGATTGATCAAGGCAGCCAAGCGTTTTGATGAAACCAAGGGTTTTAAATTCATTTCTTATGCGGTATGGTGGATTCGTCAATCCATATTACAGGCTATCGCCGAGCAATCCAGAATTGTTCGTTTGCCTTTGAACCAGGTGGGATCATTGAGCAAGATCAGCAAAGCATTCTCTAGATTAGAGCAGGAATTTGAGCGTGAGCCTTCTCCTGAAGAATTAGCAGATAATCTTGAAACCACAGTTGAAAAGATTTCAGATACCTTAAGCAATTCAGGCCGCCATGTTTCTATGGATGCTCCTTTTGTTCAGGGTGAAGAAAATACCCTGCTGGATGTACTTGAGAACAGCGACCCGAATACTGATAGTAATCTGATCAACGAATCTTTGTCTGAAGAGATCAAAAGGTCATTATCTACATTAACTGAACGTGAGCGTGAGATTATAGTTCTTTTCTTCGGACTAAGCACTAATCATCCATTATCATTGGAGGAGATCGGAGAGAAATTTAATCTAACCCGTGAGCGTGTAAGACAGATTAAAGACAAGGCCTTACAGCGTTTACGTCATACATCCAGAAGTAAAATATTGAAATCATATCTCGGATAAAAAATATTGAAATATGTAATTGAAAAGATTGGGTCAATGATCCGATCTTTTTTATTTTTGAAGCAGTTTATTTTAAAATTATGTTAAATATTTACGAGAGCGAGTTCAATAGCTGGATTGACAAAGAGAAAAAAGCAATAGAGCTGATTAATGTTGTTGGAAAACTCTGGTTTGACCGTTCAATAGAACTTTTACTCTTTCGGAAACCTTTATTTGATATTGGGAGCAGTGAAATTCTGGCACATCATCAATATGCTAAAACAATTGTCAATAAGAATATCTCAATATATGAAACACTGTCAATTGCTCAGGCAATTGCAAAGTCTAATCTTGCACCTTCACGTATCGACATCGGTCGTTTAGCTGCAGAATGGATTGATTCAGATGGTAAATTCTCCAGTATCGAAGATTTTGTAATTAAGAATCTTGCTCATCACATCGGTAAGGATAAAATAAAAATGAAATCGAGAGACGTAGTTCTTTACGGTTTTGGTCGGATTGGCCGTATTGCGGCCAGAGAATTAGTGATGCAGGCAGGTAAAGGTGAACAGTTAAGATTAAGGGCTATTGTTACCCGTTCTTATAGTGATGAGGATTTGATTAAACGGGCAGATCTGCTAAGAAATGACTCTGTACATGGACCATTTTTGGGTACTATCACAGAGGACTTTGAGAAAAAAGCTTTAGTGATTAACGGGCAGCTTATTTTCATGATTGCCGCCAAGGATCCATCAGCAGTCGATTATACAAGCTACGGTATTAATGATGCACTTTTGATTGATAATACAGGTGTATTACGTGACCGCGAAGGGCTTGGTCTGCATCTGGCTTCAAAGGGTATAGCACAAGTCCTTTTAACAGCACCCGGTAAAGGTGATGTTCCTAATATTGTTTTTGGGGTGAATCAGTATGATTTTAATAAAGATGAGACTATTTTCTCTGCAGCTTCCTGTACTACCAATGCCATCGTTCCGGTATTGAAGATTATTCAGGATACCTTTGGGATTGAGAAGGGACATATTGAAACGGTACACAGTTATACCAATGATCAGAATCTGCTTGATAATTATCATAAGAAATATCGCAGAGGGCGTTCTGCAGCCTTAAATATGGTTATAACCGAAACTGGAGCCGATAAGGCAGTGTCGAAAGTGTTCCCTGTACTGGAAGGTAAATTGACCGGAAATGCTGTAAGGGTACCAACCCCTGATGTTTCACTGGCAATTCTTAATCTGACTCTGGATACTGAAGTTTCAAAATCTGTTATTGAAAAAGTATTAAAAGAAGCTTCTCTTTTTGGCGATATGGTTGAGCAGATTGAATATTCGATTTCCAATGAGCTGGTATCCAGTGATGTGATCGGAAATAGCCATGCTTCAATTGTAGATGGGCCCGCAACTATCCTGTCAAAGGATGGAAAATCTGCAGTGATCTATGTATGGTATGATAATGAATATGGTTATACCCGTCAGGTTGTGAGATTGGCAAAATCTTTGGCGGGGGTGATACGGTTGACGTATTATTAGTTGACAGTGAACAATACAAAGCATAAAACATATTCTATTGAAACTATAACATTGCCGGTACTTTACATTATTATAAATAAATTTTAATACAATGCTTACTATCCCGATATTCCAGGTCGATGCATTCAGTGATAAATTGTTTGGCGGAAATCCGGCGGCTATTTGTCCGCTGAAGGAATGGCTGCCTGCGCCTTTGATGCAGAAAATTGCAGCGGAAAACAACCTTGCGGAAACTGCATTTTTCATACCTCAGGGTAAGGATTTTGAATTACGCTGGTTTACACCTGAATCTGAGATTGATCTCTGTGGCCATGCAACCTTGGCTACAGCTCATATTTTATTCACTCAGTTGGATTTTGAGGGAGATATAATTCATTTCCACACACTGAAAGCAGGTACTCTCACTGTAAGCCGCAAGGACGATCTTTATACCCTCGACTTCCCGTCGCGTGCTCCTCAGAGCTGTGATGTTCCTGAAGGTTTGATTGAGGCATTGGGAGGCAAAAAGCCGGTTGATGTACTTCGCTCAAGGGATTATTTCGTAGTTTACGAAACTGAAGGAGATGTTTTGACTTTAGAGCCTAATTTTGCTGCTTTAAGCCGTATTGATTCTTTAGGTTTTGTTGTAACAGCTCCCGGGGATAACAGTGATTTTGTATCCAGGTTTTTTGCTCCTGCCGCAGGGATTGATGAAGATCCAGTGACCGGATCTTCACATTGTAATCTGATTCCATACTGGGCAGAGCGACTCGGAAAGTTTAAACTTCATGCTTATCAGGTATCTGAAAGACGCGGTGAATTATGGTGTGAGAATAAAGGGGATCGGGCATTAATGTCCGGGAAAGCAGTTACTTATTTGAAAGGGGATATTTTTGTTAGTTGACAGATACCCGATAGCTATTGGGGTGGCAATGTAACGTATCACTTAGCAGAATATCAAAGGGAGCATTTTCACATCTATTATCTGAATAAATGCCCCCAATTATTGAAATTACCCTAGTTTTTTGCTCCTTAATCCTTGCTCCCTGTCCCTTATTTCATCTAAAAGTTCGGTTTAAGAACATATTTTTCGTAGAACCTGAAAATATGTTCCGTAGCTTCTTCTGCAGTATCCACCAAACGGTATAAATTCAGATCATCTTCGTGGATATTATGTTCCTGCTCAAGCATATTGGTTTTTACCCATTCCATCAAACCTGACCAGTAATCGACACCGATCAGTACGATTGGGAAGCGCGCTACTTTTCCTGTTTGAATAAGGGTTAATGCTTCAAACATCTCGTCCAAAGTCCCAAAACCACCAGGCAGGACGATAAATCCCTGAGAATACTTCATAAACATAACCTTACGAACAAAGAAATAATCGAAGCCAAGATTTTTATCCCGGTCGATATATTTATTGTGGAACTGCTCGAAAGGCAGATCAATATTTAAACCAACAGATTTGCCACCGGCTTCAAATGCTCCTTTATTTGCGGCTTCTAATGCCAGGGCCACCACCTGATATTACCCCATAACCCCGTTCTGTCAGCATCCTGGCACAATCTTCTGCCAGTTTATAATACTTATTTTCTTGTGATGTTCTAGCAGATCCAAAAATAGAAACACAGGGGCCGATTTTTGCCAGCTTTTCAAAGCCATCCACAAATTCGGCCATTATTTTAAAGATCTGCCAGGAATCGGTGACCTTAATCTCCTGCCAGTTTTTATTTTCGAATGCGTTCCTTATTTTATCATCATTACTCATAGCAAGATTGAGAGGGATTAAAATTGAGTTTTACCGGTACTTGGTTTACTGATTAATAATAAACCAATAAATGTAATCAAACCGTTTACGACTATGAGTTCATTATCAAAAGTATAACCTCCCATCAAATTCTTTGAATTTGCATTCAGGAAGAAACAGATCGCTGGGGATAATAAACAGATGAAAGGGACAAGTTTATCTTTAACACCTCTTTTTTTCATAAATAGTCCGAAGCCATAAAGTCCCAGTAATGGACCATAGGTATAGGAAGCTACGGTAAATATGGCACTTACCACTGCTGCATTATTTACAAGATTAAACAATACGATAACCAGGAACATCAGTAGTGATATTCCGATATGAACGATGTGTCTGGTTCGAATTGCTGCCTCAGAATTCAAATCTTTTCTTTTGGAGAACCCCAGAAAATCAACGCAGAATGAGGTGGTTAGTGCGGTTAAGGCCGAGTCTGTAGTAGCAAAGGTTGCAGCGGTTAACCCAAGCA
>CAZGWG010000309.1:0-4978 GCA_964529165.1 uncultured Sphingobacterium sp.
TAAATAGTCAAATAGATGGTAAACATACGATCGGCAAGAACGATTGGAAATTGAATTGGAATGCAAATTATACCTTCACATACCGTGATCAACCAGATTTGCGCGTTCAATCGTATGCAAAACCTCTTGATGCTGCCAATGACTCATCCGTGCCTTTTCGTGCAGAAATGCCAAGCGGTTCTTCTGCAAGCCGTCCATTGAGTCGTTTCTTTTCACGCCTGGACGACTATGCTTACGGAGCGTCCGCTTCCTTGACTATTCCATTTAATTTTAACAAGGAGAAGAGTGCCTTTAAAATCGGAGCTTCAGCTCTACTAAAGGATCGTACATTTAATGCAAGGGTTTTAGGCTATGTGGGTGCTTCGAGCCAATTCGATAACTCCCTTCGCAATTTGTCTCCTGAATTGATATTTTCCCCGGAGAATATTAACGAGAATGGATTTGTATTGAATGAGATTACCAACAATAACGATAAATACAAGGCATTAGCCGATTTATATGCAGGTTATCTGATGATGGATAATCGTATAAGCAGCAAAGTGCGCTTATCATGGGGTGCCCGTGTCGAATACTATAATCAGGATCTGGATGCCAGAGGGTTCTCAAATGAGAAAGTAAATGCTGATGTAAGTAATCTGGATATTTTACCATCATTCAATTTAACTTATAATGTAACTGATAAATCGAATTTACGCTTCTCGGGTTCTCAAACAGTTGCCCGTCCGGAATTAAGGGAGTTAGCTCCGTTCCAGTATTATGATTTTATTTCCAATAGTACTACATCCGGAAACCCGAACCTGATCCGTACAAATGTTTATAATGGAGATGTTAAGTATGAGTACTATCCGAAATCAGGTGAATTATTATCCGGTGGAATATTTTATAAGCGATTTGATAATCCAATAGAGCAGGTTATTCCGGCAGGCAGTAATGCTAATAACCGCCTGAGAACTTATGCCAATGCTAACTCGGCAAGTAATTATGGCTTCGAAATTGAAATGCGCAAGCGCCTCAGTTTCATTGACGACTCTTCAGAGTGGTTAAAAAGTCTGATTTTCTTTGCTAACTATTCTTATATCGTTTCTGATGTGGATTTATCAAATACCACAACCGCAACGTCCGAGAGAAAACGGGCACTTCAGGGACAATCGCCTTATCTTATCAATGCCGGACTTCAATACAACAATTCCAGAGGAGATTTTGGTTTGAGTTTAATGTATAATCGTATTGGTCAGCGTATTTCTGACGTAGGATTTGAAGGTTATCCTTCGATATATGAAAATTCGAGAGACCTGATTGATGCTCAGGTGAGTAAGAAAGTTTTGAAATCTAATGCTGAAATTAAACTCAATTTTTCGGATTTGTTAAATCAGAACATTGTGTTCTATCAGAATCAGAACAGTAAAAAGACTTATGAATTCAATAAGGATAATCATTTAAATACCTATAAACCAGGTACATCTATATCGCTCTCATTTTCCTATAATCTAAGTTCAAGAGTAAGATAAGCCTGAAATTATTTGGCACAATTAAAGATAACTTAATATAGAGTTGATCTGGGAGTAATTGTGCGACTCTATTTTTGTAGTAAATAAATAAAATAAAACAGATTGACATGAAAAATTTAAAATTAGTTGCTATCCTGCTATTTGGTGTACTGGCAATAAGCGCGTGCCGAAAGGGTGATGAGGGTGATGGACCTGTCATTCCACAAGCTCCTGAGGTCGTTACAGGTGTTATAACAGCAAATAAAACTTTAACAGCTGACCGTGTTTGGATCTTAAAGGGTTATGTTTTTGTAAATGGTAATGCAACATTAACTATTGAAGCCGGAACTGTAATTAAAGGTGATCTGACGGATAAAGGTGCTTTAATTATCGAACGTGGTTCTAAATTAGTTGCGAATGGTACAGCTGCCAAACCGATTGTCTTTACATCAGGCAAGCCTGCAGGTGAACGGGCTCCCGGTGATTGGGGTGGAATTGTTCTTTTAGGAAGAGCTAAAACCAATAAGGGAGCCGAGGTACTCATAGAGGGAGGGATTGATAAATATTATGGTGGTACTGACGATGCCGATAATTCTGGATCATTAAAATTCGTTCGTATTGAATTTGCTGGGATATCTGCTTTCCAAAATTCTGAGATCAACGCATTGACTCTCGGTGGGGTTGGTAGCGGTACAGTATTGGAAAACATCCAGGTTTCTTATGCGAATGATGATGCTTATGAGTTCTTTGGTGGAACTGTTAGCGCTAAAAACCTGATTGCTTTTTCAACAGCTGATGATGATTATGATTTCGACTTTGGTTATTCAGGCTCTATTCAATATGCAGTTGCTCTTCGTAATCCTAAAATTGGGGATACTGACCAGAACAACGGTATCGAATGCGATAACAATGGTGAAGGTACATCTACAACTTTAAGAACCCATCCTAAATTATCAAACTTTACGTTGATTGGCCCGAATACAGCGACTCCGGAAAAAGGTATAATAGGCTTTGGTAACCGTTGGAGAAGAGCAACTAACTTTACTTTCAATAACTCTATTATCATGGCATGGCCGAAAGCTGGTTTCTCAATAGAGTCAGCTAGTTCCTATAACGATTATGTTGGTGGCGTATCTCAGTTCAAGAATAATATCGTTCAAGCTTTGGCTAAACCTTATAATAGTGATGTTGCTGATGCAGCAGCAGCTATGCAATTGAAAGCTGAAGCAGAAGGAAATGTAACACTTGGTATTAATCCTGTTGATGTTAAATTAACCGATCCATTTAAATTAACAGCTCCGAATTTCTTACCTGCTAACAGCTCACCAGCGTTGCAAGGCACCTTCGCTGCTGTTGCTGGTGCCAGCACAACAACCTATCGTGGGGCATTTGGTACTACTGACTGGACCAAGGACTGGACCAATTGGGATCCAAATAATAAAGCATATTAATTTATATCAAAAAACAAAAAGCCCCTTGCGAAAGTAAGGGGCTTTTTGGGCTTTTATCTCGTTACTAATCCAATTGATTTTTGTGATGAGATTTAGAGATCCTTTCGCCGATTATTTTTTGTTTCCTCTACTTATTAAGTGCAATTGAATCTCATTTTACCCAGATTCCAGTTTCTTAACCAAATATAACTACACCTTGAAAGATAGAGTGGAGAGCTAGTTGATAATAATATAATCTATTGTAAACAATGGACTAACAAGCTGTTAGTAAATTCGATTATTAAATATTATAAACTATAAACTATGAAAAAAACATCAAACCTAATTTGTGGTGCTTTGGCTACTACAATGCTGTTTTCACTCGCATGTGATAAACAAGACAGCGAAATTACACCCAAGAAAATTCAAACAGAGAAATCAGCTAATCTTGAGATTGAAAAATTGACGGTTTTTTTGGCGAAAACTGCCCAAATAAAAGAAACTGAAGTGACTTTTAATAAGGATGATCAACAGTTCTACGCATACGGCATTGCGCAAATTAGTTTACGCGATCTATCTGTAGCCTATGAGCAAAACACTAAAAACGCTAAATAAAGCCCTATGAAAACGATTTTTTTTTGCCTACTATTCCTTGTTGTTTTACCATGGAAATCACAAGCTCAGATAAGAGTGTACAGTTTTGAAGTTCAACCCCAATATTTGACAAGTGCTGGTAAGATCGAAATTGACAATTTTTCACCAACGACGACGATACAATTTGACGTTACTTATACAAGTTTTAGAACCGGTGTTAATCCAAATCCAGGATACTCTTTAACAACTCGCCTTGCAACTCATAATGGCTCTAGTAGAATATATTTTTCTCCGGCAGTGACCTATTCATCTTCTAGTTTTCCGAGCGGGGTCTTTACCCCTAAGGTAACTTATTCTGCAGAGATTAATAAATCCCAACTAACTGGCAATAAATTATATCTTTATATGACAAGTAGTGATGGCCTTGATGGGTTTTACACCAGTAAAGACTATCAATACGAGATAGCAAGCCCTGATGTCACCATTAATTCAGTAAATTTTCAACAAAATCAATTAATAGGCCCTGATTGCGGATTTACACACACAACGAAGATGGAAAAAGGTGTTTACAACTGTGTTTATACTACAAATTACACCAACAATACATCATATCCTACTAATGATATAACTTTTGAGTACCTTGTTCAAGACGATTCTCAATCTATCTCCGGGCAGAAGCAATTTTTGATTGCAGGTAACGCCGGTAATACTGTTACTTTTTCAGGAAATGACTACTTGGATAGTTACGATTCAAAAGTTACTGTTAGAGCAAAATCGATATCAACAGGAGCATATCTTTCGACCCCATATACGTTTATCGTCGACGGGGTCTGGCACTAGGATAATTAACTAAAAAGCCTGTTGCTTCTGCAACAGGCTTTTTAGTTATATCTATCCCGTCCTGAAATAAGTTGACACCTAAGTTAACTTATTATGAAAAAAGCAGAAAAACGAATTGATCGGCGCAGTCAGCGCGATTACAGTCTTGCCTTTAAGTTACAGGTTGTTCAGCAAGTAGAAAAGGGCGAACTCACTTACAAAAAGGCCCAACGCCATTACGGCATTCAGGGAAGAAGTACGGTATTGGTTTGGTTGCGAAAACATGGTACCTTAGATTGGACCCTACCCAAACAATACACGGTGGAAAACAACCAAGAGCCTACCCCCGAGCAGCGTATCAAACAGTTAGAAGCTGCCTTAAAAGATGAGCAAGATCGAAACCTGATCTACAAAACCATGTTTGATATCCTGCAAAAGGAACATGGTATCGCGTTGCTAAAAAAGTCTTTACCCAAGCGATCCAAAGGCTTAAAGCCAAAGGAATAGTAAGCCTGTCAAAGGCTTGCAGATTGTTTGGGATTAGCCGTCAGGGCTATTATCAAAAGCAGCAACGTGTAGATAAGCGTTTAAGGGTATCCGCCCGACCAACCCATCTATTAAACTTCAATTAATTTCTTAAAGTTCTGC
>CAZGWG010000310.1:0-4935 GCA_964529165.1 uncultured Sphingobacterium sp.
GTTCACTAAAACGTCCCCTGTTAGTTTGCCACGGATGAGTCCAGTTTGGCCAGCCTGCTAACTTAACCAGAACATCCTTAACATATATACCTGCCTCCTGATCACCATGAAAAGCATAAGCTCTGGCATTTAAACGAAGCGCTTCGCCGGTATGATAGATTTTATCTCCCCATGCTGACCAGGTAGGAAGCCAATCCTCTTTTGGGAACTGATCAAGATCAAAAATCAGACTGCTAACCGGAATCTTTTCGCGCTGAGCTTTTGCATTTTTTTGAATATCCTCATATACCTTACTGTACTCAGGCTGCTTGATTTTAACATCCAGTTCTTTTTTCTTTTCAGCATCGAACAATAAGCGTGGATGTTTTCCTGCCATATTCTGAGGGGCAATATGAATAGTGAACTCGGTATTAGCCAGCTCTTTTGAACCGTCCAGTGCTTTTATTTTACCAATATAAAGGCCTTCCGGAAAAGTAAGTTTTAGTGGTTTAAGTGACCAATCGGCACCTGACCTGGATAAATCGCCTTTAAAGAAAGATTTAGAATGATCTGAGAATGAAACAATTTCCAGGTTTACTGCTTTGGCATCCAAAGACCATTGTCCGTTCAGAATGAAATCATCTCCAACTGAATAATGCTTTTTGGGAATATACTGAGCATATTCAGGCAATTTATACATCTGCGGTGAACTGAATTTGAAAGCATTCTCTCTTGCAGCACTGAATTCAATATCATCAATACCAAAATAGATTGGCATATCCGGATCAGCTTTAGGAAATTTCGTAATGAAGGCCAGGGCATAAATCTTAACCTTATCTTTCCCTGAAATCTTTGGGTTCTCAGCAACAATATCATTGAAACTGACTGTTGCTGTTACCCATTTATTTCTTTCGGGATTCGTAATGGTATAATCAAGTTTGCCCAGATCTCCTGCTGCAAAACGGACTTTATAATATTCAGAAGGCGTATTTGATTTCAGATAATAACGAAATTTGACCTTAGCACCGGGCACAAGATACATATCCAGCAATTTCTGTGCTCCTGCATAAGCATCCACATTAGTAAAAGCACGAACCTTTTGAACCACCGAAATATTTGGATCTCCTGGAACAATCTCATTGGGACGAAAATCCTGATTATACGCTATATCCTGCCAGTGAGGATAGGAAGCCCAGGCACCCAGCTCACGATCCTCAAAATTTTCGGAATATGACCAGGGTTCAAGAACAACATTAGGGTTGGATGAAACCGGTGCCGCCAACTGTGCATTTGCACCAGTAGATGTAAAAACTGTCGCTGCAGCAAAGACAAATAATAAATTTCTCATTAGTAATGGATTGTATTCAGACAATTGATTTGGCTTTAATTTAAAATATCATCAATAAAGGCATAGTATAAGACATAGAGCTACTCACTTACGAGCGTACAAATACCTTCGTAATCACTTAATTACTCTTATTTTACAAATTAACTAGTCCATTTACGTAAACGGTAACCTCTGAATGCATAGAAAATCAGATACAAATAACAAGGCATTAATACCCAGTATGCATTACGGGCATCCCATACATCCACGAAATAACCGTAGATGAGCGGAAGAATAGCATTTCCGGCTAGTCCCATCACCATCAGTGAAGCTCCCACTTTAGTAAAACGACCCAGACCATCCAGAGCCAATGGCCAGATACCCGCCCAGACCAATGAATTGGCAAGTCCAAGCATCACTACAAACCATAAAGAAATATCATTGGTATGACCCAGAAAAGTAACATCCCCTTTTGCATAGATAATCATTAAGGTAAGTATTGCTCCGAAAATGGTACTCGCCTTTAATGCAGTTAACTGCGACATGAATTTGGGAATAAAAAATATACCAACCAGATAAGCACAAATCTGAGCGGTAAGCGTATAAGAAGGAAAAACTTTGGCTTCAATCAGGTTCAGGTTCATTGTTGCTGCATAACTGATTACCGTATCTATGGAGATTACCTGTGTTCCTACGTGCAAAAATATGGCAAAAGCTCCCAAAACAAGATGCGGAAATTGCATAATGCTTGATTTTGAGGAGTTTGCCTGTGCAAGTTCATCACTTTCATGTTCAGTATCAATTTCAGGAAGTGGTGAAAAACGAATAAAAAGACCAATCAGAAAAAGAAAGGTTCCTACACAAGCGTAGGGAATAATTACCCTCTGGATAAGCTCATGAAAAACAGCGTCCTTCTCAGCCTGAGACATTGAACTTATATTATCCAGCATCGCGCTATCTGTTGCTTTGAAGATTACAGCGGCAAATAATAATGGTGCTAAGATACCAGCCCCTTTATTACAGATACCCATGATACTGAAGCGCTGAGCTGCACGCTCGGTGGGTCCCAATATCGTGATATATGGATTAGCTGCTGATTGGAGTAATGCTAAACCAGCTCCAATTGAAAACAAGCCAAGCAGAAACAATTCATAAGTCATTGTAATTGCGGCCGGAACAAAGAGGAAAGCTCCTGTAGACATAATCCAGAAGCCGATCATCATTCCTTTTTTAAAACCTACATTTTTAAGCAGATAAGAAGCCGGAACAGAAAAAAGAAGGTATGAGATATAAAAAGCAAAAGTTACCAAATAGGATTGAACATGTGAAAGTTCAAATGAGATCTTAAAATAAGGGATTAATATTGCATTGATCCATGAAGTGAACCCAAACATAAAAAACATGAATGCGATAATCACCATTCCCGTTATGGTATCCCGCTGACTTAATGATCCTACTGATACTGTTTTATTACTACTCATATTTTTCCTTTTTAGTTCCTGATTTGAAGCCCTATTTCTTAAATATATTAATTAATCAATTAATCCTTAATAACTTATAATTTTGATGCACTATCCTCGTCAATAAACAAAATAGCATGATCATGCCTTCTGAGTATTGTTGAAGGATATTTTTCACTGATCTCACTATTGATTGTATGATCAATTGCATTGGCTTTAAACTTACCAGGTACAATAGCAATAGCATAAGTTGATTTGAATAATGCCGGCATGGTAATGGTCAGGGCGTGGGTTGGGACTTCATCAATGGTGCTGAAACAACCATCATTTACCTGTTGCACTCTGCAATCCTGATCAAGATCAACAACCTTAACGATCAGTGGATCATTAAAATCGGCAACATGCGGATCATTGAATGCGAGGTGGGTGTTTTCACCTATACCCAAACAAACAATATCTGTTGGATATTTTATCAGCAAATCTGAATATCGTTTACATTCCTCCTGAGGATCTGTATTTCCATCCAGATAATTAACCGTACGGCAATTAACATGACTAAAAAGCCTGTCTTTAAGAAAATTACCAAAACCCTGAGGTGCATCCGGATGTAAGCCAATATACTCATCCATGTGGAATGCATTGATTTTACTCCATTCAATATCTTTTTTCAACAATTCAGCAAGAAACTCATTTTGTGATGGAGCTGAAGCGAAAATGATGTTCACCTGCTCTTTGGTCTTTAACAATTCAGCAATTCTGGCTGTCAGTGTTTCTGCTGCAGCAGCACCTAATTCCGGTCTTCCGGCATATATATTAACCTGTAATTTATCCTTTTTAATCTCTCTCATGATGGTATTTGGTATTAATCTAATGTATTATAAACTATTCTTCCCTGTACAATTGTAGTGCTGACGTTTATGTTTGAATCGAAAATAACAATATCTGCATCCTTACCGCAAATTAATGAACCTTTACTTGCACCAAGGCCCAGAATATTGGCAGGCGTAAGTGAGGCCATTTTAACAGCTTCAAGGATAGGAACTTCAGCCATGTTGATCATATTTCTTACCAGGCGATCGCAGGTTGCGACACTACCGGCAAATGAGGTACGATCAGGAAGTTTAGCAACCCCGTCTTCAACCAGAACTTTTAATCCGTTGTGTTTGCTACCAAGTATGCTATCTCCGGGAGGCATGCCGGCAGCCCGCATTGAATCTGTGATCAGAGCAATTCTGTCAGGGCCTTTAATTTTATAGATCAATTTCAATAAAGGCGCAGGGAGGTGAATTCCATCGGCAATGATCTCCACATCCATCTCATCGAGAAGATAGGCAGTTTCAATAACTCCAGCATATCTGAAACAGTTTCTTCGGCTTACTCCTGACATACAAGAGTAAAAATGTGTACCAAGAGTAAATCCAGCCTCAAAAGCCTCCAGAGCTTCCTCATAAATTGCATCGGTATGCGCCATAGCTACCAGGATTCCTTTGGAACGAAGATGATTCCCAAACTCAATCGCACCCTTCAGCTCAGGTGCAGCACTCCATCTTTTGATATCATTTGAGCGCGATAAAATCTCCATATATTCTTTTGGATCCGGATTACGAATATATCTCGGATCCTGCGCCCCTCGCTGCGTCATTGCAAAATATGGCCCTTCAAGGTGCATGCCCAGAAACTGAGCACCCATGGTATTATTTTTATCTGCCTTTTTATATAATTCTAAGGTATTATAGAGTTCATCCAACTCACTGGTCAGAGTGGTTGGCATCAGGCGGGTTGTTCCATCTTTGGCATGCGTCTCAGCAATTTTCAGAAAAGCTTCCTCCGATCCATCCATAAAGTCATGACCACCACCACCGTGTACGTGGATATCAATAAATCCGGGTGCAATATATTTACCCTTTGCATCAATCTCCAGCGCACCCGGAACATCAATATTCCCTTCTGCAACTTCCTTTATTTTCCCATCAACCACTACCACAGTACCGCTGATAATACGATACGGAGTTAGTATTTTTCCATTGTATATTTTAAGTGTTTTTTCCATAGCTTTTCCTACCTCTTATTTCAATTTCCTAAAATAGAAAAATAACAGGCTTTAATCGTTTATTGTATTTGCTTGTGTGTAAAATTTATGTTCCCGAATATTTGCTTTCTTAATCTGGC
>CAZGWG010000311.1:0-4931 GCA_964529165.1 uncultured Sphingobacterium sp.
CGGATTCAATACCAAAGATATGGCTCCTGAACTTCGTCCAGTATTTTATCCGGCCGTATTGGGATGGATTTTGATCAGTACCTGGATTACAACAATCAGGTATAGGATCAGGAAGATTGAGAATAGGTAAGTTGAGAGCGGATTACATGAATGTCGGATGCAAGGCATCGATAAATCAAAACAAAAAAACTAAGTAATAAATTTCGGTACGATGAAAAATTTGATCCTTACACTAAGCTTAATTCTGTCATTTGCACTAAATAGCCTGGCACAGAGTTCTAATGGAGTTGAGATGGCGGATTCCCTGAGGAGTTCCGGAAAGATTTATGTAGTAGTACTGGTTATTTCAGTCGTTTTCATTGGACTGGCTATTTATCTCTTTTCAATTGATAGCCGCTTAAAAAAAATTGAAAAGCAAAAGCAATAAATAAACTTTGTTTAAGTTCTTTAAATAGGGTTTATATTAATTTAGTTGAAATTGTATCTCGTACACTAAGTAGTTTTCATTTTTAGTATCGGTTTATTTCTATCAACTTTGCAGGATATAACCAATTATTCAAACTAAATTTTTATTTTCTTATGGCTAAGTCTATAGACGCAGCGCACTCAGAAACCTCGTTTTTTGGTGATGTTTGTCAGTTTTTTGATCATGCAGCTCAATTTACTTCCCACCCGGAAGGTTTACTTGACCAGATTAAATCATGTAACAGTGTTTATCGTTTCCGTTTCCCAATCCGTCGTGAGAATGGTTTTGAAGTAATTGATGCCTGGAGAGTGGAACATTCTCATCATAAATCTCCTACCAAGGGCGGTATCCGCTATAGCGAGATGGTAAATGAGGATGAAGTTATGGCACTTGCAGCACTTATGACCTATAAGTGTGCAATTGTAAATGTTCCTTTCGGAGGTGCCAAAGGTGGTATCAAGATCAATACTAAAGATTATTCTTTAGCCGAACTTGAGACCATAACCCGTCGTTATACGGTTGAATTAATTAAAAAGAATTTTATCGGTCCCGGTATTGATGTTCCTGCACCGGATTATGGTTCGGGGGAACGGGAAATGAGCTGGATTGCAGATACTTATCAAACGATGAATCCCGGACAACTGGATGCCTTGGGTTGCGTTACCGGTAAACCACTTGCATTGCATGGTATTGCCGGTCGCCGTGAAGCCACCGGACGCGGGGTCGCTATTGCTATACGCGAATGCGTCAGTATTACCGAGGATATGAATAAACTAGGTCTGAGCACAGGCCTGTCGGGTAAACGGGTGATTGTTCAGGGCCTTGGGAATGTGGGCTATCATACCGTTAAATATCTTACTGAATTTGGTGCCACTATTGTAGGTATCTGTGAGTATGAGGGTGCAATTTATAATTCTAATGGGCTAAGTCTTGATGAGGTGTTCTACCATCGTAAGACAACCGGTTCGATTCTGGGTTTTGCCGGATCAGCTAAAGAATTTGTTAATTCTGCGGAAGGTCTGGAGCAGGAATGTGATATCCTGGTTCCTGCCGCTCTCGAAAATCAGATTACCATAGCCAATGTTGCCAGTATTAAAGCAAAGATTATAGCTGAAGCTGCAAACGGACCAACAACTCCTGATGCTGCAGATTTTCTTATTAAAAAGGGTTGCATTTTGATACCTGATATGTATTGTAATGCCGGTGGTGTTACGGTTTCTTATTTCGAATGGCTCAAGAACCTGTCTCATGTGGCATTTGGCCGTATGGATAAGCGATATGAAGAGAATGCCAATCAGAATTTGGTCAATATGGTTGAAAAGATTACAGGTATCTCACTTGATTCGGCACAAAGAAGTATTATCGTAAAAGGAGCTTCTGAGCTGGAACTGGTTAATTCCGGACTCGAAGACACTATGATCCGATCTTATCATGAGATACGTGATATACAAATGGCAAATCCAAAGATTGACGGACTCAGAACCGCAGCTTTCGTCGGATCTATAGATAAAGTTGCAGTTTCTTATATGAATATGGGAATCTGGCCTTAATCTCGACTTTCTATATTATAAGAAAGGGAGGCTGCTTGGTTTCCTTTTCTTATTTAGATTGATTCTAATATACAAACATTCTTGATATTTTAAATTCTAATTGAAGTATTTAGTACTTTTGTAATTGCATTTGATAGTATTATTTAAAAGCATAATTATGAAAAAGAGTTCCATCGCCGGCATTATTATCATCGCATTAGCAATCGGTATAATCATCAGTACTTATGCTGATTCAAGTACTTATGGTTCATTCGCTGATGCTACAGAAAGCAGTTCAGAATTACATGTAGTCGGACAACTGAATAAGGAAAAAGAGCTTTTTTATAAACCACAGCAGGATGCCAATTATTTCGCATTTTATATGAAAGATAATGAAGGGAAGGAATGCAAAGTAGTATTTAATGGCTCAAAACCGCAGGATTTTGAACGCTCAGAGCAGATTGTTTTAACAGGAAAAATGATCGGCAATGAATTTCATGCTTCTAAAATTCTAATGAAATGCCCTTCTAAATATACAACGGACCAGGTAGAGGTTACTGAAGTAACTGCCACATCCGCAAAAATCTAAATCTTAATGGAAATCCAATACATTGGAGAAAACCTTCTTCCGGGGAAGCTTGGTCAGTTCTTCATCATTCTATCGTTTTGTACTGCCCTCCTCGCAACTCTTGCATATTATTTTGCAACCAGCACAGCCCTTTCCAAAGACCAGTCTGAAAAGGCAAGTTCTGATGGCTGGAGACGAATTGCCAGAATTGCCTTTCGTTTAAATACCCTGGCTGTTATCGGAATAGGTTCATGCCTGTATTATATCATTTATAATCACTTGTTTGAATACCATTATGCATGGGCTCATTCATCAAAGATACTCCCGGTTTACTATATCATTTCTTCCTTTTGGGAAGGACAGGAAGGAAGTTTCTGGCTCTGGATGTTCTGGCAGGCTTTCTTAGGGACAATTATTCTTTCGAAAGGCAAAACATGGGAAAACTCGGTCATGACTACCATCATGCTTTCGCAGGCCTTTATCGCCTCAATGCTGGTAGGGGTTGAGGTTTTCGGACTTAGAATTGGAAGCTCTCCATTTATCTTATTGAGAGATGCAGTGCCGGGGCCGATATTTGCACGTGGAGATTACCTGAGTATGATTACAGATGGTAACGGATTGAACCCTTTGCTTCAAAACTATTGGATGGTTATACATCCTCCAACATTGTTCCTTGGTTTTGCATCTATGATTGTTCCTTTTGCTTACGCAATCGGCGGATTATGGGAGAAAAGATATTCGGAGTGGATTACCCCTGCTTTACCCTGGACACTTTTTGCCGTAATGATTCTGGGAACGGGTATTATTATGGGTTCATTCTGGGCTTATGAGGCATTGAATTTTGGAGGCTTCTGGGCATGGGATCCGGTGGAAAATGCATCAATCATTCCTTGGATGACTTTGATTGCCGCTGTTCACGTACTGATCGCATATAAGAATTCCGGACATTCTTATTTTACAGCTACTTTTCTGGTGTTGATCAGTTTTGTATTGGTACTTTATGCATCTTTCCTTACCCGCAGTGGTATTTTGGGAGAAACATCTGTGCATGCCTTTACCGATTTAGGGATGTTTTGGCATCTTGTTCTTTATGTGGTGGCATTCCTTTTACTGGCTGTTGTGTTTCTGGTTATCCGTTGGAAAGAACTTCCAATAACTAAAAAAGATGAAGAAACATATTCGCGTGAGTTCTGGCTTTTTATCGGTGCTTTAGTTTTGTCAATCGCATCTGTTCAGATTCTCGCATCTACCTCTGTGCCGGTATTTAATGCCATGTTTGGAACTGAGATTGCGCCACCTCCTAATGTTATAGCACATTATAACAAATGGCAGGTTCCTTTTGCGGTTGTAATAGCCTTCATTTCGGCATTTTCACAATTCCTCAAATACAAAAAAACTGATCCGAAGAAATTCTTTGTCAGTATTTCAATATCATTACTTGTTTCAGTATTCATTACTGCGGGAGCTGTTTATGTGATGAATATATATACCAATGTGATGTATATTATCCTGACCTATGCTTCTGTATTTTCTATTCTGGCAAATGCTAAAATTCTAGGAGAGGCATTTAAAGGAAAGTGGAGACTTGCAGGGTCTGCAATTGCACATATTGGTTTTGCCTTATTGCTTGTCGGGGCACTTGTTGCCGCCGCAACAAATAAAATTATTTCAATTAATAATACCGGGATTGGTTTTGGAGATGAGTTCGCCAAGAGCAATAACCCTCGTGAAAATATTATTCTGTACAAAGATGAACCAACAAAGATGGACCGTTATACGGTTACCTATTTAGGAGATTCAACTCAGGGTGTAAATACCTATTACAGGATAAATTATAAGGTTATTGATGAGAAGAATGGAGAGGTAAAAGAAAACTTTACACTCTATCCGAACGCACAGCAGAATGCCAAAATGCGGCAGATTATTGCTTCACCGGATACAAGACACTACCTGTTTCATGATGTTTATACGCACGTAAGCAGTGTTCCCCTTAAAGAGGATGATCATGAAGATCACGAAGGACATTCTGAGGATGAGAAATACGAAAAGCCCGTTACCTATGAAGTGAATGTTGGAGATACCGTGCGTTTCAGAGAAGGATATATTTTGGTAAAGGGCATTAACCGTGATGCGAAAATCCAGAATATTCCTGTTGGTGAGCGGGATATCGCTATTGGAATGCAATTGGAGATAATTTCAGATGGTAAGGTTTACCCATCTGAGCCTATCTATTTACTGAAAGATGGCTCTAAATTTGACTTTGGAAAAACGGTAGATGAAAAAGGATTGAAACTACGTTTTTCAAATGTTTATCCTGATAAAGACAAACTTGAGCTAATGGTTTATCAGAAACCAAAAGGAGAGAAGG
>CAZGWG010000312.1:0-4903 GCA_964529165.1 uncultured Sphingobacterium sp.
AAAACCAGCTACCTCAAATGTCTTTAATTGAATCAAAAGCACAACACGATGAAAAAATTCCTATTACTACTGCACGAAGACATTGAAAAAATGAGAGAATTATCCCCAAAAGAAATGGGAGAATTGGCAAACGATCATATTGCCTGGGCTACTAAATTGGCTGAATCGGGACATTTGATATCAGGCGATGGTTTGAACGAGAAAGGGGTACTTATCACAGGAAAAGACTGCGTGATAAAAGACGGGCCTTATTTGGAATCCAAAGAATTGATTGGCGGATACTACCTGTTACAAGCGAACGATCTGGACACCGTAGTGCAAATTGCAAAAGAATGTCCTTGTCATATTTGGGGCGGTACAACTGAAATTCGACCCATTATGGAAATGGATGAGTATGAACAATAAAAGGCATTCGGCAATTGAATCCAACTACAGGGCTTTATATGGGAAGCTCTTTTCTGCACTTATCAATCAGTTCGGTACGAATCAGGTAAACGAAATTGAGGACGCTATTCAAAACACGTTCTTGAAGTCCTTAAAAACCTGGCATTCCAACAAAATTCCTGATAACAAAGAAAACTGGCTTTTCATTGTTGCCCGAAATGATGTATTGAACCAAATCAAGGGAAAAAGAAGGACAGACCAGGAACTCATTTTGAACGAAACCGAAGAAACTGAAACCGCGGAAGATGACTTACGGCTCGAAACCATTTTGTATCTGTCGTCCTCAAATAAGATTTCCAACCAGGCAAAAGCAGTGTTCATTCTCAAAAATATTTTCGGGCTTAATGTCCGTGAAATAAGCGAATGTACACTGCTAAGCCAGGAAGCCGTCTATAAAAGTATTAACAGGTCCAAAACAAATTTGCAACTTGAATTTAAGAATAAACCTATTCGTACAATCATACAAAAAACAGGCAAACAAGAAATTGCAAGCGTCGAGGATATTTTGTACGCCGTATTCAACATTGGCTTTGACTCTTTTAATGCTAAAATCCAATCCTTTGTCAACGAAGACTTATGTTTGGAAGCTCTGGCACTTGCTAAAGAATTGCTTAAAAAACATCAACAGGATTCGACAAAAAATCTGCTTGCACTATTTTGTTTTCACACGGCAAGAATGCCCGCAAAGATTCATAAAGGAAAACTTATTTCCCTCTTTAAACAAGACCAAAGCAAATGGGATAGAAATCTGATGAGTTTAGGATTCAGGTACTTGCAAAAGCCAAAAAAAATGAACCGGTATTACATTGAAGCATTAATTGCGAGTAAGTATATGACCACAAATGCATATGATACCGAACATTGGTCTGAAATAATCAAGCTCTATGGATTACTTATAGAATATCATCATTCTCCAATCATTAAATTAAACCTTTGTTACGGTTTACATCAAGCCAACCGAACTGAGGAGGCTTTGATTTTATTGGCTGACATCGAAAAAGAATTGCCAAACGGACATTTTTATTATTCATTGGTCAAGGCAGAACTTCTAAAAGCTTCGAGCCCGGGAGAATCGGAAACAATAATGACTTCTGTAATGAACAGAATCGAACAGAGCATCAGGAAAGAATACTTATTAGAAAACGGACTTATTACTTTATAAAAAACACCAAAGACATTAACGCTATTAGTCTGTATTTCTCTTCTGCATGTCTCCTGCAAAACCAAACTTAAAGCAAAAACTTTGATTTGGCCGTATAGCTATTTCAGCATGTGATGCAGAACACGGAACAAACCCTGAAGCCATCAATCCGCTTCTCCCCTATCTTTTCCACATACTTTTAATAACTACCAGCCTTTCTTCTTCAAGACCCTGGGTAAATTCGTATGGAAATTTCTCAGTCTTGACTTTCAGGGTCGGAAGGTTAAATAACTTAGTTATATTATCGTTAAATAGTTTATTTGGACTTCTAGGGCCCATTTATCTATAAAGGAGAAGTATACAAATGGACATTATTTTAAGCATAATTGCATAATGAATAACATCAAAGATGAAATCACAGAAGAAGGTTTTGTACTCGCTCAGCGCTTTTATTCCAATAAATTTATCGATGAGATCATTCAAAAACTAAATGCAAACAATGCTTTAAAATATAAGCAGCAGGATGTTTCTGAATCCAATCTTATTAAAAGTATCCCATTCATAAAAGATCTGGCAATGTCGCAACAGCTAACTTCATTAATCAAACAGGTACTGGGCAATAATGCCTACCCTTTAAATGCTTTTGTTCTTGATAAAACACAAGAGAATAACTGGGGACTTGACTGGCATCAGGACCTAAAAATTGCCGTTAAAAGGAAAATCGAAACCCAGGGATTTGAAAATTGGACATTGGAATGTGGTATACCGCATGCAATACCACCAGAAGAAATTTTAGAAAAACGTCTTTCTGCAAGAATTCATTTAGATGACTGCATGATTGAAAATGGGGCCATACTCATAGCTCCGAAATCTCATAAATTCGGAATATTGAAAAGTAAGTCAGACCTTGAAAAAATTACCAATGCCGGAGCAACTTACTGCGAAATTAAAAGAGGAGGGATTATGATATTTTCGCCATTACTACTGCATAAGTCTCCATATTCAACAAGTAACAAGAAAAGAAGAATATTACAGATTGATTATGTTGGAACACCCTTAACGAACGGACTTGAATGGCACAACTAAAACTAGTGTTATGTTAAGCGCACTTGATCTTTATTTTTTGCTAAAGCCTAAAAGCTGTCAAATTTCAGCAATAATCACATTATTGATATTTTTTCAGATTTCAAGCTGATTGCTCAATGCCTTCAAGCCCATTTCATTATTAACATCTCACTGGCAATGATTACATAGAAGCCCAATATCTAAAGAGCTATTTCAGGTCTTATCCAAACATTACTCAGGCAAGTCCAGCCTCTTTTCCATAAGCTCCTGTTCTGATACTTTCCTATTCCAAATTGTTAAGTTTAAAAATCGATTCATTATTGCACAGATTAAACATCTGAACCAATCTGAACTATGATCGGGTTTGATCTATTCGAAAAGAACAAATTTGCTACCAACTGGGTCGAAACTCCTGAGAGGATTTAAACTTAGAAAGAAGATCAGAAAAAATTGGCACTTTGTTCGGCTACTGATCGAACACTAATCGAACACTAATCGAACACTACTTGATAGTCAGTCACCTTCCCGACATCAGGAAACTGGAGCTAAGACAGCATTCATCAAGCATCAGGTTTATACTCAATTTCATTTGCTATTTGAAAGGAACCATTCAAAATAAATTGTATCGGTAAAAACGAGTAATTATGAAGCCATACCCAGTTAGGATCTCCTGCTTCTCCGCTTTCTTCCAGAAATAAACAGGTTGTATACTAAAATCTTCTATTATAATGACTCCAAATCATTTATATTTAATGAAGTATAGGTCGGTTTTAAAATCAATTATTTTTAGCAAGGACCTTGGCAGTAACTATCAGTTGACCAACCTAAATCAATTACTATCATTTCTAAATCTTTAACCGACAAAGAGCGAAAAAGACCTTATGCAAACAAGCTCAGATAATAGATTTTGGCAATTTGACACCGGATATTGGTTTCAGCAATTAAATAGTTCTGTGCAGGGCCAATCGCAGGAATCTGCCGAAAAGATATTAAGAGAACAGACACTTCATCCTAGAATTAAATCAGCCTTCAGAAAAGATTTTTTACTCTTTTTAAGCCAGTTTAAAAGTCCGCTCATGCTTTTGCTGATTGGCGCAGTTATCATTTCAGCATTCCTGGGTGATCATTCTGATGTTTTTATCATTCTTTTCATCGTACTTTCAACCGGTTTGCTGAGCTTTTTTCAGGAAAGGAATGCCGGGAAAGTTGTGGAAAAACTTCAATCCATGATTTCGATGAAAGCCAGTGTAATACGGGATGGAATACGGCAGGAGATTATATCATCTCAAATAGTAAAAGGCGATGTGATTATACTTAATGCAGGTGATATGTTGCCCGCAGACTGCCTTATAATTGAATCAGATGAATTATATGCCAACGAGTCCAGTTTAACCGGCGAATCCTATCCCCGCAGAAAAGAAGCCGGTATTTTAGATGCACAAACCGAACTTTCTAAGCGGACAAACTGTCTCTGGGAGGGAACTAATATCGTGAGTGGAAATGCCATGGCTCTGGTTATCCAAAGTGGTGATGAAACCATATTTGGGAGTATGACAAAAAGCGCATCAGGCACTATTGAAACCACATTCGAAAGAGGGATACGAGACTTTGGCTTCTTTTTGATGAAAATCACACTGAGCTTAGCCGTATTTATTCTTATTGCGAATCTCCTGAATCAAAAGGGTATAATAGAATCTGCACTTTTTGCCCTGGCGCTGGCAGTTGGTATGGCTCCTGAGCTATTACCCGCGATTACAACAATTGCCATGAGTGCCGGAGCTAAGCGATTACTGGAGAAAAAAGTAATTGTAAAAAAACTAAACTCCATTCAGAATCTTGGGGAAGTAAATTTATTGTGCACCGATAAAACGGGAACAATTACCGAAGGAACCATAAAAGTGGCTGGCCTGACCAATGGAACTGGACAGGAAAGCGAGTTTGTAAAGCAACTGGCTTTCTGGAACGCTTCGCTTGAGGCAGGATATTCCAATCCCATTGATGAAGCCTTAAAAGAGCTGAAATTTGATACTAGTGTTTCTGTAGAGAAGATCGGTGAAGTGCCTTATGATTTCATCAGAAAGAGGTTGAGTATTGCAATAAGGACCGAAAAAGAGAACATACTAATCAGCAAGGGAGCATTTTCACAAATACTGAGTATCTGTTCTAAAATAAAAATGACTGATGACACCATTGAGGATATTGCCGAACACAAGGAGAAATTAGAAAGGAGATTCAGGCAATACGGCACCGATG
>CAZGWG010000313.1:0-4897 GCA_964529165.1 uncultured Sphingobacterium sp.
GTCCATCTCCTTTTTAACACATAGAATTCATCACCAATATGAAAGCAAAAATCCTTTACCCTGCTCAATGCCTGCTGGGCGAAGGACCACTATGGCATGCCGAAAGGAATTCATTTTTCTGGGTGGACATTGAACGCGGTATTTTATTTGAATACCCCTGGATCAGCAAGGAAATCAGAACCTGGAAATTTGAATATCGGCTTACGATGGCTTGCATTAGCTCAGCAGATTCCCTGATCCTTGGTTTGAATACCGGCATTGCACGTTTTAACCTGTCTGATGAAAAGCTGGAATGGCTGCTTGATCTTGAACCAGGGATTAAAGAAAACCGCTGTAATGATGGTAAATGTGATGCTCAGGGCAGATTATGGCTGGGCACGATGGACATGAAGTTTAAACCAGGCGCTTCATCTTTATACTGCATCGATAAAAATCTCAGTATCCAAAAAAAGCTGGGCAAGCTGACCATTTCCAACGGAATGGCCTGGACTACCGATAACAGACGGATGTACTTCATTGACAGTCCCACACAAAGTGTAAAATCTTATTCATTTGACCTGGATAGTGGTGAAATCCAGTTCGAGAGAAACGCTGTTCATATTCCACAAGAACTGGGATCACCTGATGGGATGTGTATTGACCGGGAAGGTATGTTATGGGTAGCACATTGGGGAGGCTTTGGGGTTTACAGGTGGAATCCCTTAAATGGAGAGCTTCTTGAAAAGATTGAAATACCAGTCCCGCATGTAACTTCATGTACTTTTGGGGGTGAGAATCTTGATCACCTGATCATTACCACCGCCAGAGGAGATTTGAATGATGAGGATCTGAAAAAATATCCGGAGAGCGGAAATGTATTCTTTTTAAAAATGGAACCCAGAGGAACAGAACCCAATACCTGCATTTTTTAACCTGATCATGTTTCAAGTCGAGTTCTTGTATAAAACATCCCAACAGAAACCTGTCTCCCGATAATCAAAGCCAACAGAAAAACTCAGAACAAAAATTCTATCTTTGCGGGAAATGGGGTATCAGGTATCAGGTATCAGGTATCAGGTATCAGGTATCAGGTATCAGGTATGAGAATAAAATTCAGTCTTCATTAAAGGCTAAAGCGCAAAGCTGATACCTGAAACCTGAAACCTGATTGCTCATTGCCAAAGCCCAAAACCCAAAACTAATAACATATAACTTACAAACACAAATGGCATTACAGTGCGGTATAGTCGGATTACCAAATGTTGGAAAATCTACACTTTTTAATTGTTTATCTAACGCTAAGGCGCAGGCGGCGAATTTTCCGTTCTGTACCATTGAACCTAATATCGGTGTTATTACCGTACCTGATCCCCGTTTAACTAAACTGGCTGAACTGGTAAAGCCGGTTAAGGTTCAACCGAATACGATAGAAATCGTAGATATTGCCGGGCTTGTAAAAGGAGCCAGTAAGGGCGAAGGACTTGGGAACCAGTTTCTGGGGAATATACGTGCGACGAATGCCATCATCCATGTTCTGCGCTGTTTTGATGACGATAATGTGATTCATGTGGATGGTTCAGTTGATCCGATCAGGGATAAAGAAATTATTGATACTGAATTGCAGTTAAAAGACCTTGATGCGATTTCAAAGCGCATCCAAAAGGTTGAGAAAATGGCTAAAACAGGCAATGATAAGGATGCTAAAAAGACCTATGAGGTTTGCAATATCGTCAAAGCCCACCTTGAATCAGGGAAATCGGTGCGTACTGCTCCTATCAGTGAGGAAGACAAAGAATTTATTGCTGACCTCTGTTTACTGACAGAAAAGCCGGTGATGTACGTGTGTAATGTGGATGAAAAATCTGTTGTAAGCGGCAATCAGTATGTGGACAAGGTTCGTGAGGCAGTAAAGGAAGAGAATGCAGAGGTTCTGGTCATTTCAGCTCAAATTGAGGCAGAAATAGCTTCTCTTGAAAGCTTTGAAGAAAGGCAGATGTTCCTTGAAGATCTGGGCCTGAGCGAATCGGGAGTAACCCAGTTAATACGGGCGGCTTATAAACTATTAAAGCTGGCAACCTACTTCACTGCAGGTGTGCAGGAAGTGAGAGCCTGGACTATAACCCAGGGTTTTACAGCTCCGCAAGCAGCCGGGGTTATTCACTCTGATTTTGAAAAAGGATTTATCCGTGCAGAAGTAATCAAATATGATGATTTTGTAAATCTTGGTTCTGAAGCCGCTTGTAAAGAAGCCGGAAAGCTGGGAGTTGAGGGTAAAACTTACATTGTGCAGGATGGAGATATCATGCATTTCAGATTTAATGTTTAGACCTTGCCGCTAATAGTGGAATAACTATATTTGCAGCCTAATCTTTTTGTCTTAAAGATTGTACCCATAGTTCAATGGATAGAATTGCAGATTCCGGTTCTGCTGATGGGGGTTCGAATCCCTCTGGGTACACATGCCCTGGATTGATTCCGGGGCTTTTTTTTGCCTCAATAATATCTGAAATCCCAGCATCATTATTTAAGGGTCAGGAGGTTATTCAAGATCAGGATCCTTAACTTAACCTTAATTCGGCATAAGGAAAGGTAAAAACTGTGCTTATAATTGGCCTGATAAGGCTCCGGAGTCCTTATTATTGATTTTAAAAACCAATGCCAGTGTGTTATAGGCTGTTTCAGTCCTTTCCTACGGAGTATTTCCGGCAAGAAAATCGCGTTCTGGTTTCAAATTATGGATAGCCGGAAGCTACTTCCTCCGGCAAGGTTTATTTTACCTGGTTCTGTTTTTTATTGGAACGGACAGTCCGGCAATAGGACCATTGGCCTTTTGAAATAAACCCGGGTGGCAGCTTTAGCTTTTTTGCGATACCTGTTTTCATGATTCATACTAAACTGAAGCAAAAAACTAAGCAGAACACGGGACTATCGCAACCGAAGAATCACAGAACTTGCTTTCTAAAACAAAAAAATCAGTCAACCTAATCAGTCCGGCAAGATTTTACAGTGAGCTCAGGTTAGATAATGAATTGATCTGAATCTGCTACTTCAGCTCTTTTATTTTAATACTTTTGAAGGAAACTTCATCGCCATGGTCCTGTAAAAGAATCTTGCCTTGTGTTGCAGTTCCAAAGCCCTGAATTGCTTTAAACTTACTTTGGCTTACCTTATCCATAAAATCAGCAGATCCTCGCTGATATTCGAGTACTTTGAAACCATTTAACCAATGTTCTACCTTATTATCCGGATAAACCCTGATCATAGCCTGATTCCAGTCCCCTATCTTTTTTACAGAGTTAGGAACCTTATTGGCAGGAATAAGATCATAAAGTGAGGCTAAGGTTCTGTTTCCCTTAATTCCCTGCTTTGCATCGGGATGGTTTTCATCATCCAGAACCTGATACTCAAGCCCCAGAACGGAGCCTCCCAGATTATTGACAAAATACTTAAGTCCGCTGTTAGCAGCCTTAGTAAGTTTAAAATCAAACTTAAGTTCAAATGCAGAAAACTGCTTCTCTGTCACAATATCTCCTCCTTTAGCTTTTTCTCCCGGTATATCTTTCTGAACACTTAAAATCCCATCCTGAATTTGCCAGCCTTCAGAAGGAAAAGGTCCTCCGTTTGCAGCAGTCCATCCCTTTGATGACTTTCCATCCCACAGTAAACCGTAGCCTTGTTTTTTCTCAGGCCCCGAAAGATCATTACTCACCAGATTCACGATAAAAATATCATCAGATGCTGAAGGTTTCAGGTTTTCAGTTTGAATGCGGATATTTCTCCATCGTATCTGACGGCCCTGAGGTTCAGATGTAGGGATTGAGTGAACCTGCATTGCAATAAAACCTTTTGGAGTCAGATCATCAATAAGATAAGAAACCGGAATTCCGTTTACCCAGGTGCGGATTGTATTTCCGATACATTCTATACGATACTTATTCCAATCATTAATTTTATAAGCGGTTTTAGCTGCCGGGTTCAGTTCCAGATTATACAACCAGCCTCTCCTTCCCTCATCATAAACACCACCGCTCCAGGCCCGTGCAGAGGGATCTATTTCCATTTGATAACCATGAACTCTTCCATTCTGATAATCAGACTTACTCAGACTTCTAAATTGAATTCCTGAATTCATTAAGGGATGCGCGAGTAACTCTACTTCAAGAATGAAATCACCATATTCCTTTTCGGTTGCAAGAAAGGAATTTGGAGTATTGGATACCGTAGTTCCAATGATCTCATCCCCTTTTGCTTCGTAGATTGCTTTCCCGCCAAGCAGCTTCCAGCCGCTAAGATCTTTTCCGTTATAAAGATTCTCCCAATTTGAATTTGATTTCTGAGCGAATACGTTCACTGACACGAACAGGAACAACAAGGTAATTAACTTCGAATTCATAGCATTATTTTTATTAAATGTACAAAATCCTTCCAATCAACCTAAGAAAGGTGATAATATAAGCTCGAAATAAGGAAGGATAAAAAATAAGCTTTTAATTGCTTAGATAAGGCTCTGGAATCACAGTGATTAGATTTTGGGAATCAATACCTGTATGTTACAGACTGGTTCATCTCTATCCACTGGTTAATTCCGGTAAGAAATCGTGATCTGATTTAAATTACCAACATCCGGAAACCAGCTCCTCCGGCAAGGTTTATTTTACCCGGAACTGCAGGCGATCATGTGTCGCGCGTGACATAAATTAAAAGTAAAGAAGCACACGCGCAATGTTAAGTCCTCTAACGATCGTCGTTGTTTCGCTCATAACAACAGTTACTTGTATAGAAGTTAAGCTCAGGTTCCGGCTTGCGCCGAATGACAACGCTATTTTAACGTGAGTTCGACATAAAATCTTGCCGAGATACTGTTTTTTATCTTGTTTTAGAAAGCAAGGTCTGTACCTCTTCAGTCCCGGTAGCCCCG
>CAZGWG010000314.1:0-4880 GCA_964529165.1 uncultured Sphingobacterium sp.
GCTTACCAAATCGCTCATGTTTCTCCATCAGACGGGCAAAATCCTCATCAAGCCACGAATACCGTATTGGATAATCAGGCTGCACTGCTTTCCATAGTTTGGTAACAGCTGTCAATACAGCGGGTGCGCTGTTGGGATCAACCTTAATCAGCACGTTATCATGACCGGAAAAATTGCGCGTATCAACACCAATTGCATAAATTTCAGGTGCTATAATTGTCCCGTACCCGCAGAACAAACTGTTTTTTACAACTCCAATTACATTGTATCTCCGGCCAACGATATTAATCTTTTTGCCTATGGGATCTTTCCATCCCATCTTTAGCGCTGCAGTCTCATTGATTACCGCATTCGTCATAGAATCACTGGCAAAGGCCATTGAAAAATTTCTGCCTTTGCTGATATGCATCCCCAGTACATCAAAATATCCAAAATTGATAAAGTTAAAGCTCATCAAAAGGGTGTCGGGATTTGTTTCGAATGTTGCCTCCTGCATATTAACAACAGGCTTCCCCGGATAAGATCCACTCATGGAAGCTGATTTAATGCCAGGAATTATGGAAAGGCTTTGTTTTAAATATTCTGACTGATCGCCTGGCTGGCCGGGAAGCAATATCAGATTCCGTGCCTGGATACGCAGTACCTGCGAAGCGTTAAATCCAGGATCATTTGTACGCATGAATTTCAGTTGAAGGGAAACTATCAAAATGCTAACTATGAAGCATGTAGCTATACTATACTGAATAATAACAAGAGTATTTCGCAGCCATATTCCTTTTGTATTTTTCGTAATATCTCCTTTAAGGACTTTGGCTGGCGCATAGCCGGAAAGTAGATAAGCTGGGTAGGCTCCCGATATTAAGGTTACCATTACAACGATCAATAATACTTGTCCTAAAAGTCTGATATTATATTCATTGTTAACATCACTCCATAGGCTTAAATCAAGGCTAAAAGCGTTGTTTAGAATCCCAATTAAAAGAGCTGTAAAAAGAATTGCAAGCGATAAGGATATTAAACTTTGTATCAGTGATTCCGTTAGAAACTGAAAGACAAGCTGCTGGCGGCTCGACCCGAGTACTTTACGGAGACCAGACTCTTTGGCCCTTCGTCCTGCCAGGGCAACTGCCATATTAGTATAATTTATACAAGCCAGAAGCAGTACAGAAATTCCTATAAGGGAAAAGATCAAAAGCGGGCAGTCATTGCCTGCTTGAAAATCATACACTAAATCTGCATTTGACACACGGCCATCGGCTTCAGGCTGCAGATGTATCTTGCTTACCGGTTCAAAAAAAACCGATGCTCTATCTTTTCCATGAGTTGTTGAATTGCGACTGTAAGCGTCCGTTGCTTTTTTCTTTAACCGGGCAATTGAGTAACCGGCATTCAAAAGAGCATAGGTATCATGGTTTTTCATAAACCAGTTTGAGGCAAAATAGGTATCGTGGTAGGAGACACATACATCGAAATCAAGATGTGATGGCCCGGTCTTTTCTATCACACCTGTAATCTCAAAGTCGTTTTTATTGTCAAAGTTTAATAGCTTCCCTATCGGATCTACCTCCCCATAAAGAGCTTTGCTCAAATTTCTTGTTATGACTACTGTCTTAGGATTTTGAAGTGCCGAGAGGGGATTACCATAAACGAACTTATAAGGGAATATGGCGAAAAAGTTGCTATCGGCGGATATCACCTTTTGAGTAAATAATTCAACCTTGTCATTGCTTATCAAAACTTCGCCTTCTACGCGAACGCGCGTAACCTTTTCTACTTCCGGACAATCCTCAGAAAGATATGTTCCTAAAGGATATTGAATCTGCAAAGACTTTTCTCCCTCTTCGTCTATACCAGCACGATAAACACGGTCAAGTTGCTCATCCCATTTGTCATAGCTCCGCTCATAGTTGACGAAAAGGAGCACCAACACAAAAACGGTTAAACCGATAGCCAGGCCAATACTGTTAATGGCTGTGTATCCTTTGTTATTCCAGAGGTTGCGAAAGCCGATTTTGAAATAGGTTTTTAGCATTTTGGGTATTAGGTTTTAGGCATTAGGGGTTAGCTTATACCCGGTTAACTAATATTTCTGTATTTATAATGTCTATTTTATTAGGTATCAGGTTTGAGGTATCAGCCCGATCCTCATTAATTATTTCTCTATCTTTAATATCTCTTTTCACTGTCAACTGTCAACTTCATTCACTCCTTAAACTCTTCACCGGATTCATCATCGCTGCTTTTATCGCCTGAAAACTGATAGTAATAAATGCAATAAGCAGTGCCATTGTACCGGCTAAGGCAAACATCCACCATTGGATCTCTACCTTGTAGGCAAAGTTCTGGAGCCATTTATTCATTACCCAAAATGCAGCGGGTGTAGCGATCAGAATGGATACTACTACCAGCTTTAAAAAATCTCCCGAGAGCAGCGTTGTAATATTCATCACCGTTGCGCCAAGTACTTTTCTGATTCCTATTTCTCTTGTTCGCTGCTCTGCTGAGAATGCTGCCAAACCAAAAAGGCCCAGACAAGCTATAAGAACAGCAATACAAGTAAAATAAACAACGACTTGTGATGTCCGCTGCTCTTTTTCATAATTCTTCTGAAAATCCTGATCCATAAATGAAAAGCTGAAAGGGTCGCCGGGATTAATTTTATTCCATCTCTTCTCAAATCCTGCCAGTACCTTTGAGTAATCTGTCGTATTCACATTTGCTATGAGGTATCTATACTTATTCCCAAAAAAACTTGTAGTAAAACCATAGGGTCTTATCTTATTATGCAAGCTCTGGTAGTTGAAATCTTTAACAACACCAACAATATTAAGCGTCACATGTTTGCCGAGGTAATCGTAATTCAATTCTTTACCCACAGCCGTTTCCGCATGATAGCCCAGTTCCCTTATTGCCGTTTCATTTAGAATAATACTTGCAGAATCTGCTGTAAACTCTTTTGAAAATGCCCGGCCATACAAAACAGTTAAGCCAAGTGTTTTGAAATAATCATTTTCAACTGTCGAAAGATCGATGGATGTTGCTTCACTTACTGTTTTTCCTTTAGGGTAAAAAGGCATGCTGCTAAGAACATCTGAAAGACCGGGATAACCCGATCCGCTTGTGACCGATTTAATCAAGGGATCTTTCAACAGTTCATCCTTCAGCATGGGGTAGTTTTTAGCTGCATTATTACTTTGAAGCGGTAATACAATTTGTTGGTCTTTGTTGAACCCAAGATTGTGCCCTTTAAGAAAATCGAGCTGCTGCCAAATAACAATTGCACCCAAAACAAGGCAGATAGAAATTGTAAACTGAAAGATTACCAATCCTTTGCGGATGGCTATCGCCGAGTAACTGTTCAGTATTCTACCTTTGAGCACAGAAACTGGCTTAAAGGAGGACAGGTAAAACGCGGGATATAAGCCAGATAACAATCCAGTAAATAAAGTCAGCCCGGTAATCCAGATGATCAATTCGGGGGAACTGAAAGCTTGGAGATCCTTCTGTGTAAGCCGGTTAAACACCGGTAGGAAGAACCATGCGAAAGTAATGGCCAATGCCAGGGCGATGAGACACAATATAAAGGATTCGCCAAGGAACTGTTGAACCAATCTGCTCTTTCCCGCACCCATTACTTTTCTTACTCCAACTTCTCTGGCTCTTTTCCCCGAGCGTGCCGTAGCGAGGTTCATAAAATTGATGCAGGCGATCAATAAGATAAAAGCTGCGATCGATCCCAGAATGTAGAGATAGGTGCTGTTTCCGGTCGGTGAGATCTCATTCGGCATATCAGAATGCAGGTAAATGCTCTGCAGTGGCTGGATAAAAAGGCGTCTTTTAAATCCGGCATCTCTCATATCTTTCCCGCCATTACGCTCCAGGAAGGGTTGTAATTTACGTTCAAACAATCCGGGGTCTGAGCCCGCATGTAGCTTTACATAGGTATAAAACAGACTGTTGGTAGCCCAGTTGGTCGCATTTTTTACCCAAATCCCGATATCGGTATTATCCATCGACAAATAAAAGTGAGCTGTAATGTGCGACCTCGAAGACTGGTTTTTAAAAACACCTTTTACCGTGTAATTAAATTCACCGAAAGGCAGACCTAACTTGATCTGCCTGCCTACCGGATCTTCTTCACCAAACAATTTTTCTGCTATTGCTTCTGAAACGACTACGGTATTTGGGTCTATGAGCGCTTTATCGGGATCACCATATATAAAATCATGGTTGAATAGCTCAAAGAAATTGGCATCGACATAATATCCGTTAGTTTCGTAAAACTCTCGTTTAATATCGCTTTGCTCGTTCTTTAAGAGCATCTTATCCACTCCCGGATATTTAAGCAGGCGAGTTACCACCTCAGCTTCAGGGAAGTCATTTTTAAGCGCTTTTGCAAGCGGAGCGGGCTGGGCTGCCCATGTTTCGGTTTTGACTGATGATGAAATTCGATAAACACGATCTGCATTTTTGTAATGCTTATCATAACTTGTTTCGTCAAGAATATAAAGCATAATCAGCAGGCATGTAGCTATTCCTACTGCCAGTCCAAAGATATTGATAAAGGAAAAGACCTTGCTTCTGGAAAGGTTCCTAAAGGCGATTTTGAAGTAGTTTTTGAGCATAATGGGTATCAGGTATGAGTTAAACCCCGGTTAATATTATTTTCAATATTTTTAATGTCTATTTTTCAGGTATCAGGTATCAGGTATCAGGTATCAGGTCAGGAGCCATCCATTAAATTAAAAATCTCTTTAATGATCAAGTATGTGTAATTCATTGTCCATACTATATCTCTATCTTTAGTGTCTGTTTTTTCCCCATTCCCCATTCCCCATTCCCCATTCCCCATTCCCTCCTCACTCCGACCGAAGGCTCTT
>CAZGWG010000315.1:0-4872 GCA_964529165.1 uncultured Sphingobacterium sp.
AAACATCATTAACGGATTGTATAGCCAGGTAAGCAGCACCAATCACGCCAGCATTACCACCTGCTCCTGAGGTTTCCATAATTACCTGTTTAGCTGAAATGGGTTGAGCCCATTTATTAGCTTCCTGCTGAATATCCGGGATGAACTTTACACCAGGTCCGAAAACCCCTCCTCCGAAAATGATTTTTTCAGGGTTGAAAAGGCTGATCAGATTAGCAACCGCCATACCCCAGAACTCAATACATTGTTTCATTAACTCTTTAGCCAGTTTATCCCCGTTGTCAAAGGCGTTAAATACATCAGCCGCTGTTATATCCTCAGGTTTTACATTTCTTAATTCTCCAGAATATGCTGGCATGGAGACAAGCAGTTCTCTTGCCACTTTAGCAATTCCCTCACCCGAAGCATAGGATTCAAAACAGCCACAGGCAGTATATTTCTCTTTAAAAGGCCGGTCCAGTGCCATCCATCCAATACATCCCGCAATATCCTGAGCACCACGTAATATGCTTCCATTTATTAAAATACCTGCTCCAATGCCGGTACCAACTGATAAATAGATTGCATCTTTGCAGCCTCTGGCATTGCCTTGCCAAAGTTCCCCCAGAATATAACAGGCACGATCACTATCAATACTTACAGGGATAGCCCCACAAAGTGCCTGCAATTCTTTTAATAATGGATAGTCTTCCCAGCCTTGAATATTTGGAGCCCAGACCGTCCCGCTTTTGCTCCTGCTGATTCCCGGAACGGAAACACCCACTGCACAAATCGGATCCTCACCTTCTGTTTTGAGAAAACCTTTCAGCAGATCACATATTAAATCAGAAACATCAGATCCGGTCCGGTGATTTAATGCTGCAGTCTCCCTTTTCAGAAGGTCACCACTTTCACTGAACATCGCAATAGCTACTTTCGTACCACCCAAATCAATTCCGATTACCGACATAAATCTTTATTCTAAGTTCAACTCATATTTACCTCAGGCTTACAAATGTGTAAGCCCTGTTCTTCAGTTCCTTAAGCAATTCATCCAGCCTGTAATAAAATTTATCAGTCCGGCGCGGATCAGTTCCAATATGTATCAGCAAAATAAATCCGTTCAGTCCATTTGGATCAGTACTTTCCCTGTTAATCACCGATCGAAAGATCTCATCAGATGACTTATAGGATACCCCCATTTCAGGAAATGAATAATCTGCTGTTGAATAGGTCCCCGGCGAGAAATTAATCAATTTAAGTCCCATCTCCGCAGTCCAGCAAACAATAGCCCGGTTATACCATTCATAAGGCGGCAAAAAGTACTCTGCATCAGCCTTATTGATACCAAAAGCTGCCATTCTTCTGTAATTATTATCCAGATCAGTTTGGAACTTCTCCCTGCTAACCAGTAAACTATCTCGCTTAGTCCAGTCAGCGTACAAAAGATGTTTATCTGAATGAGCCCCCAGATAATGTCCATCTCTTTTGAGCCTCTTAATGAGGGAGAAATAAGCTGGATTTGAATAAAAATTTCCCGTAAGAAAAAATGATGCTGGGACTTTATTCATCCTCAGAGTTTTTCTGATTACATCCCCCCCATCAGCAAATTCATCTCCTGTAAAAACCAGACTGATCTCCTTTCTGGATATATCTCTACGTATGATTGCGCCTTCAGCATCAATAATTACTTTTTTCCGGAAACTCCCTCCCTTGAGTCATTTTCCTTTGCAGCGAGTAAATAAATCAGTGTGGCTGTTCCATCCATTGTCGGTTCATTGGTACTATAATCTCCGATATCATCATGATAAACAGCCAGCTTGGACTGGAATTCAGCAAATTCATCGGGTTGCAATAGCTCTATACCAATAAGATTGCTGAAGATATTACCATTAACCGGTCCGTCGACGAGACCACCATCGAGTGGATAATTGTGTAGTAAGGTAAATGAGGAGTGCGGATCTGTGGGTGTTTCTCCATGTGAAGGCAAACCAAACACCATACTGGTCCCCCATGGATTCAGACCAAAAAGCCAGTCAAAGCTTGCCTGTTCGAGCTTGATATAGGTATCATCCCCTGATATTTTGCGATACAGATAACATTGTATAGCAAACGCTGTAGTTAAATTATTAGAACACCATATAAAGGGAATTCCTCTGTAAAAAGCATTGCCCTTTGATTTTTGCCATACTTTTTCTATTCCTTCCTTATAATAACTGATCAGTTTTGCCCTTTCATCACCCTCTGTCTTCTGAACCAGCTCATAATGGCCCATATTCAAAAAAGGATACCATTGATAATGATTAGCAGTATCGGCCCCAAGCCACGGAGTGATCATTTCTTCTTTACTGTATCTAAGCCCTTGTTCAAGATACTTCTTTTCACCTGTAAGCTGATAAATCGAAGCTGCACCAAGTTCCATGTCATCAACCCAATTCCCTTCAGCATAGATATACGGTGATTTAACAGAAGCTGTTTGTGCCAGGCCTGGCTTAGCCAGACCAAATTCATATGCAGAAATAGAACGGCTGCGATAGGTTTCTGCCAGAAACTGATCTTTTGAAACATAAGTTTGTGCGGCCAGAGCAAATGCACTGGCAAACTTCCCCGCGGTTGAAGCAGCACCCGTAGCCCGGTTCTTAAACTTCCCTAATCCCTGAGCCTCTCCTGTAATGAAATAAACTGGTCGGCCGGTACCTTTTCCGAAACCATAATCAACTGAATCAACATCCGGCATACGGTAACCGGCATGGTCACGGTCATCAGCGATCTGATTAAACATCCAGTCTCTTCGAGGATGCATTTTCAGGAGCCAGTCAAGCCCCCATTTTGCTTCATCAAGAACATCCGGAGTTCCGTTCTTTCCCTCAAGACCATTAAAGAGGTATTGATCATCAAAAGAATCAGGAAAATCACGATAAGCTGCAAGAAGATTATAGGTTGCATTCGCTGAGGTACTTGAATACTGCAGATAATCTGATGCATCATGCCAGCCACCGGTTACATCCACAAAGGTATGTTCAGGCATAGGACCATAAACTGTATAACCATCAAGAGGATGACAAGTTCTTTTCAGGTACGGATTATATCCGCATCGCTGTTGCCTCATATACCTCAAAGCAAAATCAGCGGCACCTTTATAAGTATCATTTCCAATCTTAAATTCCGGCGACCTGACGGAACCGGCTTTAATGTAATAGTTTCCTGAAGATTTGAATAATGTAAAATCAAGACGGAAAGATCTACTGAAAGGACCATAAACTCCAAAATCTTTACCGATTTCTTTTTTGAGAACCACTTTTGAAGAAACCGCATCAATAAGTTCAAAGTGCTTAAACTTTTCTGAATTCTTTGAAACCAGAACAGCTACTTTCACAGCCGAATTCAAATAACCCATCTGATTAATCCTTATCCAGGATTTAGAATCTTCCTGGGCGAAAATATTTAGTGCTGATAATTGTAAAAGAAACAACAAACCAACAATTCTAATTCTTTGCATATTTTTAATTTGCATTATTATGCTGTTTTATAATTCAAATATATAAATATTGCATTATTACGCAAAACTAAATTTATAATCAAAAAATAAATTTATCCTTGTTTAATTAGTTACAGATCAAGCATTAAATTTATATTTGATTGTTAATAAAAGCATAAATAACGTGGCATGCTACAGGAAGAACGGCAAAGTCTTATTTTAAAAGAAATTAACCTCCATAACAAGGTTTATACTGCTGATTTATGTTCCCTGTTCGATGTTTCTCTGGACACCATCCGTAGAGATCTTACTGAACTTGAGAAGAATGGGAAGATAATCAAGGTTCATGGAGGAGCCTTATCCAAAAGTTTTCATCAACCCTTTCAGCCGCCTGCTGTCTATGCACAGGAAAAGAAAAAAATCATTGCCAAAAAAGCACTGAACCTTATACAGGATGGCATGTTCATTCTTACCGGTGGAGGAACAATCATGCTTGAATTGGCAAGGATGATTCCTGAAAATCTGAAAGGAACATTCTTTACTGTCAGTCCGCTTGTAGCGCTTGAAGTAGCACAACGTTCGAGTGTGGATGTAATCCTGCTGGCTGGTCAGCTTTCTCCTAATTCTTATATTTGCACAGGCGCTTCTGTTGTCAGTCAGCTTGCTGAAATAAAGGTTGATTTATGTTTTCTGGGATCAAATGGTTTATCTGTTGAGGAGGGTCTTACAGATTATGACTGGGATGTTGTTCAAACGAAGAAAGCGCTAATCAAATCATCAAAAAAAGTAGCTCTTTTAAGCATTACCGAAAAGCTTGATTGCAGCCATAAGTTACAGATATGCAAGCTGAATGATCTAAATTTTCTACTGACAGAAAGTGAACCGAGTCATGATAAACTTAAGAAATATGCAAAAGAAATAAAAGTAATTTAAGGCTTTTATTAATTCATTAACCTTAGTCAATCTACAGTCAACCAGCTATTTAACATAAAGGCCGCCCCTGGAAGGAACAGCCTTTATCAAAATCAACAACGAAAACTTATTGTACATCCCACCAAACTCTCCCCGACAAGAGATCTCCTCCCGGAACAGCGTCATGGGCGGGTTTGTAATTTACGGGATTCGTATTTGCCTCCCTTACCGGATAAGGAAAACGACGGGGTATTGTATTACCGGTAACATTTGTAGGATAATTAGTCGGTACAAGCACGGGGATTCCTGTTCTTCTCCAGTTGCTCCATGATTCGTAAAAATCCAACATAGTAGCAGCATTGACCCAATACTGCATATTAATCTGCTCCAATGCATTCGTAGAATTGTACGGATTTGCGGCCAAAAAATCATTGGCTACCGTTTCACTGTAACCGCCCGACCAACTCCATATTGACTCTATAACTCCATGTTGCTTTCTTTGC
>CAZGWG010000316.1:0-4859 GCA_964529165.1 uncultured Sphingobacterium sp.
ATACCTCCGGCAGCAGCAGTTCCGATGGTCTTGTTTCCAATGGCTCCGGCACCACTTGCCAGCATCAGAGGTAATAGCCCGGCAATAAATGCGAATGAAGTCATTAAGATCGGGCGCAAACGAATTTTTGCGGACTCAATTGCTGCGTGTAACACCGATTTGCCCTGGCTATGACGTTGTGCTGCAAACTCAACAATCAGTATAGCGTTTTTACCCAACAGTCCGATTAACATAATCATAGCAACCTGAGCATAGATATTGTTTTCAAGCCCGAAAAGCTGCAGGAGAAGCAATGCACCGAAAATACCTGTAGGCAATGATAGAATAACAGGCAGGGGGAGCAGGAAGCTTTCATATTGGGCTGAGAGAAGCAGGTACACAAATAATAAACAAATGATGAAGATAATTACAGATTCGTTTCCAGCATTCGCCTGATCACGTGAAGATCCGGCCCAATCAAAATCATAACCTTTAGGTAATTTTTCAAGAGCGGTTTCTTTGATTGCATTTATGGCATCTCCACTGCTGAAGCCATTTGCCGGCTCACCATTTACCAATGCAGAGGAATACATATTATATCTGGTGATTTGTTCAGGCCCGTAAATTTTATCGATGGATAAAAATGCCGACACAGGAACCATATTCCCATCTCTGTTTTTTACATGAAGATTCATTACATTTTCTGGGAGTGCACGAAATTCTGGCGAGGCCTGAACCATTACCTTGTACATCTGTCCAAACCGGATAAAGTTTGTGGCGTATTCACTACCAAGATGGATTTGAAGCGTGCTCAGGATGTCGTCTACGATTACATTTTTCTGTGCAGCTTTGATGTAATCAATGCTGACCATCAACTGAGGGAAGCTGGCATCGAAGGAGGTGAATGAATTGTTTATTTCTGGTCTTTTATTTAACTCTTCAACAAAGCTTTTCGAAACCTGTTCCAGTTGCTTGGTATCCCCTTTACCGGTTTTATCTAATATCCTCAGCTCAAAACCACTTGAGTTTCCATAGCCGGGAACTGGTGGCGGGGTGAAAAATTCAATACGGGCATCCTTAATATGGGCTGTTTTTTCGTTCAGTAATTCAATCACTTCCTTATCAGTTCTTTCCCTTTGATCCCAGGATTTTAAACTAATAAGGTTCATCCCGTAACTCGCTCCGGTACCATCTGATAACATACTGAATCCGGCAAGTGTTGAAACTGAAGACACCTCATCTAAGGATTGGGCTATCTCCTGAATATTATCCACTACCTTTTCTGTTCTTTCCAGGGTGGAACCCGAAGGACTGGTAATATTCGTGTAAATGGTTCCCTGATCTTCATTTGGGATGAAGCCTCCCGGAACCATATTACCCAGGATACCTGTTCCGGCAAGGAATAAGATTAAACTTCCAAAGGTCACGACTCTTCGGTTAACAATTCGGATTATTAATCTGCCATATTTATTCTCTACTCCATTATATGTATGGTTAAACCAATTGAAAAATTTATTTAGCAGTCCTTTGGAATGAGCCTGTCCATGTGTGTTTTTAAGTAAGAGCGCACATAATGCAGGAGTTAATGTTAATGCAATTACTCCTGAAAGCACGATTGCAACAGCCATCGTTAATGAAAATTCCCTGTAAAAAATTCCTGTCGGACCCGAAATGAATGACACGGGAATAAATACAGCAGACATTACCAATGTGATCGCGATAATCGCTCCAGTAATCTCATGCATTGCAAATTCTGTCGCTTTTCTTGGCGTGATATTGGTTTTGTCCATTTTTACGTGTACCGCTTCTACCACTACAATGGCATTATCCACTACAATTCCAATTGCGAGTACCAATGCGAATAAAGTGATCAGATTCAGAGAAAATCCCATCATTTGCATCGCCAGTAAAGTACCTATCAAAGAAACCGGAACCGTTAGGATTGGAATCAATGTTGAACGCCAGTCCTGTAGGAAAATGAAAACAACCAGAGCCACCAAGATAAAAGCCTCGATCAGGGTTTTGATTACTTCTGATACCGATGCATCCAGGAATGCCGAAACATCATAGCTGACTGTATAATCCATTCCGGCAGGGAAGTTCTCTTTGAGCTCTTCCATCCGGTTCTTGATGTTTTGGATAACCTCACGTGCATTACTTCCGGGTCTCTGCTTTAGCATGATCGCAGCAGAAGGTCTTCCGTTTTCTTTGGAAAGTACATCGTATTCCTGCGAATCAAATTCTACAGTAGCAATATCCTTCAACTTAAGTAATTCACTGCCCCCTGTACTTTTGATGATGATGTTCTCATACTGTTCTATGGTATTGAACTTTCCGGTGTATTTTAAGACATATTGAAGCGCCTGAGCTTTCTTACCTGAGCTTTCACCAACCTTACCGGGCGCAGCTTCAATATTCTGCTCACGAAGGCTATTGACAACATCTTCAGTTGACACATTATATGCAGTCATTTTTCCCGGATTCAGCCAGATACGCATGGCGTATTCACGTGAACCCATAATGTCGGCAAAACCTACGCCTTCTATGCGCTTCAGCTCTGCCAGTAAGTTGATATCGGCATAGTTAAACAGGAATTTTTCATCTGTTTCTTTATCAGTACTCAGCAGGTTAAGGTACAGGAGCATACTATTTTGTACCTTTTCTACAATAACACCGGCCTTTATAGCTTCCTCCGGCAGCTCGTCCATGACTGATGATACCCGGTTTTGAACGTTGACGGCGGCGATATCAGGATCGGTCTCCGAACTGAAAATGATCTGAATAACACCTGTTCCATCATTTCCAGATACCGATGTCATATAGGCCATACCCGGAACACCGTTGATTGCTTTCTCTAGTGGTGTTATTACTGCTTTCACAACGGCATCAGCATTTGCTCCTGTATACTTTGTTGTAACGGTTACCTCGGGTGGTGCGATATCCGGAAACTGTGTCATAGGTAGCTGCGTCAACGCAAGCAGACCCAATAAGGTGATTATAAGCGATATTACGATAGATAATACAGGCCTGCGAATAAATAACGATTTCATATTTTTCTTGTTAAGACCTGTGATTAATTAATTTTGTTGAATGCCTGTAAGGCCGAAATCTTTTGATAGTTAACCTTATCGCCATCTTTTACAAGCTGTATACCTTCGAAAATAATATTGTCATTTAATGTGATACCTGATTCTACTACGAACAGATTTTCCATACGGAGTTTTGGAATAATTCGCTTCATCCTGACAATATTATCAGAGCCTATTATAAAAACATAGAGGTTTTCCTGAATCTCAAATGTTGATTTCTGAGGAATAATCATTGCATTTTTCAGATCGGTGTCAATCTGGATTTTGCCACTACTGCCATGTTTTAACAGGTGTTTCGGATTGCTGAATCTTGCTCTGAATGCGATATTTCCGGTGCCTTTATCAAACTCACTTTCAGAGGTTTCAATTTTACCCTTATGATCGTAAACTTCATTATTGGCCAGAATGAGTGCAATCTGATCTGTTTTTCCTCTTCCTTTCGAACCTGAATATTCCAGATAATCGATTTCCGAAACATTGAAATAAGCAAAAACCTCTCTATCGTTAGAGATACTGGTCAGCAGCGCCTCTTCATCAACCAGACTTCCGGTTTTATTGGGAATACGATTGATAACCCCATTAAAAGGAGCTTTTATTTCTGTAAATGAAAGGTTTAGTTTGGCCTGAGCTTCATTTGCTTTAGCTTCTTCAATTTTAGCTTTCATTACTTCAACCTTCGCCCTGAGCATGTCTAGTTCGGTTTTTGAGACAATATTTTTATCAGTTAACTTTTTAGTGTTTTGAAGTTCAATTTCAACCGCTTTTAATTCTGTTAAGGCACTGCGGTGCATTGCCTGAGCTTTTACAAGTTCTTGCTGAAATGAGCTGTTGCTAATTGTAAACAAGGTTTGTCCCTGTCTTACAGTTTGTCCTTCATCTACATGAATTTTTTCTATGATTCCATGGATACGGGAACGGATTTCAACATTTTGGATTGCGTTGATCTCTGCAATATATTCCCTGTGATAGACAGTATCTTTTAAAACAGGATTGAAAACCTGAAAGTTTTGTTCAGCTTCTTTTTTTACAGTAGTTGAGCATGCATTGAACAATATCAATGCACTAAGACTCAATAATGAGTTTATTTTCATCTTGATTTGACTTAAGAATAAGGTATAGGCAAAAGCCCGAAAGCACGAATTCCGTTTTACGGGATTCATGTGAATAATTAAATAATACGAAAGGTTGTAGAATTAAACTTTCGGTGGTGGAGGAGTATTTTCCGGATGAAATTGCTCTTTGTAGGACTCCTTATACATCACCAATAGAGTGATATGTATTTTATGGGATTTAAATACAAAGGTCTGACTTAGAGGAAATGATGGAAAATCATTAGCCTCTTTTAATGAAAGTGATTTACTTTTATCGATATCTGAATTATTATTGATAGGGTCTTTAAAACTCAGAAACTCTTCAACAATTAAATCAACCAGACTTTCTACAATATTTCGCTCATAGAGACCGCCATTGCGTTGAGATTCGGGCTCAGGACCTCCAATACTGCAATTGAAAATGATTAAAGAAGTTATTACCCAAATGAAGCGGATAATACTATTCGTCCTGATAAATTCCATATCGGCTGCAAAACTAAACATAGCAATAATTATGTTTTGCAACGATATTGTTAGAATTTGATTAATTGACCATTTTTTTACAAATGTTCATAGTAATACTTCTTAAGCTTTTCAGCCCTATACTTATGGGTTCAATCCTCCATAAATTTAGCTCATGGCATTAAACTCGGAATCAAATTCTGCTTTGATAGTTGTCGGCTCGATTGATGAAGTCGAT
>CAZGWG010000317.1:0-4856 GCA_964529165.1 uncultured Sphingobacterium sp.
AGATGGTGATGGAGATTTAGATCTGTATGTTGGCAGCGGCGGTTATGAATTTGGTCCGGATAGTCCATGGCTTCAGGATAGAATTTATATCAATGACGGTAAAGGTAATTTCTCAAGAAAAACTACAGGTCTTCCCAAAATGCTTGTGAGTACAGGCACAGTCAGATCATCAGATATTGACGGTGATGGTGATCTGGATATCTTTGTCGGAAGTAGGGTGTCGCCAGCAATGTATCCAAGTACTCCGCAAAGTGCGATTCTGATTAACGATGGTAAAGGGAACTTTACAGATGGAACAGATGCAATAGCTCCTGAAATAAAATACGCTGGTATGGTTACAGATGCCGTTTGGCTTGATGTAAATCAGGATAAAGTGAATGACCTGATTGTTGTTGGTGAATGGATGCCAATCCGGATATTCCTGAATCAGAATGGTAAGTTAAAAGACAAATCAACCGAATTTATAAAATTTGGTTCATCTGGTTGGTGGAATACTATTTATGCAGAAGATCTTGATGCTGATGGCGATAAAGACCTTGTCATTGGAAATTGGGGTTTGAATGCGCAGTTTAAGGCAAGTGAGAAGGAACCAATGAGTATTTATTATAAAGATTTTGATGAGAATGGTTCTGTAGATCCTATATTTTGCTATTATATCGATGGTGTTTCATATCCTGCAGCTTCCCGGGATGACCTTATGGATCAGCTTCCAAGCCTTAAGAATAAATTCCTTGAATATCACAAATACGCTAATGCAACAATAAACGATTTATTCACTGCCGATCAGTTAAAGGATGCCAAAGTACTTAAAGCGGAATTCCTCGAAACTGTTTATTTGGAAAATACCGGTAAGGGCTTTGCCTTGAAAAAACTTCCTGTTGAAGCCCAATTTGCCCCTGTATATGCCATAGCCTCTGCTGATGTTGACAAGGATGGTAAGAAGGATCTTGTTTTGGCCGGAAATAATTCCTGGACCAGAATTAAATTCGGACATTTTACATCCAGTAACGGAACATTGCTTTCTGGAAATGGGAAAGGTGAATTTACCTATGTGCCGCAATGGAAAAGTGGGCTTAATATCAGAGGTAATGTAAGAAGTTTGGAATCATTCTCCATAGGAAAGAGTTCAGGGAATCAATTTATTTTCGGAATAAATAATGCCCCTGTTAAAACAGTAAGAGTTAATTAATTTAAATTATAAAAACCGTGTGGATTTTTGGTTTCAGGTACTTTTCATATTCTGTCTCTCTTTCTTCCGGAATCTAAAAATCAGGTAAACTGAAATGAATATCATAGCAATGAACAAAAAGGCGCTTATCGTTTTATTAGGCGGAATAGCTACTTTATTTTTTATCTCCTTCAAATCTAAATTCCCAGTTCAGGAACCCTGGAAAGCACCTGAATCAGCAGATACAATTAAGAGTCCGTTTCCATTTACACCACAGGTAATAAGGGAAGGTGAAAAACTGTATACTATGCTTTGTGTTTCCTGTCATGGAACTAACGGTCTCGGGGATGGGCAACCGGGAAGGTTTAAAATTCCTCCTGCGAACTTTCATAGTAAGCATGTGACTGATCAAAAAGATGGAGCCTTGTTTTGGAAGCTTACAAATGGAAAAGGTAATATGCCTGCTTATGGCGTTGCATTCAGTGAAGAAAAGCGGTGGCAACTAATCGCGTATATCCGTCAGTTCGCAAAACAGGATATGAATCAAATTGCTTCGAAACCGGTTTTGCCTGTTAAGAACTATCGCTTTGATAAGAATTTATCGGCGCGCTACTTCCCATTACCTCAAAAAGTGAGTAATGTGTATAGCTCAGAAGAGCAGTTGTTTATGGTTGATACTGTTGTTAAAGGTCTTGAGAGAGCCTGGAGTATGGTTTTTATGCCCGACAATTCTGTCCTCATAGCAGAAAGAAGCGGGAAATTGTTGAGAGTAAAGGATGGAAAAATTCAGGCTAATCCAATTGCAGGGAATATTCCTGCAAGCTTAAGGGATGTTAAGCTGCATCCTGACTTTGAGAAAAACAGGCTAATCTACTTATCTTACTTTATAGAACCCGTTACTCCGGGTACTGGTTACACTGCCTTAATGAGAGGGAAGCTTATTGGGGATAAACTGGTAGACGAAAAAATGATATATAAAGCAGGACCCTTTAAACGTAATGGCGACTGGTTTGGTAGTAAGATTGGATTCGATGATAAAGGATTTCTGTATTTTACTGTTGGAATACATACTGCTGATAGAATGAACTCCCAAAAACTTTCCGCTCCGGATGGGAAAACGATGAGACTAAATGATGACGGTAGTATCCCAAAGGATAATCCGTTTATTAATACTCCCGGGGCTTTACCTGAAATCTATTCTTACGGACATAGGATGCATCAGGGTCTTCGTCGTGATCCTAAAACAGGTAAAATATTTTTTGTGGAATTTGGTGAGCTGGCAGGAGATGAATTAAATATTTTAAAACGTGGTGCAAATTACGGCTGGCCTTTAGCAACATTCAGTCTTGAATATAATGGTTCCATTATATCTGAAAGCCCTTACCGCGAAGGTACAGAACCTCCGATTCATCACTATGCTATTGCACCATCAGATCTTGATTTTGTTTATGGAACCCGTTATCCAGCCTGGAATGGCAATGTTTTTATTGGCGGACTTGCTACCAAAAAACTTTATCGGCTGGTAATGAAAGATGATAAGTTTGTACATGATGAAGACCTGCTGCATAATTTGGGAAGGATCAGAGATGTAAAGTATGGCCCTGATCAATTCTTATATGTCATGACTGAGGATACCGGTATTCTGGTCAGATTAATTCCGTTGAACAAGATCTGACAAAAGAAAACTTAAAAAATAAACGGATGAAACGTAGAAATTTAATTAAGGGCCTAGCCCTTCTTCCTATTGCTGGTGGGGCGCTTTCCAGAGAATCAATTTTAGCTGCCGGTTTGAGTTCAGATAATGGATCTCCTTTATCAGCTTCATTAACTGAAGCAGGAAAGCTCGTTACAGAATCTTCATTTATGGCCGACTCAAATATATTTCGTTCCATCGGTGTTGAGCCTATTATTAATTGTCGCGGGGCGTACACAATAATAGGAGGATCACTGGAACTACCTCCAGTGCGAGAAGCCATGGAAGCTGCTTCACAAAACTTTGTTCAGTACGATGAATTAGCTGAAGGGATAGGCCAGAGACTGGCAGATCTTACTAAGTCTGAGTGGGGTATGGTTTCAGCCGGATGTGCAGCAGGTATGAAGCATGTTACTGCAGCCTGTGTTACAGGTGGTAGTCCTGAAAAACTTATCAGGATACCTAACCTCACAGGATTTGATAAGAACGAAGTAATTATTCCTTTATATTCCAGAAATACATACGATCATGCTGTTCGCAATATTGGAGTAACTATTATTCATGTTGCAACACCAGAAGAACTGGAAAGAGCAATTAATCCCAGAACCGCCATGATCTATGTCAATGCAGTGGATGGTTCCTTTACCGGACAGCCTTTCTCACTGGAAGTTATTGCCGGCATTGCAAAACCTAAGAATATACCGGTTTTAATCGACGCTGCCGCAGAGAACCTGACTATTCCTTCGGTTCACCTTAAACGAGGGGCTGATGTGGTTGCTTATAGTGGTGGAAAAGCCATGCGTGGTCCTCAATGTGCTGGCCTGCTTCTTGGAAACAAAGAAATCCTAATGTCTGCCTGGCAGGCAAGCTCACCTCATCACGGCCCTGGACGTGATAATAAAGTTGGACGTGAGGAAATGATCGGAATGATGGCGGCTGTTGAAACCTGGATAAAACGCGATCATGACGCTGAATATAAAAGTTGGCTTAATCGTCTGGATACTATTTCGAAAAAAGCTCTTACAGTTCAGGGGGTAAAAACAAATATTACAAATCCTGAAGAGCTTTCTAATAAACACCCTACTTTATGGATTAGTTGGGACCCTGCTAAGCTTCATGTTAGCGCTTATGAAGTAGCAGAAGAAATAAGCAGTACTAAACCAAGAGTTGCTATAGGCTCCCGCGATGAGAGTGATGGAAGTACTACAATTGATATTGTTTCAAGTCATATGAAGGAAGGAGAGGATGTAATAGTGGCGAACAGGATCTTTGAAATTTTATCCAGAAAACGTAGTCCGAAATCAGAATCGATGGTGGCTCCAGATACAAATTTAGCAGGGAAATGGGATGTTAAGGTCAGATACTTTAACAGCATAGTTAAACATACCTTTACTCTTCAGCAAGATGGAAACTGGATCAACGGTACCCATAAAGGCGACTTTGATGTAAGAGATATTAGTGGTACGATAGAGGGAAATCAAATAAAATTAAGCAGTGTGCTAAGACTTCCTGGTGATCAGATTACTTTTTATTTCTCGGGTACAGTTAGTGGAGACTCCATGACAGGTGATATACACATGGGTGAATACCGTACAGCCAAATATACGGCCGCTAAATCTAGCGATAAGCCAGTTCGTAAGAAAATTCTTGTTCCTAAAGGCCCGCCATTGGCAACCTGATATTATATTTTTTAAAGTATAAGGATTTTTTAATTTTACCAAAGATTATATAAAATAAACCGATAAATAAACTGTTTAAGTGTTTGAAAATCAAAATTCTAACAGCTTAAATAATTCAAAACACTAATTAATATGAAGAAAATATTTTTGGCTCTGATTCTTGGTTTTTTATTCAGCAGTTGCGCAAAGAAAGGCGATTATGAGGCTGTATTTTCAAATCCTGAGCAGTATTCAAATACGGTAGGATTATTAACAAAGGTTATTACCCATGATATCTTTTCTCCCCCGGTAGCCAGCAGAATTTATGCATACAGCA
>CAZGWG010000318.1:0-4823 GCA_964529165.1 uncultured Sphingobacterium sp.
CAGCGTTCACTTCAATAGTTTCTTCAAGAATACTATCCCTTGAAACTACACCCTTCAAAACAAATTTTTCTGATTTGTCTGCTGGGTCGATATTATCAGTGTCTATATAAATGCTGTTGTTGCCAGTAACAATTACAGTTTTATGAGCTGAGAGCTTCACGCCATATTTGGCGCAAAGCTCTAGTGCTTGTTCTTTAGATGCTATCATTAGTTAGCCTGGATTATAGCAACTACACCTTCTCCGCTTGTTCTCATTTTGCTTGCGCCAAACGCTACAGAAGTAGACAGAATATCTCCATAGTACATTGGATCTTTGTCTTTAGTGTACACGTCAATTGCTCCGGTAGCCTTACTTACATAAGAAGAAGAAACCGCAAGACAAGCAAGGTTATCAGTCGCAGCAGGAGAAGAAGGAACACCTGAATCACCTACCGTTTTAATTACTGCTGGAGAAGTTGCGTTGTCATAAACAACTACTGAGCTTCTTACAATAATGTTGAACCCTGCAATCTTTGGAATCTTACCAGATGGAACAACTGGAGAAGCACCATACTCTAAATATTTAGAGATGTTAGTGTCATTAGCCATTTGCCAGTAAAGAGCAGAAGGCATAATCAAATATCTGTCATCGTTCTGATCTACATCTTGAGCGTCAAGGATTGCAGCAGCAGAAGTAATGTCTGCATACTTAATCGCAAGCCTGGTAGACGTTGCAGAAGGAGCAAGAGCAGTAGAAACAGCCGAACCAGTAGTTCTTACTTGAGAACCAGCAGCAGAAGCAGCAGCAGCCCACTTGTAAAGTGTGTTGTTACCGATTGCGTTTCTCATTGCTTTCAAATGAGAATCTAGAACAGAAGCTCTCTTATCATATGAAATCCACTGCGTTTCATCAGTACCTACTCTGATTGGTTGAGAATAATACAAATCAACTGTATAAGTCAAATCTACATCCGTTCTACTACCAGCAGCAGCAGGGAATGAAGAAAGATTTTTACTAATTGTAGGGTTACTTCCAGCTTGTGGAATGTGAACTGTAATGTTATTTACATATCCAGAGTGATCTTGTCCTACAGTGTTTAGGAAAGAGTCATTCTTGAAAAGTTGCGCCTGGATAGTCTGCAACCATAATTCTTTATTTAAAGCCATTTTAGTATAGTTATAGTTGGTTGTTAGTCAATTTGAATTTTTGCACCACATGGTAAGAAGATTGTTCCATCGTACCAGAATGATTGTGTCCATGTCTTACCTGCTACTCCAGTTACTACAGGAGCATCAATGCCTGTTCCGAATGTAAAAGTCTCTGTAGCAGTTGTCTTACATTTAATATGAAGCTTTGCACCTGCTTTCAATTCAGATGAAAGAGTCAAATCAAGAGTAGCATTACCTGTTAAAGTTGGAAGTGTAGAAACATAAGTTTCTTGATTGGTAATAGTAGCTGCTGTTGTTCCAGTTGCTGCAATAGTTAGGGCTGTTGCGTCCCCAAATGGAAATTTTATAGTCGACATTGTTATTTAGTATTTTTAGTTTCTAACCATTTATTTAATAGCAAATCGAATTGCTCTCTGCTGTTCTTGTACATGTTCGTAAGACCTGTAGCATCTTTCTTTTGCCAATCATCATAAGACCATCCTGCTCTACCTTCTGGCTCTTTCACATCAATTGGAAGTTTGTTTGCAATTGCTCTTACTGGCATTTTTGAAAGTGTATTCTTTACTCCTTCGAAGTCTGCATTTGCAAGTGCTACAAATCCTTCCTTAGCTTCTGAATCAATCCTACCTTCTTTGATAGCGTTCTCAACAAGCTCCAGAGATGCCTTAGATTTCTCTTCGTTCTCTTTATCGGTCTTGATTTTATTCAATGCTTCTTCTTTTTCTGCAAGAGAATTTTGTGTATCTATAAGAGTAGTCTTAAGAGTTTCTACCTCTTTAAGCATTGCTTCCTCTGTTGCATCAGCATTGAGGTTTAATGCGTTTTTTACTTTTAGCATCTCTTCAATTTTTTTTGGTTCTTCGATTAGCTTGTTCACTATCGACTTTAATTTGTTATAGACAGCGAAAGGACTTTTATTTTCTACCGCTTCTTTTTCTACTTCAATGCTTATCTCTATTACATCACACAATCCCATCTCCTTACAGTCAGAAGAATCCAACCAGGTTTCTTTTTCCATCATGTTAGAGATTTGTAATTCTGATTTGCTGCAACGAGTTGAAAGCATTGTGACAATAGAGCTTTTAATTACTTCCAATGCTTTGTCATCCCCTCCGAAAGGATTATGCATCATTAATAGAGAGTAATCATTCATTATTCTCTTATTACCTGCCTGGAATATTACTCCTGCAATACTTGCTGCTATACCTACACATCTTGTGGTTACATCAATCTTAGATGTTGTAATGGCATTGTATATATCCATTCCATCCATCACTGATCCACCTACTGAGTTTATCCATACTTCACAAGATGGATATGCCATATTTTCAATAGCGTTAAGCTCTCTCACAAAGTCAGATCCGGTAATACCTTTGCCATATATAGGATCATCTCCGATATGTCTGTCGATAAGGATTACTGGTAGATTGTTGCGATAGATTGTCATTCCCATGAAGCAAGTTTACGAATGAGAATGAGGTTGATAACTTCTTTATGTTATGCTATAATTTTGTTGTGCTATAGTTTTATTTCTCATTGTGCTTTTGTAAATTTGGTTAACAGTGTTAACTAAATAGACCATGAACGAACAACTAACAATTCAAGAAAATACCAGGCTCAGACATTGCGAGGCTGTGATTGAAAAATCAATGAGTAGTTTTTATGATATGGGAATTGCTCTTAGAGAGATTAGAGAAAACAGATTATACAAAGAGAGCTTTAGTACATTTGATGATTATTGTATTGCTAAGTGGGGCATTAAGAAGGACTATGCAAACAAGGTAATTGGTAGTTCAGACGTAATTGACAATTTGAATACTATAGTATCCGTTTTGCCAACAACGGAAACTCAAGCTAGGCCATTAACAAAGTTAGATCCAGAGCTTCAGCAAAAGGTATGGCAGGAAGTGGTATTAAAGGCTAATGAAACAAATGAGCCTATCACTGCAAAGAAGGTTGAACAGGAAGTTATGAAGTATTGCGCTCCTATGGTAAACGCTTCTATTGAATTTAGAAGGGTATTTTATTTGACTCCATATTATAATCAGAAGCTTGAAAAGCTGATACGAGGCGAAAAAGAATCCACATTTTTAAGAAAGATTATTGAAAAATACTGCGATGACCACGCAGCTTAATAACATAATGTAATTTTGAAGTAACATTTTCTTGACTATCCCGTTTTTATAACATAATATTGAAATCAAAATATTGTGCTATGAAAAAGTTATTTTTTACTTTACTTTTTATTATTGTCCTTATAGTTATTGTATCTGCTGTTGTTGGTGTAAAGAATAGGCTTAAAGATGATGAGTATGCAAATATGCCTATTGCTCAAAAATTCCCATCTCGTTGGAAAGAACCAAGTATAGACATTACAAAAAAACTAAGTCCTGTTTTATATAAATATCATGCGAAATGTGGTGAATATTTTATTAAACAATCATCAGTGGATGATGACTATTTAATAACCTGCACACAAGATGGTAAATGGTGGGATTTATATCTTTATGACTCTCACCTAAACATAATAGAACCTAAATACGATAAAATCGAAAACCCATATTAATCTGCCATGAAAACTATAAAATTTTTACTGTTAATATCTTTAGTGGGATTATTGACTTTTTGTAAGAACAAAGACAATCCATCGCCTATTAGCCCAAAGAAGGCTTGTATTGATAAGAATGCTTTAATGGGGAGGTCATTTAATTATATTGATAGCCCTTCTCCGCCCGCTTCCGCTACTCTGGATTTTGTTAACGATACTATGAAATTATCATATACAATGAATTCACAGCCAGCAGGTATGTATAAATGGAAGGTTGTATTTAAGAGCAATAACGACTCTATGTACGTTTATACTAGCGGGACAGCAAATCCGCCAATGAAATATAAAATTCAAGTATTAAGCTGTGATTCTATGCGAATAACAAATTCAACAAATAGTTACAGGTTAGTAACTAACAAATAAAAAATTAAGCCCTCGATCTGGAGGGCTTTTTTTATGCAACTTTTTGAATAAATCTTAATGCTTTAAATGGTGGTCTATTATCTATCGGTGTAGGTGTTGATTGTCCTACTGTATCAATAATATAAGTATCTCCTGAGCCTGTATTTCCTCCTACCCAACTACCACCTCCACCTGTTACCACAAAGCTATTAAATAAAGGCAAATTCCCATCTGCAATAGAAAACGTTTTAGCACCTCCAGTATCTCCAACGTTATCATAATCTGCGTCTCCTGCTTTCATCCCAACTGGGAAGAATCCGCCCATGTCAATAGTCCCATTGCTGCCGTTCATAATAGCCCAATTCTCCCACTCAGTATACGCATTCCCTAATCCTGTTCCATCAAATCCAGTTAATGCAACTGCCGCTATTTTAACTTCTCCTAATGTTGAAGCTGCATCCCTCATTAACCACTCCATCCTTCTTGTAGTGTTATAGTCAGATGCTCCGCTTCCTGTTATCCCATTGGTCAAGGTCATTGTATCGACTCTATGCATATTTCTAGGCAATCCATCAACCCAGTTTATTGGATCTCCTGATCTGTAAGCAGTGGTTATTTCCCAAATTAATGTTTCTCCGCCTCCAAGGGTTATACCTGATCCTGCCTCGACATTATAAACCTCACCATTGTAAAATATTGCTCCCGCTGTAACTGCATATGGCCC
>CAZGWG010000319.1:0-4819 GCA_964529165.1 uncultured Sphingobacterium sp.
TTGGGTGCCGCAAAGCTGGCCATTGCAGTAGCCACGCCAATACCGAAATATAAGCACGGTACCCAGGATCACCAGGGCGGAGCCTTTATTGCCGGTGATGGAGGAAGGAGAGAACTGGTTGTAGAACCGTCTGGCAAAAGCTATGTGACAGCAGATAAGCCAACCCTGTACAGCGCCCCAAAACACACCAAGGTATTACCAGATGCTGATGCAGCAATGAAGGACCTGCAGCATGCTGCTTTCAGGCATATGCCAGCAGAAAGAGTGAATGAGCGCAATTACTCTAAGGAAATGACGACTGCCTTAATTGGTGAGATCGGGAAGTTAACTGACACCGTAAGAAACAAAAAGGAAACACATCTTCTCATAACGTTTGCCGGTCAAACGCAAATGCAGAAGAAAGCAAATAATTTTTCACAGTGGTTAAATAGTGCAATGCGAAGTGGAAGGTAAACAGTTTTTATATTTTATTACGAATACAGCCGGAAGCTGCTATTATTCAGACCGGGGCACTGTCATGTTGCAGGGGCAACTCCGCAGCTTATCAGCAACTCCTGATGGATGGGAAGATATTGCTATCGGCTGGGAAAGGAATATGACTTACTTCGGATTGATGCGAAACTTTTCATTTCCACTTGGCTTTGTAAGAGACGGCGCTGAAATTCTCAATTATATCTACCTTACCGAAGGCGCAGAGGCGAAGGCTTTCCTGGTAATATATAAACTCGGGTTGAGGTATACGCCGGGCAATCCGGGCAGCTACAGCTTTGTTTATACCGGCTATTACAAAGGAGAATTTGATTTCTCAACATGCGTTCCGGAAGAAAGTCGCACTACCATCAATATTTTGGACGGCGGTTTGGAAGCGCTCGTTAAGGCGAATGAAAATACTCAGTATGAGATTCCGCTTGATGACCCGAAGGCTTTGATATTACGCAACGATGGGGTAAATCTCCGCAATACAGCACAGTATTTAATTACCGATGGCTTCGGCTTCGATGATTTTTCCTTAATGGGAAATCATATTGTTAATTTAACTGAGATACAAAAAGAAGTCAGCCAGATAGCCGGCACGCAGGCACCGGAGAGAACGAAGGTAGCTAATAGCAGCACCGCCAAAAGAGCAACAGGGCAATGGTTTATGAAAGCGACTGCTGATGCCACCATTACCATTACGTACGATTTTATATTAACAACTACATACCCAGCCAGTGGTACAGCATTAAACCCTGCTGCATTTCTGAATGTTTCCATTCAGGCTATTGATGAAACCGATACACTTGTTACAGAAAAGAATAAAATACTTCTCAATAAAAACAGTGCATCACTCATCGGAACATTTCACATACAGGGATCTGTTGATCTTTCGGTAAATGCAGGAGACGAGGTTTATCTATACACATTCGTAAGCATAGAAGGTGCAGGCGGCGGCATTAATACGCAGTTTAATTACTCCGGCGAAGGATTATTTAAGGTGGATTACCTGTACAGGCATCCAGCCTCAAATCATTCCGTAATGACTGCAGCCCGGTTGTTTAACAGGATCATTGATAAAATGAGCGAGGGAAAGTATACTACCGAATCGGCTTACCTGGATAAAAGAACTGACTTGGTTTTATCGTCCGGTGATGGTGTAAGAAAGATTGAAGGCGCTAAAATAAAAACTTCCTTCTCAGATTTTTGGCAATGGCTTTCATCAAAAACAGATGTGCATTTCGGTATTAAAGACGGGAAGGCATATATCGGAGAGTTAAAAGAATTGTTTCAACCGCCTATTATCATTCCCGACACTGGAATGGGTGGCCACCTTACAAATCCGTTGGATAGGTCAACCGATATTGGAGAGGTGCGCAATTTGAAGATCAGCACAGCAAAAGATTTAATGTTCAACCGGATTAAAGTTGGTTACCCGAACCAGAACTATGAAGATGTAAACGGTAGGACTGAATTTAATTCTACACAAAATTGGACAGTGCCCATTACCAGGGTGAACACCGAGTTGGATTTAATCAGCCCTTATAGATCAGACTGTATCGGCATCGAATATATCCGCATCAATTTTGACGGCAAGAAAACGACAGACAGCAGCAGTGATAATGATACGTTCGCTTTTCAGATCAACAAAACCGCAATCCTGCATGAAAGCGGTTTGTATTACTACTACACCTTAGACCGGACAGCAAACCCGTATTTAACCGGCGTTGTTGACCCGGAGAGCATGTATAACGTGAAGCTATCACCAAAGCATAGCCTTATTGAAAAAGGTCGTTTCCTGCATTCCTGCCTCGATCATTTGGATGGCAAAGTAATTAAGTTTCAGACGGCAGATAAAAACGCAGCCATGGTGGTTGCATATCCATCAGGCACAGTAAAAGAAAATCAAGATATAGTAATTGGTGCGCTTCCAGAAAAATATTTCAAACTCAACCTTATTGAATTTGAGACGTACAGGCCTGTTAACCTGATGGAGATTATGTCCTCAAACGATTTCAGGAGGCATTGTTTGAAATTCATTTGGAACGGCAAAGTATTTACCGGCTACATTATCAAAGCAGGGATTAAGCCAGCAGATAATGAGGTACAGACTTATCAACTTTTATCAACTGCAAAAAATGACATGACCAAATTTTTATGAGTAGCCAGGTACTAATATCGAAACTTAACCCCGTTAAATTTACTAAGGTAGGCTTTATGCAGGCGGCAGCTTACAATACTATACACTTCGATGACGGGGAGTATAATGAAACCATTCCTTATTGGTGGCAGCAAAAGGGATATGCTCAGAAATGGCAGACAACCGATGCAATCAGACTGCAATTTATCAGCAATTATACACCGCTGGAATTAAAGCTGGTTGGCGTTTATGACCGGGTGCAACAGACTGTAGTAATGGCAAAGAAAGCGGCGGATGAAAACAATGCCGGCTATTTTATTTACGAAGCAGATATGTCCCTGGCGGCCGTTACGCCCGGATGCTACAGATTACAGTTTGCAGCCGGAGCAGATATATGGAGGTCCGGACCGCTGGTTATTAAAGTTAAGCATAACAACACCGTATATATTGAGTACAAGAATAGCAAGTTTAAAAATGGGATCATTTATGAAACCGGTTTTGCTCCTGCAATCCGGGTTGAGGGAAGGCTTGGCAGGTTACAGAAAGGCGCTAAAGATCAGATGTGGGAAGATCAGACGCTAAACCAATCTATTATTACCAGCAAATCATTCCGCGTTTTCCCCTTCAACATCGGTGGCAAATACGGCATTCCGGATGATCTGTTCGATAAGATTTCCGACATATTCGGTTGCGACAGTGTGCAAATTGATGGGAAATATTTCACCAAAGCGAAAGCAGATGCAGAGTGGGAACCGCATGAAATTGAAGGTTATCCTCTACGCGCATTTTCGACGGATGTTCGGGAAAGCTATAACCGGCACAGCCTATACATTAACGCAACAATGAGCACCGAAAAGAAAGTGGTGATCATGGGCAATATTGAAACAAACTTTTTTGGTGAGTTCACCGGCGGAACAAACCAAGTACAAATTATAACTGTAGGATAAATATGGCAACAGTAAAATTAGTAATTGCGCAACTGGGTATCACCAATCACATGATGGTGAGGCTATTTTATACGGATGCACCGGCAGCACTTGTTGGTGACCCTTTTGTAATTGCTCCGGCGGATCTGCAAGCCAATAACCCTGTTGAAATTACTGGAGTATTAGCTAAACCAATTTGGGTTGTAGTGAGCGAAAGCCTGGATGGTGAGGACCCGGGTATAGAGCGTGGAAGGTACATGCAAAACGTAACGGATAAAACCATTGCAATAGAGGAATATTTCTATACAGTTGGCGGATTTGACCCGGAAGATCCCGTGCCTGGCAGCAGGTCATTTACCGATGATTATTTTGAAGGCAAGACGGTTGCATCACTATTTCAGCAAGGGTTCCGGCCTTTGAAGGAATGGAAAGAAGGGGTAGATTTCGACGCGCACGAATGGAAGAGGGTTGATAATGATATCCAAATCCTTAACCCGGAAACAGGTTTAATGGATGGTCCTGTTTATAATTCCGGTGAGGTGTATGTTGTTACGATCACTTACCTGCAGGATGTAATTGCAGGCGACAGCTCCGCTCAACCATTAGCTTTTGCAGATATTACCGAAAGCATGATACTGACTTCTGCAAATCGCAGGAAGATAAATTACATTGAGGCATCTACAACCAAAGTAGTGCTCACCCTGGAAGCGCTGGCTACTTTACCCGAAGGAGATTATTACGACTTTGTTACCAATTCAGGCAGTCAATACCAGGTGGCAATTCAAAGGGCTGGAAGCGATGCTATAAGGTTTGGAAACGCAAATAAAACCAGGATTGTCCTGGGCACTTCTGAATTCTTACGAATAGCAAAAAAAGGCAGCAGGTTTGAGGTGATGCATTCGCATGAAAATCTGCAAAAGGTTGGACAGAAATTTACTGGCATGAATAGCAGTTACATGAATGCACTGCTGTACGATGCTACGTTACGGGACGGCGACGAATACCCGCGTATATGGGATTTCATACAGTCATTACCGGCTGGATTCGCAATTAATGATGCAACAACCGGTAATTCAGATTGGGCGCCGCAGGAAGGCAAAGAAGCCTGCTGGTATTACTACGATTCAGGATCAGCTAAGTACTTCCGCGCACCTGACACGCAGAACAGATTTGGCAGGGCATTAAAATCATTTAGCAGTCGCGGAGACGATATAGAAAGAACTTATGATTATCCTGGCGGCACACAGGCGGGAGCAGTGGGCAAGCACAGGCACTTCAC
>CAZGWG010000320.1:0-4816 GCA_964529165.1 uncultured Sphingobacterium sp.
ATATCCTCATTTTCATATAGATGAGTTCCATCAAAACGATAAAGACCATGCTGATCTCCCGGAAAATGAGAAGGTACCCAATCGAGTATTACTCCGATTCCAGCATTGTGTAATTCTTCAATCAGATACATCAAATCCTGTGGAGATCCATATCTGGAGGTAGCTGCAAAATAACCGGTAATTTGATAACCCCATGATGGATAGAACGGATGTTCCATTAGAGGCAGAAACTCAACATGAGTAAAACCTGTTTCTAAAAGATAAGGGATGAGTTTCTCTGCCATTTGGCGATAGCTTAAAAATTCATCAGGTGATTCAGGACTACGAGCCCAGGATCCAAAATGCATCTCATAAACCGACATAGGTTTATTCAAAGCATTAATAGCATGCCTTGAACTCATCCAGGAATCATCTTCCCACTCGTACCAGGTATCCCAAACTATTGAAGCGGTAGATGGTGGCTCCTCCCACCTTAATGCGAAGGGATCTGCTTTCTCCAGATGCTCACCGGAATTTGACTGAATAAAATATTTGTAAACTTCTCCGCTCCCAATACCAGGAATAAAGGTTTCCCAAATTCCGGATTCATCCCATCTTACCTGCATGGGATGAGAAGCCTTATTCCATCCATTAAAATTCCCCTCTACGAAAACATGTCTTGCATTTGGAGCCCAAACTGCAAAATAAGTCCCGGAAACTCCATTATTTTCAACAACATGAGAGCCTAACTTCTCATATAACTTATAATGTTTACCCGATCTAAACAGACTGATATCAAAATCTGAAAAACGGGAATACCATGAGTCCGCTAATACAGATTCGGCCTTTATAGCTAGACTAGCTTTTTTTGCCATAATGAGAGTTTTATACTACATGAATGTAGCTATTATTTCATTAATGATCAGGCAAGGACTTCTATCCGCTTGAAATTCTTATTAGACCTGATTCTTACACGCTTAAGATCATCAAATTCCAGGTCATCAATAAATTCCTTTCCGTCGATTAATACTCTCTTAGGTGCAAAAGGCAGGCCAATAATCTTTAGGTCATAGGTTTCATAACGCGGTGTAAATAAACCCTCTACACTTTGTACGATTGTCATAGATTTATGATCTCCGTTCACTACATACTTTTTCTCCAGATAAATATTCTGTTCGAAGGCAAACGTATCGTCATGATCTTCAAAATAAAAGGAGTTTACTTCATAGTCAGAATAATAAATCTGAAAGATCAGTTCGTCTACCTCATACTCGCCCACATACTGCATCAATGGTGATTCCGGAATCACAGAGCCCGCTTTTACGAAAATTGGCATGGAATCAATAGGTGCAGATACTACATGTTCCTGTCCGCCTGTTAAAGATTCATGAGTCCAGTAATTGTACCATTTTCCGGCAGGCAAATAAACATTCTTACTTACCGCTCCAGGGTCGCTAACGGGAGCAACTAATATCTTATCACCGAAAGTAAATATATCCTGAATACCGTGTGTAAGAATATTTTCCTGCTCCTGCATTACCAAAGGTCTAAGAATAGGAAAATTATGTTTGTAATGCTCCCAGAAGGTTGAATAAATATAAGGCAGCAATCTATACCTGAGTTCGATAAATTTACGATTGATATCTTCAAACTCCTGTCCGAAACTCCAAGGTTCACGTTCTGCAGTATCTCCTGCAGAATGAGCACGCATGAATGGTGAAAATACACCCATCTGTATCCAGCGTGTAAATAATTCAGCATCCGGTTCACCACTGAAACCACCAATATCAGTTCCGCAAAAAGAAATTCCCGACACTGATAAACGTTGACATTGTACTATACCAATTTTAAGGTGTTCCCAAGTAGCTACATTATCCCCTGTCCATACGGTCGCATAACGCTGGACACCTGAATAACCGGCCCTTGTGATAGTAAAGGGCCTTTTGTTCTTTTGAAGATTTTTAAGGCCTTCATAAGTTGATCTTACCATCTGCATCCCATAAACATTATGAGCCTTGCGGTGTGATCCGTGAAATCCGTCATAATTATGACGCACATCAACAGGAAAAGTGCCTGAACCAAATACAGCAGGTTCATTCATATCATTCCAGACTCCGGCAACACCAGCATCAACAAGCTCCTTAAATAATCCTCCCCACCAGTGCCTTACTTTAGGATTCGTAAAATCTGGAAATTGACATCTTCCGGGCCATACATGGCCTTCCATAAAATAATCATCGCAACGACGGCAAAAGTAATTGTTTTGCTTTCCTTCTTTAAAAATCCGGTAGTTCTCATCAACTCTGATTCCCGGATCTATAATAACCACAGTCTTAAATCCATCATCAGCCAACTCCTTCATCATCCTCGCCGGATCAGGAAAATGTTTTCTGTTCCATGTAAAGCAGCGGTACCCATCCATATAATCGATATCCAGATAGATTGCATCGCAAGGAATTTTACGCTCACGGAAGTTGCGGGCAATATCTTTAACTTTTTTCTCGGGATAATAGCTCCAACGACATTGATGAAACCCAAGTGTCCATTTTGCTGGCATCTGATGGGTCCCTGTCAGACTATGATAGCGCTTTAATACATCCATCATATGCGGACCATGTATATAATAATATTGCATCTCACCGCCATCGGCCCAGAAACTTACTTTGTCTTTATCCTGACAGGCAAAATCAAAGTGACTTTTGAAGGTATTGTCAAAAAATATACCGTAGCTAATTCCTTCATTAACTCCCATGTAAAAAGGGATGGTCCGGTAAAGAGGATCCTGTCCTTTCCCGAATGAATAAGCATCGGTATTCCAGTTTATGTAACGATTGCCCCGAAGATTGAAATCACTCGACTTATCACCTAATCCAAAAAAGCTTTCCTCTTCATTACATTTTTTTGTCGCATATACATAATACCCACCAAAATCAACATTCTCTTCCCAGTGCATCGCACTCAGATCCTGATTAATCAAACGACCATGAATGTCTTCAAATGATATTAGAAAATTACTCTTATTAATTACACAGGCTACCGTATTGGTTTGAACGCTGTAAGCATGTTCACTTTCAACACAGCTAAATACGGTAACTTTCTGCTCAGTATGACTGAGTGCATAAGAAAACTCTTCCAGGAAGACACCCTGAGGTGCCAATCTGACTCTTATTATCTCATCACTAACAACACGTACCTCTACCTGGGCATTCCCATCAGAAAAGAAAAAGCTATTTTCTTCCTGTCTGTATTCTTTTACCGCTGAAAGATATTTTTTAACGATGGGCTCAAGCCCCACAATCGGATTATTTACATGCTGAATGTCCTCTTCGGTATCATTGACATCCAAAATCGTAGATAAGGAATCCTTATTTACATCCATATATTTATTCTTTGTTATTTGTTAAGCGGCTTTTCACTGGAAATAACAGAAAAGCCATTGGTAAAGTTTCGCCGTAAGCACCAAGCCCTACTGCAGTGAATTATTACTATCACACATAGTTAAAAATAAAAATCGATTCTGCCATAAGATCTATATAAATAAGTCCCGCTCCAATTATTGGAGCGAGACTTACAAATTGGTTAGTATATGCTTTTCAGACCTGATTCCTCAGAATCCTTTTTTGCAGCCTATTCTTATTGATTAAAAGTAAATCCAACATAATACATACCTCCCATCTCAGGGTTTCCGTAAGATGTTACATAGTATTTATTAAAGATATCTGATGCTCCGATTTTAACCATACCCTTTACTGAAGAGATTTTCAAATTCACTTGTGCATCTACCGTACCAAAAGAAGGAACAGCTCCGGAAGCAAAAGATGATGCCCAGTAGAAAGAATCCTGCCAGCGGTAAGAAACATTCATACCTACATTTTTGGCAATGTTGCGATTACTGACCCCCAGGTTGTAACGTACTTTTGGTGTGTTAAAATCATTTACATAGGTAGTGGGAATATCCCCTATTTGATTGTAAGATACATTACCATTAAGATTGAATTTCCCAATCAAATAATCCAGACCAAGGGCCATTCCGTAGGCAGAAACATCCCCGGCAGCATTTACAGGTACACCAAACTTGGTAAATGAAGTTCCATTTTGCTGGAACACCTCTATTGCTGTTATAAAATCTTTATATGAATTATAATATCCATAAGCATCCACCAAAACATTACTTCCAAGTAAGCCTTTATAACCAATTTCATAAGCCTTAACACTTTCAGGTCTTACACCTTTAGGATCAAAAGTGAAGGCCTGCAACAAAGCAGGGTTTGCAGCACCTGCAGAAGCTGAAGCAAGGAAATTCCGGTAGCTTACATCTGTAAATGGCTTATTTGTATATAAATTATATTTCTGAACCATCTCTGGCAAACCGCCAATTAAACGGGTAGATCCACCGCCCACAGAAAGATCAATATATTGATTTTGGGTGGTAGGATTACGGTAACCGGTTTGATAAGATAGCCTGATATTATTATTCGGAGCTACAGTATACACAGCGGTAATTCTTGGTGTAAATCGTCCATCAAAGTTCATGTTTTTATCATAACGACCTGAAACAGCAAGTTTGAATGATTCGCCTAATTTTTTGCCCATCTGAACAAAAGCACCTGATTCATCAATATCAATTGTACGGTTAAGGTCATCAAAAACTGTTCCTGCAGAATTCAAATCATATCTTCTGAAAGAGGCTCCAACCTGGAGTTCAACAGCACCTTTTAGAGCATTTGTGAAATTATACATCCCCTCATAATGCCAGAGATTACTTTTATCATCAAATTTTGCTCCCAGTCCCGAACTAATTGTAGTATTCATTATCTTAGTTTTCGCGGCCTCAAAC
>CAZGWG010000321.1:0-4801 GCA_964529165.1 uncultured Sphingobacterium sp.
CGTTGTATACTGCGAAATCGGGAGTGTCTCCAATGAGGGAAACAAAGACAATATCTCCGGGGACTGCTCCTGAAACATTCACCTTAACCACATTTGTACTATTAGGCTCGATAATCAGATTAGCACCTGAAGTTGTATTAAATTCCTTCGCTTTTTCCACGATGGTGGTTGAAACCTGAACAATCGACTTCGGCTCCCAGGCATTTCCATTCCAGGTAAGTACCTGACCAGAGACTGTTCCGGGGGTAGAAGCAATCTGTGTCATTGGATTAATCTTTCCTCCGATATTTCCCAGATTCAATTTGGTCTCATCAACCTCTACATTATTATTAATATTAGTGTTAGATACGCCACTGAGAAAGCTCCATACTCCACCCTTACGAACATAAAGTCCCTGTCTTGGCTCTTTTGTCAGATAAATAAGCATCCCATCTAATGGATTCAATACATTGATTGCCAGGGTATCACTTAAGCGGGGCAGCAATAATCCCTTCGTATCACTCTCCAGCTCAAGAATAGATGAACGCTGAATCTGATCTGGATTTGTACCTATTTTTACCTGAGCCTGGGCGAGGTTGATGCAAAAAAAGCATATCACGACAAAAAGAGCAGTGATAACGCTCTTTTTCTGAATAAATCTTTGAGGAAATTTACTTTTCATAACTTAAAAATATCTTGGTGATAGAGCCATCCGATCGAATGAGAATTCATATCTTAAAATCACTTCATGTGACCCTTTTGAAATTATATTGTATTTAGATATAACATGATCGTAAGCATATCCCAAACGAAGTTCAGGTATAACTTTAAGATCAATCATTCCGACCATGGCAGTCTTATTACGATATGATACCCCCAAGCCAATGACATCTGAAATCCAGAAATTTGTATTGATGTCATACGAAATCGGGCTGCCCGCAACACCGCGGACTAAAACCGAAGGTTTAATGTGAAGATCATCACTGAGTGCAAAAACATATCCAGTATTAAAATAAATATGCATCTGTTGCTTCAGTTCGCTGAAAGCACCTGTATTGTATTCTTTGTTAAAGTTATTACGTATTAAATTAGGTGATGAGAGTCCGGCAAAGAAGGTTTCAGTGCTAAAGAATACCCCTGTTCCAAAATTGATTTTCAGCGAATTAACATTCTGGCTGAAGGATGGATCATTGGGATCAATGACATCTACCTTGGTATAATCCGTTCTGAAATTATAAACTCCTCCTTGTAATCCAAGGGAAATACTAGAATTGTCTCCTGTAGGAATCTTGAATGAATATACGCCCTGAGCACCAAGAGTTTTTGTAATTTCATCCCTGTCATCAAGCAATTTTATTCCTACCCCAACACGTTTACCGGATATAGGCATATCTGCTGCAAAAAAAGCACTTTGAGGAGCTGTTTTAAAACCGGTATACTGTTTCCTGAACATGGTTGTAACACTCAATGCTTCCCGATGTCCTGCGTAAGCGGGATTAATTTCGAGTGTATTGAACATATATTCAGAAAAAAGGGGCAATTGTTGGGCAATCAGGGCTTGAGCTCCTGTCAGAGATATAATTAAACAAGTAAGTACCTTAATAGTTCTGTTAAACATTAGTATTTACTATCTGTTAATGATGATATAGCCTGTTACCGGCTTCGAATCATTGAAATGTAAAATATAATAATACGTACCATCAGGAAGTGTGTTATTAACCAAACTCTGCTGATTTCCTATTCCTTCAAAATTGTTCTTGTAATCATTATCTCTGAATACCAGACTTTGCCATCTGTTGTAGATTTCAATCCTAACCCTATCGGTAGCTTTAAGATTCTCTATTACGAATTTGTCATTCAAGCCATCATTATTAGGAGAGATACCAACGGGAACTCTATAATTTGCAAGCACATTTTCTTTCATAACAGATTTGGAGAAATATTCATTTAAGCCCATACCACCACTTATGGTCCGTGCGTTGATATAAGCATTCGCAACAGGATTGCCTGAGGTTATTATCCCTGAACTAACTCCTGTACCCTCAATAGAATCCCATTTCTCAATAGTTGATTGATATCTGCTAACAAAACTCTTGCTCCGGTCGGCTGAAAACTGTGAACCCTCTTCAGTTGAATTATGCTGAGCATTTAAAATCAGATTAGCTTTTGGATCCAGACTACTAAATGTCAAATTCCAGGTCTTAGTCACATAGTTTACGTTATCAGGATTTCCAAAAGCTGCTCGATCGTAAACATTATCAAATACCCGTAATTTCAGATCCTGAGCAATGCCGGTATAAACTACAGAAGCCGGCGTATAGCTACCAACAGTTGATCCTATAGGGAAGACGATTTGATTGATATGTGTACCGGTAGTTTTCCTTATCAAAGCTCCTCCATTGGCAGCGGTACCCGTAACAAAATATTTAGTATTATCAAAGCCATTGATATTTGCACCAGATTCCATTACAGCATTTCTGCTATTTAAAATCACTCTGCCACTTTGAAAATTAAAACTTCTTCTTACAAGAAGATCATTACCCTGAAGTACTAAATTTTGCGAGTTTGCAAGGGTTATATTAGGAAAACCAGCATTAGCCTGCGGACTGGTTAAATTATTAAGAATCTGAGATGAACTTGTTCCCCCAAATATTATTGATCCACCTAAACCACTGTGACCATTGGCACTCTCATCCATAATCCTGCTTCCACTCATATTATTCCAGCGCTGACCGAGAAAATTAATTGTAGAATTGTTAAAAGATCCCATGGAACCTGCATTATTCAAATCAGAAAAAACCGAAACATTTGCCTCTGGATGAACATAAAAAGATTCTCCCGGATGAACAGTCATTTGCACGATCTCCTGTGCCCTTAAAACGCTGGTGAACAGAATATTAAAAACAAATAATATATATAATTGGTATGTTCTGTTTAAATGCACTACGCTCTAAATAATAACTTCAAAAAGATCCAAAATTGAACCCTCGGGACTTATAAAGCTATAATCATACCATGGGCAAAATTTCAGGCTTTCAGATCCCCCAGAAGACTATTTATTACTAATATCGTGCTTTATATTGGCAAAAATGACAATTATTTAATTATAACGACATTTTTTATATTTTTTATAAAAATAAATAAGTGAAAATGTTGCATATAATCCCCATTACGGGAATTTTTTTCCACAAATAATTAATACAATATCATCTGAGGTAAATTTTTTATCCTTAAAATTCTTTGAGTAATCTGTTTAAAGAGAGGATGCTTAGGGGCGATAACAGTATTAAACAAAATGTAATTATCAGGTTCAGATATGATCCTGAAGGGAAGATTTTGTGAGTCTCAACTTTTGAAAAAAGATAGCCATAAAACAAAAAAAGCCACCCGAAAGGGCAGCTCTTTTTAATGAAATTGCATAAAACTTAGACCTTGATTTCTACTTCAACACCACTTGGTAATTCAAGTTTCATCAATGCATCAACAGTCTTAGAGTTGGAGCTATAAATATCAAGTAAGCGTTTATAAGCACATAATTGAAATTGCTCTCTACCCTTTTTATTTACGTGTGGTGAACGTAAAACTGTAAATATTCTTTTCTCAGTTGGCAAGGGAATTGGTCCGCTTACTACTGCACCCGTAGGCTTAACGGTTTTAACGATCTTCTCAGCAGATTTATCTACGAGATTATAATCGTATGATTTCAATTTAATTCTGATTCTTTGGCTCATTTTTTTTTGTTTATGGCTAACGTTAGAGCTATTAGTAACGATAACCGGTTTATTTTGATTAAGGAGCAAAGAACAAGGATTAAGGACAATGATCCTCAGTCTTTGCTCTTTGCTCTAATTATGCGTTTGCTTTCTTCCCCTTCACCTTGGCAACAACCTCGTCCTGAACGTTCCTAGGAGCTTCAGCATAGTGATCGAATTCCATAGTTGAAGTTGCACGTCCAGATGTAATTGTACGTAACTGGGTTACATAACCAAACATCTCTGAAAGGGGTACTGTTGCTTTAATTACCTGAGCACCGGCACGTGTATCCATTCCCAAAAGCTGACCACGACGACGGTTCATATCCCCAATCACATCACCCATATTCTCTTCAGGTGTAAGAATTTCAATCTTCATGATCGGCTCCAGCAACACGGGTTTACATTTCGGCAATGCTTCACGGAAGGCAGATTTTGCACAAATCTCGAACGACAGTGCATCTGAATCGACCGCGTGGAATGAACCATCAATCAGGCGAACTTTCATGCCCTGAAGCTGATAACCTGCTAGAACACCGTTTGCCATCGCAGCTTCAAAGCCTTTCTGTACAGATGGAATAAACTCACGAGGGATTGCACCACCAGAAATCTCATTAACAAACTCGAGTCCGCTTTTTCCTTCTTCTGCAGGTGAAATAACAACCTGGATATCCGCAAACTTACCACGGCCACCAGTTTGCTTTTTGTAGGTCTCACGGTGCTGTGTAGTACCGGTGATAGCTTCTTTATAAGCAACTTGAGGAGCACCCTGATTTACTTCTACCTTAAACTCACGCTTAAGACGATCCATAATAATGTCCAGGTGAAGCTCACCCATTCCTGAAATTACAGTCTGACCAGTTTCTTCATCTGTTTGTACACGGAAAGTAGGATCTTCTTCAGATAATTTACCTAAAGCCATACCTAACTTATCAACGTCAGCCTGAGTTTTAGGCTCAATCGCCAGACCGATTACCGGTTCAGGGAAGTTCATTGACTCTAAAACAATAGGATGTTTCTCATCACAAAGTGTATCTCCGGTTTTGATATCTTTAAATCCAACTACCGCA
>CAZGWG010000322.1:0-4790 GCA_964529165.1 uncultured Sphingobacterium sp.
GGTCATAGAAATATGGAATAATGTTTTCATGCAGTTCAATCGTCTCAAGAATGGTTCTCTTGAGAAACTTCCCGGTCAGCATGTGGATACGGGTATGGGACTTGAACGTCTGGTGAGGGTAATACAGAATAAGACATCAAATTATGATACTGATGTTTTTCAGCCAATGATTCAGTTTATCTCTGAAAAGTCACGTTTGCCTTATGCAGGAAGTTCTGTTCCGGGCGATGAGGGTTGGGGTGCGTCAGTGGCTATGCGTGTGATGTCTGATCATATCCGTGCCATCAGTTTTTGTATTGCCGATGGTACCCTGCCATCCAATAACAAAGCTGGTTATGTAATCAGAAGAATACTCCGAAGGGCAGTCAGATATGCTTATACTTTTCTTGATCTGAAGGAACCTTTCTTAAATAAACTGGTTCCAATCCTGGCAGACCAGTTTGACGGGATTTTTCCAGAGCTTAAAAAGCAGCAGGACTTTGTTCAAAAGGTGGTTATGGAAGAGGAAGTTTCCTTTTTAAGAACTTTGGCTACAGGAATTCATCGTTTTGAACGTTTTGTCACAAATAATAAAGTCATCAATGGAGAATTTGCATTCGAATTGTATGATACTTTCGGTTTCCCGATTGATTTGACTGAACTAATGGCCCGTGAAAAGGGATGGACAGTGGATATGCAAGGCTTTGAAGCTGAACTTCAGAAACAAAAAGCACGATCCAGAGCTGCTACAGCAATTGATACCGGCGACTGGGTTATCGTTAATGAGGATGAAGAGCTTGAGTTTACCGGTTATGATGAACTGGAAACAGAATGTAAGATCTTAAAATACCGCAAGGTTACAGCCAAAGGCAAAGATCAATACCAATTGGTATTGAACCGGACTCCTTTCTATGCCGAAAGCGGGGGGCAGGTAGGCGACACTGGGAAGCTTGAAGACCGATCGCGTTTATTTGAATATCCTGTCACAGATACCAAAAAGGAAAATGGATTGATCGTTCATTTTCTGGATGAAATTCCGGAAGATCTTTCCGGATTGTTTTATGCTGTAGTTGATCAGGAAAAAAGAGAAGCAACAGAAAACAATCATTCGGTTACTCACCTTTTACATGCAGCTTTAAAACAGGTTCTGGGTGATCATGTGAATCAGAAAGGCTCATTAGTTAATGCGGAGTATCTGAGATTTGATTTCTCTCATTTTGCCAAGCTGACAGAGTCTGAACTTTCAGAAATTGAAGGGATCGTAAATCGTAAGATCAGAGAAAATATACCTTTAAAGGAGGAGAGGAATGTTCCATATCAGAAAGCTATTGATTCGGGAGTAACTGCTCTTTTTGGTGAAAAATATGGAGATTTTGTTCGTGTGATTACATTTGACGATCATTTTTCTAAAGAATTATGTGGTGGAACGCATGTTAAATCAAGCGGGCAAATCGGCTATTTCAAGATCATTTCAGAAAGTGCCGTTGCTGCTGGGGTGAGAAGAATTGAAGCGATCACCGCCGGGATTGCCGAGAATTATATTAATGCACAAAATGAGCAGATTAAGGGACTAAAAGAGCTTCTTAAAAATCCTGCTGATCTTCTTAAAACAGTTGAGTCATTACTTGAAGAGAATAATCGTCTTAAAAAGGAAATTGAGAAAACTATACTGGAACGTTCTGCCAGTTTAAAGCACGAACTTGTCAACAAAATTGAGCATATAAACGGTATTAATCTCATTGCCCAGCAGGTGGAATTGCCTAATACCGATGCGATAAAAAGTCTTGCCTATGCGGTTAAAGACCTTGTGGATGATTTGTTTTTAGTGCTGGCAAGTGATATCGAGGGGAAGCCAAGCCTGACAGTTATGTTATCTGAAAACCTTATCAAAGAAAGAAATCTGAACGCTGGAAATATCGTTCGTGAATTAGCTAAAGAAATTCAGGGTGGTGGCGGTGGTCAGCCTTTCTTTGCTACTGCCGGAGGTAAAGATAGTTCAGGGCTTGTAAAAGCTTTAGAGAAAGCAAAAGCTTTTGTTAGTTGAGACCCGATGGCTACCGGGGTGAAAGTGGAGAGTGGAAAATTAACATCCTTCACTCTCCACTCTTAATTAATGTTTTCCTTTATTACCTGAATGACCATTTTTCCCCCAGGAATGTGATTTACCTGAATTTCCTTTAGGGTATTTGGAATCATGACTGTTCTTAATACTTAATTGCTTTCCCTTATAATCTTTGTATTTCGCATACTTCACTTTATGTGAATTATAGTGCTGATAAGGTTTTGGAGAGTTAATAACCACTTTATAGCCAGTATTCAGGTTATATCCGTAATAACGGGATGGTAAAGCAGACATGAAAAGCCATTTGTTATTTTCACGATAAATAAACTGACGTTTTGGAACATAATAATAGGTTTCAATATCCGGCAAGTAATAATAGTCTGCACGGGTATAGCCTGCAGGGCCCCATTCGGGTTGAGAGCCAAGATTTACATTAATATTTATCTGAGCCTTAGCCGGTGCTGCTGAATAAGCAATGAACCCGGTTAAAAAAACAACGATTAATTTTTTCATCTTTTTTGCGATTAGGTATATTCAATCGAAATTCAATTAGCGTGCCATAAGTAAGATAGTTTACAATTGAAAGTGAAATTTCTTTTCTGCAGTTCCAGAAAAATACTATATGGGTTAGGGTTTTTAAAAATCCAGTTTCATTGTTCACTCTCAACTGTAATCAATTGCTTATCTTTGTGAGATAATTTAGATACCATTAAAGTTTAAATGACGATAAAAGCGGACAGTTTAACTGATAAATATGAGCTTGTGGTTGGGCTTGAGGTACATGTTCAGTTATCAACCAAGAGTAAGATATTTTCTGCAGACTCAGCCGGCTTCGGTGCCGGTCCAAATGAGCATATAAGCCCTATAAGTCTTGGTTTACCGGGAACTTTACCCAAACTCAACAGAAAGGTAGTAGAATATGCTGTTAAAATGGGTTTGGCCACCAATTGTAGTATCAATCTGAATAATCATTTTGATCGTAAAAACTATTTTTATGCTGATTTGCCTAAGGGTTTTCAGACCACTCAGGACAGTCAGCCTATTTGCCATTCTGGTTTTATTGATGTAAAGACGGATGATAATTCCACAAGGCGTGTTCGAATTCATCGTATTCATATGGAAGATGATGCAGGTAAAAGTATGCATGATCAGGATGAGTTTGATTCACTGATTGATCTGAACAGGGCTGGAGTTCCTCTTATAGAAATAGTTTCTGAGCCTGATATTCGATCAGCCCATGAAGCTGCAGCATATTTGTCTGAAATTCGCAAATTGGTCAGATATCTTGATATCTGTGACGGAAATATGGAAGAAGGTAGTATTCGTTGTGATGCTAATATTTCAGTTAGACAGCGAGGAGCGGCAGCATACGGGAACAGATGTGAAGTTAAGAATCTTAATTCTATCAGAAATTTGCAAAGAGCCATTGATCATGAATTTATAAGACAGACTGAACTTCTGGAAAAAGGAGAATATATTGAACAGAATACGCTGAATTTCGATGCAGAAACTGGTAATACAAGTCCTTTGAGGAGTAAAGAAATGGCAAACGATTATCGTTATTTTCCTGAACCGGATCTTCAACCATTAGTTCTTGAACAAAAATATATTGAAGAACTAATGGCAGGATTACCTGAATTACCCTCAAAGAAGATTGAAAGATATACGTCTGTTTTTGGTCTCTCAGAGTACGATGCTATTTTACTGTCATCAGAAAAGGAGATTGCAATTTACTTCGATAAACTGAGTTCTAAAACACAGCATTTTAAGGCAGCGGCAAACTGGGTTATAGGTCCGATGAGGTCGTATCTACATGATAATCAAATACATATTAAAGATTTTCCTGTTAAACCGGAACTTCTTGCAGAACTTATTGCTTTAATAGACAAAGGCAAACTCAACTATTCTGTCGCAGCTCATCAGGTTTTCCCTGAGCTGATTAGGAATCCGAAGCTATCTGCTGAAGATACTGCTGTGAAAATGCAGGTATTGATTGATACCGCTGAAGATGAATTAAGTTTACTTATAGAAGAAGTTCTGAGTAATTACCCGGATAAGATTATTGAATACCATAATGGTAAAAAAGGCGTTCTTGGTTTATTCATGGGAGATCTGATGAAAAGGACAAAGGGTAAGATTAACCCTCAAATTGCGAGTAAGTTAGTTATTGATAAATTAGAAAGTAAAGTGTGAAAAAAGTATTAGGATTTGCCTTTTTGGCAATAAGTATTTTTGTGATTTCCTGCAAAAATAATGATGAATTGAACATCTCCGGAAAAGTAGAAAATGCTGGTGAAATCAAGAAAGTATTACTCTATGAGACCGATCAACTTGTCGATTCTGCATTTTTGAATGAAAGCAGTGAATTTAAGTTTCGTCGTGTTGCTCCGGAACCAGATTTTTATACCCTTGTGTTGGGTGAAAAGAATTTTCTGGTTGTAGGTCAGAATGGTGATGAAATAGCATTTAAGACAGATTATGCTGATACTACCAATTCCTATGAAATTAAAGGTTCAGAAGATTCAGAAAAAATTCGGGAGTTTAATCGCATAGGTAATGAATTTAGTAAAATTTATAAAAAGATTCAGGATGAATATTCAGCGCTGACTGAGGCTAATCCTGCGGCAAAAGATTCAATATATGGTGTATTGATGCCGCAGTTTCAAGCCAATATGGATAAATATTCTGAGACTACTTTTAATTTCGTACAGGAAAACAAGAAAAACCTTGCGGGTTTCTTTGCTGCGAG
>CAZGWG010000323.1:0-4744 GCA_964529165.1 uncultured Sphingobacterium sp.
ATTAACGTTTTGGAATTAGCCCATTCTGTGAAATATTTCATTTTTGCAAGATGAGCACTCTAAGTACTTAAATCACTTTCTATAGAATGATCATCGCCGATATCGGCAAAGATTTGCTTAAAAACACCCAGCCTGGAGTGCTCATCTGCCGGAATAAGTAAACCGGCCTGAACCATGATCTGAAGCAGCCCGACGGTCTTCATGCAAACAGATTTACCTCCGGCATTCGGACCTGATACGACAATAACCCGGTCGTGCTCATCAATTTTAATATTAAGTGGTACAACCGACTGGTTCTCTTTTTTTAAACTAAGTAAAAGCAAGGGGTGCCTGGCATTAATCAGATTTATTTCAGATTCTTTAAGCAATACAGGCATTTCAGCTTCAATACTGATTGCAAACAGAGCTTTGGCACGAACAAAATCAAGTTTGGTCAACAAACTATGGTAGGATAATAACAAAGGCACATAAGGCCTTATATCATCAGTAAGTGCTATCAGTAATTTGATAATCTCTCTTTTTCTTTCAAATTCCAGGTCCCTGATTAAATTATTAAGCTGAAATACTTCTTCCGGTTCCATAAAAACTGTCTGTCCGGAAGCAGACTCATCGTGAATAAAGCCCTTTAATTTTCTTTTGTTTTCAGACAATACCGGAATACATAATCTGCCATCGCGTATCGTCAGATTCCCATCGGCTGTCCAGCCGTTGTTCTGAGCATTCTTATAAATTTGATCAATTTTCTTGCGGGCTTCCTGTTCTGCCTTTGATATCCCCGAAGTGAGCTCCATGAGTACAACTGATGCATTGGGTTTTATTTTTCCTTTTGCATCTATTATCCTCTCTATCTTCTGTATGATGGATTTCTCAATTGGAAGATGTTCAAAAAGTGCCTCCAGATTGGGATAAAGACCTTCACGCTCAGAAAAATACTGTATTATGGAAAATACGGTTGTAAGAGAAGCCGAAACCTTAAAAAATTCATCTTCAGAAAGATAAGTTCCCTCTATTCTGGCCTTTTCGACCATACTTTTTATATCAAAAAAATTCTGAATAGTTAAAGGAGCATCATTCTGAAGGATATTCTTAAACTCATTGGTTTGGCGAAGAAACTTATTGATATTATCAAAATTATTCATCACCTGAATCTTATCGACCATTTGCCTGCCCATCGGACTCAGGCAGTACAGTTTAATAAGTTCTTTAATATCGATAAAACCCAGCTTTTCGCCAGCATTATTGGGGTATATCATTTCTGTATACTGTTCGGTTTATTAATTTCAGCCCTGTTGATCTTGTGTTCCTTTTCATCCAATATAGCCTGAACACTATTATACATCGTATCCAGCAAAGCCGGATTCATACTATAATACTTTAAGCTCTTTTCGTACAATGCTGAGGTAGTATTATGAGTTTTAAAAATGGTGGCGTATAAATTCCCGCTATTTCTTCTGATTGTATCATTGTATAAAATTGTCGACATATAACCATCCATTGTATGGAGATCTGCCATAATACGGATCATTTTCTTTTGGTCTATAATATCCCTGGGTGCTTTTTTCTGCTCACAGGCAAATAATAAAGGAAGAATCAGTAATAGAAGTTTCAGGACTTTCATTTTAAATCAGGATATAGACTGAGACAAAAGATTTGATATGATAATTCTGTTGCATTTTATTATAGTATCCCGTAGGTTTAGCAATTCAAAAATTCAACCAAAAATACAGATTAATGAGCATTGCAGATAATATATCAGCCATAAAGAAGGAGATCGGCACAAGCGGGGTGAAATTAATAGCAGTGTCTAAAACAAAACCCCTGGAAAGTATTACAGAAGCTTATGAAGCAGGTCAGCGCATATTTGGAGAGAATATGGTTCAGGAACTTGTTGATAAGCATGAAAAGCTTCCTAAAGATATTGAATGGCACTTAATAGGGCATCTTCAGACGAATAAAGTAAAATACATTGCGCCCTTCATCAGTATGATTCATTCTGTTGACAGCATGAAATTATTGCAGGAAATCAACAAACAGGCATTAAAGCAAAACCGTGTCATTGATTGCCTGCTTCAGCTTGAGATAGCAGATGAGGATACAAAATATGGAATGGATCTTTCTGAAGCGATTGAATTACTTCGTTCGGATGAGTTTAAAGAGCTTAAAAATATCAGGATTTGCGGTGTGATGGGAATTGCAACGCTTACAGATAATCCCAAAGTAACCAAGGAGGAATTTTATGAGCTGAGTACTTTCTTTAAAGGCCTGAAGGATACATTTTTCAGAAAGGATCCGGCGTTCTCTGAAGTTTCTATGGGGATGTCGGGCGACTATAAACTAGCCATTCAGCAGGGAAGTACAATGATCAGGCTAGGGAGTACAATTTTTGGAACAAGAACAAAGAAGGGAATTTAATACATGTCAATAATAATCAGAACAGCAGTTAAGGAAGATTGTGAACGTTTACTCGAGCTGATTCATGAACTGGCGGTTTACGAAAGAGCACCTCATGAGGTAACAGTAAGTCTGGAAGAATTTCAAAATGCAGGATTTGGTGATGATCCGGTATGGAAAGCATTTGTAGCTGAAGAAAATGGAATTATCCATGGCTTTGGCCTCTATTATATCAGATATTCAACCTGGAAAGGTTGCAGAATGTATCTGGAAGATTTATTAATAACTGAACAAATGCGTGGTAAAGGTCTTGGAAGAATGATTCTTGATCGTCTGATTGAGGAAGCTAAAGAAAAGGATTTTAACGGCATTTGCTGGCAGGTTTTGGACTGGAATGATCCAGCTATCAATTTTTATAAGAAATACAATACTGAGTTTGACTCCGGATGGATTAATGTTTCCCTCTCTAAGGATCAGATCAGGGAATTATAAATTTTAGTCAATATTTCAAAACAAGATAAATTTAGTGAAGGTATTTAAGTTTGGAGGGTTTGCAGTTTCCTCTGCAGCAAATATCAGGAATCTGCTTAGCATAGTAAACCTGAATAGTAATGAGCAGCTTCTGATTATCGTATCTGCAATGGGGAAAACAACCGACGCCCTTGAAAAGCTTTGTTCAGCTTATGTTAGCAGAGATGAAGAAGCAATTTCGCTTTTGAATGGAATAAAAAATTTCCATGAGCAAATAATGAATGAGCTCTTCCATCATAAACAGCATGCGGTTTATGATGAAGTTGCCAATACATTTATTGAAATTGAATGGATGCTGGAAGATGAACCCCACCCTGATTATGATTTCAATTATGATCAAATCGTTTCTATAGGCGAACTTGTTTCGAGCAAAATCATTTCCGCTTACTTAAATGAAAGTGGCGTACACACTAAATGGATAGATGCGAGAAGCTATATCCATACAGATAACACTTACAGAGAAGGGATAATCGACTGGAGTAAGACCTCTGCTTCAATCTTATCCCTAAAAGCACAGTTTAACAATCAAACCATTATCACTCAGGGATTTATCGGCGGAACGAGTGAAAATTTCAGTACAACACTCGGAAGAGAGGGTTCTGATTATTCTGCAGCGGTTTTTGCATCCTGTATTGAGGCTGAATCTTTGACTGTATGGAAAGATGTCCCGGGAATAATGAATGCTGATCCTGCTCTATTTGGTTCTGCTCAGAAATACGAAGAACTCCCCTATTCAGAAGCGTTGGAGTTAGCCTATTACGGAGCAAATATCATCCATCCAAAAACGATAAAGCCTTTACAAAATGCCGGAATTCCACTATTTGTTAAGCCATTTCTTAAGCCTGAACAAAGCGGGACGAAAATTTACCAGTCTGCGAGTCTGAATACTGATATTCAGTCCATAATTTTGAAAAAGAACCAGATTCTAATGAATATTTCAACCCGGGATTTTTCATTTATGGATGAGCAGCACTTAAGTTCATTGTTAAAAGCATTTAGTGATGCTCATATCAAACTGAACATGATGCAGCTCTCTGCACTCAGTGTTTCGGTTTGTATTGATCAGGATAGCTTAAAATTGAAGAAAGTAACTGATTTATTTCAGGATAAATTGCAGTTCTCAATTAATGAGGATCTTAAATTACTGACCATTCTCAATTATATAGAAGAAGAAATCAAGAAACTAAGATCCGGCAAGAATATTATAATTGAGCAATTCAGCAGAAAAACGGCACAATTAGTCATGAAATAATTCAGTGAATAAAGAGCTTTTAAATAATGATGTCCAGAGCTTTATTAAGGATAATCTTAATTCTGATATTCCATCCATCAGCCTTAAAAAAAGCCCTTTTCCTGGAGTAAGTTCCGCAGAACTTGCTGAGCAGATTGACAGCAGAAAAAGGTGCGAGCATAAACTTCCGCTTTGGTTTAAGACATCAGGAATCTATTACCCTCCCAAGCTGGCAATTGAACAATCTTCATCAGAAATTGCGGCCAGATACAAATCAGCTTTAATAGCTGGAGATGACATTATTGATCTCACAGGTGGCTTGGGTGTTGACTCCTGTTTTTTCGCTATGAAGGCAAAAAATGTTACCCATTGCGAACTGAACAGGGAACTTTCTGCTATCTCTGAATATAACTCAGTACTACTGGGTTTGAAAATCAGGTATCTGCAGCAGGATGGTATTGAATATCTTCGTTCAGCTGATAAAACTTACAGCACAATATATATCGATCCATCCAGAAGAGTTAATTCCAAAAAAGTTTTCCTGTTAAAAGATTGTGAACCCGACATCATCATCAATCTTGATCTTTTAAG
>CAZGWG010000324.1:0-4716 GCA_964529165.1 uncultured Sphingobacterium sp.
TTCTGGCATTTGCTCATAAAGACGTTTTATGCGTTCTGCCATTTTAAATGTTACGGTACCGGCAATAATAATAACATCTGACTGTCTTGGGGAAGGACGTGGAAATACCCCAAAACGATCTAGATCGTAAGTTGAAGCCATAGATCCCATCATTTCTATCGCACAGCATGCAATACCAAAACTCATCGGCCATAAGGATGATAATCTGGCCCAGTTAAGTAAATCATCAACCTTAACAAGCATCACTGAACCGGTATCGCTTTTGATTTCTAAACTCACAAGGCAGGTCTTTTAAATTTGGGTGTAAATCCTGGTTTTCCGACTGAAGCAGGTACTTCTGTTAATACTTTTTCAGGTTTCGGAATCTCAGAATCAAGACTGAAGGATTTTGTTTTATAGTGCGCTTTGTTCAAAGTATTATATGCAGAAAGAGGAACCTTTGAAGGCGAAACTGGTAAAAATTGCTCAGGCCTGATCCAGTTCAAATCACCTTTTTTCCAGACATATACCAGGCCTATCAATAAAATGCCAACAAAGATAAACATTTCAAAAAGGCTCAGCCAACCCCAGTATGGATCAGCATTGATTAGTTCCTGCCGGCTGAAAACTGTCGCCCATGGAAAAATAAAGGCCAGTTCAACATCAAAAAGCAGAAAGACCAGGGCAATAACATAGAAACGTGAATTAAACTGTATCCATGAATTTCCCTGTGGTTCTTCACCACACTCATAAGAACTTAGTTTATCGGGGTTTGGCTTTTTAGGAGCAACCAGCTTCCCAACGAAAAAAGTAAAGAGTACGAACAATACTCCCATGATCAGGTAGATAAATACCTTGCCGAACTCGCTTAACTGAGAAGTTTCATCCATTAATCAAAATTAAGAATAATTGAATTAAGAATTCAAGCCCCTAATCATTTCTCAATTAATTATCATTAATTGTGGATAAGCTTTTTTTGAAATGAGAATAGATAGCATCAAATTCGCAGGGAATATCTGATTGAATATGACTTTGAATAAATATAAAAAGATTGCTGATGAGCTGTCAGTGACTGAGAAGCAGGTAAAAGTAACTGTTGAGCTGCTTGATGAAGGAGGAACAGTGCCTTTTATAGCAAGATACCGTAAAGAAGCAACCGGGAGCCTTGACGAGGTTCAGATTGCTGCTATTCGTGATAGAAAGCAGCAGCTCGAGGAGCTTGATAAGCGCAGAGAGGTGATTTTAAAATCAATGACGGAGCTTGGAAAATTGACTCCTGAACTTGAAAAACTAATCATGGAAGCTGAAACCATGACAGTCCTGGAGGATATTTATCTGCCTTTTAAACCAAAACGAAAGACCAAAGCATCTGTGGCAAGAGAAAAGGGCTTGCAGGAACTTGCCGATTTTATTATGAGCCAGAATAATGGCGATATTGATGCAGAGGCTTCAAAATATATCAATGAAGAGATCGGAGTATTAAATACGGAAGATGCTTTGAGCGGGGCAAGGGATATTCTGGCTGAGTTTATGGCTGAGCAGGCAGAACTTCGCAGCAGAATGCGTGAACTTTTCCTGAATTCAGGAACTTTTCATTCCAAACTAATCAAAGGTAAAGAAGAAGCGGGACAGAAATATAAAGATTATTTCGACTGGTCTGAACCTGTGAAAACTGCTCCTTCCCACCGGGTATTAGCTTTGAGAAGGGCTGAGAAGGAAATAATCCTCACACTGGATATTGAAGTTCCAGAAGACGGTGCAATCAGAATTCTGGAAGACTTATTTGTTAAAGGCTCTAATCCTTCTTCAGAGCAGGTTTTGCAGGCTGCTGCCGATGCTTTTAAGCGTCTGATCAAGCCTTCAATGGAAACAGAAATTCGTTTAATGACCAAAAAGCAGGCAGATACTGAAGCAATACGGGTTTTTGCAGATAATGCGCGTCAGCTTTTGCTAGCCGCACCGGTTGGTCAGAAGCGTATTATGGCAATAGATCCCGGCTTCAGAACAGGATGTAAACTTGTTTGCCTTGATGATCAGGGACAGTTAATGGAAAATACTAATATTTATCCCCATAATGGAGCTGAAGCAGCAAAAGAGGCAGCTAAAACGATAAGATTTCTGGTTGAGAAGTATAGGACTCAGGCTATTGCAATTGGAAATGGTACAGCAGGCAGGGAAACAGAAACTTTCGTAAGGTCATTGCAACTGCCTGATATAATTGTAGTTATGGTTAATGAAAGTGGTGCTTCTATATATTCGGCTTCTGATGTCGCCAGAGAAGAGTTCCCGGATAAGGATATTACCGTAAGAGGGGCAGTTTCTATTGGTCGACGGCTAATGGATCCACTGGCAGAGCTGGTCAAAATCGATCCAAAATCAATTGGGGTTGGTCAATACCAACATGATGTGGATCAAAATCAACTCCAGGCCTCCCTGGATGATACTGTGATAAGCTGTGTGAATTCGATCGGAGTAGAACTGAATACTGCTTCCAAACAGATTCTGGCTTATATCTCCGGACTTGGTCCGCAACTCGCACAAAATATCGTAGACTACCGTAATAAAAATGGTGCCTTCAAAAGAAGATCTGAGCTCAGGCAGATACCCAGACTAGGGGACAAGGCCTTTGAACAGGCAGCAGGATTTCTGCGGATAAGGAATGCAGAACATCCGCTTGACAGTAGTGCAGTGCATCCCGAACGTTATGCGCTTGTTGAACAAATGGCTAAAGATCTGAACTGCAAAGTCGAAGATCTGATGAAAGATGAACAGCTTCGTCAAAAGATCAGATTACAGAATTATGTCAGTGAAACTGTTGGTTTGCCTACTCTGAATGATATTCTAAAGGAGCTCGCAAAACCTGGACTTGATCCCAGAGAGCAATTTGAAGCATTTAGCTTTTCCGACGGGATCAATGCAATTACCGACCTCCATGTTGGGATGACTTTGCCGGGAATCATTACGAATATCACTGCTTTTGGCGCTTTTGTTGATATTGGTGTTCATCAGGATGGCTTGGTTCACCTGAGCCAGATGGCAGATAAGTTCATCAAGGACCCTAATGAAGTCGTAAAAGTAAGTCAGAAAGTGATGGTCAGGGTAACTGAGGTAGATGTGAACCGAAAGCGTATTGCACTTTCAATGAAATCAGAAAATAAGCCGGAGCCAAAGCCAAAACAAAACTATAAGCCTACTCCAAAGCAATCAACTGTTAATTATGTTAAAAGGCCCCAGAAGAAAGAAACTGCTCCTGAAACCGATATAGCCATTAAACTTGCTGCATTAAAGAATAAGTTTTCCTGAGGATGAGCCTTTATATTTACCACCTGAATGAGTATGGGAGATAATTTTGATGCTGTAATTATTGGTGGTGGTGCCTGCGGACTGATGTGTGCCGTTCAGGCCGGATATCTTGGGAAAAGAACCCTGATTCTTGAGAAAAATGAGAAAATTGGAGCTAAAATTCTAATTTCAGGAGGTGGACGATGCAATTATACCAATCTATACGCTTCAGAATCCAATTTTATTTCCGGCAATCCACATTTCTGCAAATCTGCCTTTTCGCAGTTTACTGTAGACGATACGATTAGCTTTTTTGAGGCAAATGGTATTTTTGGGAAGGAAAAAACTCTTGGCCAGCTATTTCCGATTAGCAATAATGCAAAGGATATAGTACGGGTTTTTGAATCGCTTTGTGCTGACCTTGATCAGCAGATCATTTGTAATGCAGAAGTGAAGGAAGTTCTGAAGACAGATGAAGGTGATTTTAAAATCATTTATTCAAGGGCAGGAAAATTGAAAGAGATCAGGGTACCAAAGGTAGTGATCGCAAGCGGGGGGCTCCCAATTCAGAAAATGGGGGCTACTGATTTTGGTCTTAAGATAGCAAGGCAATTCGGGCTAAAGGTTACCGAAACAGCGCCTGCACTCGTGCCACTAACAATTACCGGTAAAGATGCTGAATGGTATGCCCAGCTTTCGGGTAATTCGATATTCAGCAGGGTTTCCAATGACCGGATCAGTTTTGAAGAAAATATATTGTTTACTCATTGGGGCCTAAGTGGTCCGGCTATCCTTCAGATTTCATCTTATTGGCGGCCCGGAGAACATATTTCGATCGATCTGTTGCCCAACGATAAGATTATAGAACTTATTCAGACCCAGAAGCTGATCAATGGCCGTAAAACCCTTTCAGGATTATTATCCGACCTGTTCACAAAGAAATTTTCGGATGCACTTTCAAAATTCTTACCTGTTGAGAAGAATCTGGCATCATTAACAAAAGAAGATATTCAGAAAATTGATCAGTATATTCATCATTTCGATGTTAAACCTGCTGGTGATAAAGGCTTTGATAAGGCCGAAGTAATGAGGGGAGGAGTAGCTACTGATGAATTATCCTCCAAAACACTCGAAGCTAAAAAGGTGCCTGGTTTGTTCTTTGGCGGCGAATGTGTAGATGTGACAGGATGGCTGGGTGGCTATAATTTTCAATGGGCCTGGTCGGCAGGTTATGTTATTGCGCAGAATATTTAAAAAGGCTGGCAGTTTTTGAACAAATTTTCCTCCGAAATGCCTATTTCAGGGTTTTCGTAGCCTATGCTGGGCATATTTTGAACTGTTTTGTAGAACATTTGCGGATATTGACGATTATAATTGGATAAAGGAGTAATCTATTCCTTTTCTTTCTTAATAATCAGATAATACAAGAATAAAGCGATCGCCAGCAAAAATGCC
>CAZGWG010000325.1:0-4682 GCA_964529165.1 uncultured Sphingobacterium sp.
TGATCAGGATATCATTTCCCATTTTCGGGATGATGTCTTCCAGTGCATCGTAATTTGCGGTGGCAGCGTCAACAATCTTTTTCAGTTCAGCCGCATCACTTTGTTTTGCGAGGAGCTTGATCAGGATATCATTTCCCATTTTCGGAATGAGGCTTTCCAGCGCATCATAATTGGATACGGTAGCATCTACAATCTTTTTGAGTTCAGTAGCATCGTTTTGTTTTGCTAACAGTTTTTCCAGGATCTTATGGGATTTTACTTTGATCAGGAAATCGTCCAAAGTTACAGCACCCCAATTCGCTCCAATGCCGGTTAATTGTAGTTTTTTTGCCTGTTCATCTTCTACCTGCCGGCTCAGGTTATCAATGGCTTCATCGGCTACACCCTCCGAATTGAGTGTATCGATCATGCCTGTAATCACATTTAAATTAGCTTCGGTTTCTTCGGTATTGTAATTGTTAACGGCAATTTTAAGCTTTTTAAATCCTTTACTTTCCTCCCCTTCAATGCCGGCCAGATAAGTTAAGATATTCAGGTCTATGACTCTTTGTACCGTAGAAGTATCCGGATTGCCCTGGCTTGTATTCGAATTAATTATTGCAGGCAAGGGAGCAAAGTCCTTGTTTCCTTTGTCAGAATCAGTACTTAGCAAAGCTTTGGCACCCATCTGATCTGCTTCTTTTTCGAGACCTGCATCATCATTTATATTTAGCATGCCTTTCATCTGCAGTGTAGGTTTTACTCTTCCCTGCTTCTGCTGGACTACATGCCAGGCTTCATGAGGTAAATGCTTCTCTTGTCCGGAAGCAATATGAATATCACTTCCCTGTGCATAGGCATGTGCCTGAAATTGGGCGGGTTTATTTGAGTTGAGATGTACTTTTACATCATCCATCGCGTAGCCTGAAAGATTTTCAATCCCTGCTTTCAGATTATCCGGTAAACCTGAACGGTTTGTTTTCTTCTGGATGGGCTGTTGCTGTAATGAGTTATTCGCTATCCGGGCCTGTAATTGGGCAATTTTCCTGGTTTGGGGACTATTGTCTGCCATGGACTGAACAGCTTTCGATCCTGAGATTTGCCGGCTATTATTTACCCGCTCTAGCTGCTTCCTTTGTAAAAGTGCTTCAGGTGTATTGTTAACTAAGTCAAAGGAGGGTTCGGCACTGCTTTGTGCCTGAGAGCCTGCCACAGAAACTGATGGACTGTTATTCTTCTGCTTTTTATCAACGTGGCTACTCATAATCTTTCTTCCAGGCTTTCGAATTAAGGTCTAAACGTGTACGAATGAATACCTGTTTTGTTGCATAATATACCTAATAGCTGAAACCTGATACCAGTTCTTACCTTAATATTTTCTGGTATCCACTGGCATGCTGTCTGAACTATGATTTTTTGATTAGCATGATTGAAGTGATTCATAATAATCAAATAAATCATCTGAATCATGATCCAGACAATAGCACAGGCGGACCGCTAAACAGTACAACAGTGAATTATTGTTATACTGGAAAATCATTTTTCCAATGCCCGAAGGATCTTGCCGAGGATAAAATATGCCCTTGTATGCGGATACCAATTACCGTATGCACCGGAGGTCATCGCGATGACCATATTTTCTTCAGGAACCAGCACCAGATGATTTCCACCATTTCCGGAAGCCCAGAGATAGCTTACTTCTCTGGTACCAAACTTTCTTTTAGATCTGTACCAAAGCATCCCATATTCATCGGCCAGAGGATTGTAGTCGCCAATAGCAGGGGAGTGTTCGTTTAATAAACGATTCATATAATCATAGTCGGCTAATTGGGTATTTCCCCATTTCCCTTTATTGGCAAGCAATAAACCTAACTTTGCGAAGTCGAGCGTGGAAATATAAAGATTGCCAGCAGCACCAGTCTGATTTGCTGCATTGGTATACCAGTAAAATTCCTTAATCTCAAGAGGCTCGAAAACTTTTTTTCTGGCAAAATCTCTCAGGCTCATGCCTGATTTTTCTTCGATGATGGCTCCGATCAAAACAGCATTTATATCGGCATAGACCCATTTTTCTCCCGGTTTACCAGATAATGGAATACTTAATAAATAACTCAGCCATTCGTCCTTCGCCATCCATTTTCCTTCATTGCCCGGTGTTTTAGGATTGTCTGAATCGGCATCTAAACCTGAAACCATATTGAGGAGATGAATCAGCCTGACTTTTTTATAATCTTCGTGCATAGCAGGATACTTCGACTTAGAAAAGAAAGAGTAAACATCCTGATCTAAATTCTGTACCAGTCCCTCCCTGATCGCAACGCCCAGCAGTAAAGCTGTAATGCTTTTTCCCGCCGAGCGGATATCGTGGATATGATTGCGCCAGAATGAATTATAGTAATTCTCCAATACAATTTTATTGTCTTTCATAACAACTAAACCCGTGTAATCCCTTTGCCTGAATTTGGAAATGGTATCCTCTAGAGCAATAATGGAATCTTTATTGAAGCCGGCATCTTCCGGAAGAATAGCAGGAAGATGCGGGATTGCTTTCCGTTGGGCATAGCCGGAAACCGATAAGCAAAAAAGGAAGAGGAACAGGGATGTTCGCATCATACGTTTAATTGTGTTTGCCAGGAAGCCGTTATAGTCAAATTTACGAAAAAACGTAATACGAAGCAGTTCAGCCTCGCTTATCCGAAATCGCTGTTATGAGCTGCATTTTCTTCCATCGTTTTATAAAAAGAGCCGTCAATATTACGGTCAACGGCTCTTTAATTTTGTTATACTGTTGTTCGAATGATTAACAAGTTTGGCATAGAGGTCACCGTTACTCTTGTACCCAGTTCAAAACCCAGATTCTGTAACCAGTTCCCACAGAGTTTGATTTCCGGAACTTCCTTTTGGCTGTACTTGTTAAATCGTGTCTTTGGCTGGATTTTCAGGCTACGCACATCGGGTTTCCTGATTGTTTGTCTCTTGTTGGTTCGCATAACATTGAGTTTTTAAAAAGAGGCCTGTCGGTGCTGCGAACCAACAAGAGAACTTGTATAGTACGGGACTTGCACCCACTCTCCGCCAGGCTTTATCTTTGATTTCTAAATTTGATGAATTAAACATAGGATGATTTCTCTTAATGGTTCGCACTTTAAATTTAGAAAAAAAATATAAAACCCCGATGCCATCAGAGATAAATTAACGATACCTGTCATGCTGGAATTGTTGGGCTTATTTAGTGGATAATTTCGTCTATAGGGGATCATTGAGCAAACTAATCAATTGCCCTAAACGAGTTTGGTCTGTTAATTTAGCCTGGTGTTAAGTTAAATTTAAGGTGATCATTAATTTTTGATATGGGTCTGAGCTATGAGCCATCAGCTTTGGGCTACGAGCACCGAGTCATCAAATTTTGAGTAATATTCCTATTCAAAACTGATTACCCAATGTTATAAATGACTCGTTATTCTGTTTGTTTTATAAAGAGGATTTCTGACTTACAGGTTTACGTTTGCCGAGTTTTACCCCAATAGAACGCTGTGTCAAGTCTTTCCAAATCAAATACAATCATATCTGGATGTTCATTTATTTTTTCTCTAAGAAAAACTATATTTCTTTTGAGTTTCCATCTGTTAGTTATCACTTTATAGTCATCAATTCGATTTTGGGCACATGACGCTATATATAAGCACAAGTCGTGAAGGTTAGTATTAAAAATAACTTCATTTTAATAAATAGTCAGTCTTAAAGTAGGATTTTATCGATATTTATGTTAGAGTGGTATAGCGACGGAGTGAAGGTTACTGGAACAGAGTCTTTAACAGATTCAAACGGATTGATCGGTAGGGAATATCGAAAGCCTATTGACCACCGCGCCTGGCCAAACCCCTATATTTTGCCTTTCCCGAGCAAATCCTGCACATTCACGTCATACACTTCCTTGTAAAGTTTGCTGAAATAGGTAGGAGTGCTAAATCCGGCGATATGTGAAATTTCAGCCACAGTACTATATTTTCCGGTCTTGATGGCTTCTGAGGCAACTTTCAGCCGGACGTGTTGTATCAGTTGGTTGGGAGTGATACGAAGGATACGTTTTACACGCCTGAAAAGCTGGCGTTCGCTCATAGATAGTTCCTGGCTTAGCAGTGCAATGCTCAAATCGATTTTTCCAATGTACTTTTTTACTGCATTTTCAAATTCACTGATCCAGGCTTCCTCGGCTTTCAGGCGTTCGTTCACCATTTTATGAACCGATACAATAAGGGTTGAGGGAGCCTCTTCAGATTTGTCGTGGTGGTTAATCTTCTTGGCAATGCCGAAAATTAACTGGTCGCGTTTAATGGGCATCGAAGTCCACGATAGCCATACTACTTCACCGTTTTTGGTCAGATAACGATTTTGGAAGTTGATCAGAGGCTCATCCTCACGTACACTCTGACGGCTTTTCGACGTGATTTCCCGGTCATCCGGATGCACAAACGTGTCAATAGGTTGTGATTTAAGTTCCTCGTCGGTATACCCGAGGGTTTTGGATACTGCCGGGTTAATTTTTTTAAAGTAGCCGTCGTAACCGGCAATGCAGATAAGATCTGGTGATAATTCAAAAAAGTACTCCAGGTCAAACAGGGAAGAGAATTTGGCCGCGCTCATAATCAGGTAGTAGCTTTTCAAATATGGTCAAGTACTTTTGCTTGGTGCAATTTTAGCGT
>CAZGWG010000326.1:0-4646 GCA_964529165.1 uncultured Sphingobacterium sp.
GGGTTCGAGTCCCTTCATCCGCACTGATTAATTCCCCGGCTACAAACCGGGGAATTTTTGTATAAACAAAAACGACATAAAATATATAAAATGAACATTACACAGGACAAAATAGACAATCTGAATTCTGTACTAACTGTTAAGATTAATCCTGAAGATTACAAAGAACGTGTAGAAAAAGCGATCAAATCGCAGGCAAAAAAAGCGAAGTTACCTGGATTTCGTCCGGGTATGGTTCCGGCAGCCCACATTAAAAAGATGTACGGCAAGAGTATTCTGGTAGATGAGATTAATAGCATCCTGAATGATTCTTTGACAAATTATATCAGTGAGAATAAGCTTGAAATTTTAGGGCAGCCATTGCCTAAGATTGATGATAGCAAGGAGTTTAACTGGGACTTTACAGATGAATTTGAGTTTATTTATGAACTGGGAATAGCTCCGGAATTTGATCTGGATTTTTCATCAAAAGATAAGTTAACCTATTATCAGGTTAAAGTTGATAAGGATACACTTGATTCAAGGATCAAGAATCTGAGAAAAAGTTATGGCAAAATGTCAAATCCTGACGTATCGGCAGACGATGATGTTATCTACGCGGATTTAGTTCAAATTGCAGCAGATGGTTCTGTTTTTGAAGGAGGAATTGCGAATACGGCATCTGTCCGTTTGGATCAGGTTGAAGATTCTAAAATTAAGAAATCATTGATCGGTCTTAAAAAAGATGATGAAGTAGTTCTGGATATTCAAAAGGCATTTGGCAGTAATGCAACAATAATTTCAAAGCTGCTTAATATAGCCGAAGAAGATGCTCAGGATCTCAAATCTAAATTTAAATTAACGGTTAAAAATATTAACCGACTGGAAGAGGGCGATCTGAACCAGGAGTTTTTTGACAAGATATTTGGTGAGAATGTTGTAAAGACTGAAGCTGAGTTCACAGAGAAGATCAAAGAAGAACTGGAGAGTATGATGGTTCAGAATGCTGATCAAAAGCTTCAGGCAGATATGTTCCAGTTTGGTTTGGATAAGGTAAAGCTTAGTCTTCCTGATGAGTTTCTGAAACGTTGGTTAAAAGCAACGAATGAGAAGCTGAGCGAAGATGAACTGGAAAAAGGTTATGATGACTTTGCCCGTAATTTGCGCTGGACACTGATAGAGAATAAAATTATCAAGGATAATAAATTGGAGATCAAATACGAAGAAGTGTTTGCGGCTGCTAAAAATCGTCTTGATGCACAGTTCCGTATGTACAGTCCGCAGCCGCTTTCAGAAGAACAACTGGGGCAATACACGGCGCAGTTCTTACAGAATAAGGAGAATGCAAATCGTATTTTTGAGGAGGTAAAAGCACAGCATGTGTTTGATTATCTGAAGGGTGTTATTACCTTAGATAAAAAAGATATAGCGTATAATAAGTTTCTGGAGTTGAAATAATTTGATTGTTTTTGGTTTAATTACGACCATTTATTTCGATTTCACTTTTTTGTACTCTTTCGAAATAAATGTTAAATAATAATAATAAATTCAAAAATGAACATAGATAAGAATGAATTCAGAAAGTATGCCGTTAAGCATCACCGCATCGGCAGTCAGCATGTAGATAGTTTTATTGGAAGGGTTCAAAACGCTTCTATACCTACTGCAATGACACCTTATATCATTGAAGAGCGTCAGTTAAACGTTGCACAAATGGATGTGTTTTCCCGTTTAATGATGGACAGGATCATTTTTTTAGGTGATGCGGTTCATGAGGGGATAGCCAATATTATCCAGGCTCAACTGTTATTTCTACAGTCGACCGATGCAAAAAGAGATATTCAGATTTATATTAATTCGCCGGGAGGTTCGGTTTATGCAGGCTTAGGTATTTATGATACTATGCAGTATATTAGTCCGGATGTTGCCACGATATGTACAGGTATGGCAGCTTCAATGGCAGCCGTATTACTTTGTGCAGGAACAAAAGGTAAGCGGGCAGCATTGCCGCATTCCAGGGTAATGATTCATCAGCCTTCGGGAGGTGCGCAGGGAGTTGCTTCAGATATGGAAATTAACCTTCGCGAGATGCTTAAGCTTAAGAAAGAGCTTTATGATATTATAGCGAAGCATTCAGGCCAAACATACGAATGGGTTGAGAGAGCTTCTGATCGTGATTATTGGATGATTGCCAGTGAAGCAAAGGAATTTGGTATGATTGATGAAGTTTTGGTTGGAACCGGAGATAAAAAGTAATGAGTAAGGGAAATAAGGATATTAAGTGCTCTTTCTGCGGCTCAGGCAAGCAGGATACATTGATGCTGATAGCAGGTCTTGACGCACATATCTGTGATAAATGTGTTACGCAAGCTAATCAGATATTGGCTGAAGAACTTAATGTCAGGAAAGCCAAATCAACTCATACCTTCGAAACCCTTCTTAAGCCTCTTGAGATTAAAACTCACCTTGACCAATATGTGATAGGACAGGATCAGGCAAAAAAAATACTTTCTGTAGCTGTTTATAATCACTACAAGCGTTTGAATCAGAAAATTGGTAAGGATGAGGTTGAGATTGAGAAGTCCAATATTATTATGGTTGGTGAAACCGGTACTGGAAAGACTTTGCTTGCCAAAACAATTGCCAAGGTATTAAATGTTCCGTTCTGTATTTGTGATGCAACAGTGTTGACTGAAGCAGGGTATGTAGGCGAAGATGTGGAAAGTATACTTACCCGCTTGCTTCAGGCAGCTGATTATGATGTGACTGCTGCTGAGCGTGGAGTCGTTTATATCGATGAAGTTGATAAGATAGCCCGCAAGAGTGATAATCCTTCTATTACACGTGATGTATCAGGAGAAGGGGTACAGCAGGCACTGCTGAAGATTCTTGAAGGCACTATTGTCAATGTTCCGCCGCAGGGAGGAAGGAAACATCCTGATCAGAAGATGATTCCTGTGAATACGAATAATATCCTGTTTATCTGTGGTGGGGCCTTTGATGGAATAGAGAAGAAAATAGCCAACAGATTACGCACTCAAACAGTGGGATATAAGGTTGATAAGGATGAATTTAATATTGATTTAAAAAATCTCTATAAATATATTACGCCGCAGGATTTAAAATCATTTGGACTTATTCCGGAGTTAATTGGCAGGTTGCCGGTAATAACCCATCTTAATCCATTAGATAAGGAAACCCTTTTAAGTATACTGGAAGAGCCAAAAAATTCATTAGTTAAACAGTATAAAAAGCTTTTTGAATATGAAAATGTAAAGCTTGAGTTTGACAGGGAGGTGATGGAGTTTATCGTTGATAAGGCTATGGAATTTAAGCTGGGAGCCAGGGGCTTGCGCTCAATTTGTGAGGCGATCATGATTGATGCAATGTATGAAACGCCCTCCGGTAAATCAGGAAAGGAGTTGTTCATTACACTCGAATACGCCAAAGATAAATTTGAGCAATCTGATCTTAAAAAGTTAAAAGTTGCATAAAAGAAGCCCCGGATAAGTTCGGGGCTTTTTGTTTAAAATAGTTATTCATCATGGAAAAGAAGGAGCATAAATCTGAGACAGCCTCTACTGTAAAAAAGGATGGAGAACTGGAAACACCTTTGAGATCTGGTTTAAAGATTAAAGATGATATTGTTGCCAATTGGTTGCCACGTTATACCGGCAGACCCCTTACTGAGTTCAGCAGTTTCATATTACTGACAAATTTCTCAAAATACCTAACCCTTTTTTCGGAATGGAATGATCATGCTCCGATTATGGGACTTGATAAGCCGATGCAGAGTGTATCTGCAAACGGCATTACCCTGATTAATTTTGGAATGGGGAGTCCTATGGCTGCAACAATGATGGATCTTCTTACTGCAATTAAACCTAAAGCAGTTTTGTTTTTAGGGAAATGCGGAGGGCTGAAGAAAAAAAATAAATTAGGCGATCTTATTCTTCCAATAGCTGCAATCAGGGGAGAGGGAACTTCCAATGATTATTTACCACCGGAAGTCCCGGCTTTACCTGCTTTTGCTTTACAAAAGGCTATTTCAACAACCATTCGGGATTACTCATTAGATTATTGGACCGGAACGGTTTATACGACAAATCGTAGGGTATGGGAACATGACAAGAGCTTTAAGAAGTATCTTAAAAGCTTACGAGCAATGGCCGTAGATATGGAAACTGCTACAATCTTCACTACCGGATTTGCGAATAAGATACCAACCGGTGCGTTATTATTGGTATCGGATCAGCCGATGATTCCTGAAGGTGTGAAAACTGCTGAAAGTGATTCAAAGGTAACTGAAAAGTTTGTCGAAGATCACCTCAGAATAGGAGTTGATTCATTAAAGCAATTGATAAATAATGGATTAACGGTTAAACATTTGAAATTTTAAATAAGTCCTTTTTTCTCACCAGTCTATGGATCACTGGAATTTGAACAGATTCTCTCTGGCAGGATTTATTTTTATCTGATTTACTGCTTTTTCTTCTTATTACTCTTCCCGGGCTGACTTAAGCAGTGAGCAGGGAATCCTGTTCCTGTGTAGTAAAGTTTTTATTCATAACGGAGCTATATTAATCTTATTTATAAGGTTTGCTGAAGCTTAATTAACCTGAGTTCGAAATAAGGAAGGTTAAAATATAGGGTTATAATTATCCATA
>CAZGWG010000327.1:0-4572 GCA_964529165.1 uncultured Sphingobacterium sp.
CCCGTTGAAGTTGAGGAATACGTTCAAAAAGACGGAATTCCTGATCTAGTGGATTCAGTTGATGATGAAAGCATAAAGCCAGTTGATTTCAGTAATTCAACACGATTTTATTCGCCCCTTGTTAAAAGCATGGCTGCAGAGGAAGGTATTAGTCCTGAAGAATTGGATAAAATTAAAGGAACTGGTTCTGAAGGAAGGGTAACCAAGAAAGACATCATCGATTTTATTAGTTCAGGCAAAACCGATCAAAAAAGTGTCGATAATGAACAATTACCGATTTCAGTTCCGGTTTCAGAATCTTCACAGGAAATCAGGAAGCCTTCTGTTTCTGTTTCCGGAGGAGATGAAATCATAGAAATGGATCGTATGCGCAGGCTGATTGCTGATCATATGGTAATGAGTAAACAGACTGCTGCACACGTTAGCTCATTTGTTGAGGCTGATGTTACTAACCTTGTCCAGTGGAGAGATCGCATTAAAAGTTCATTTGAAAAACGTGAAGGGGAAAAAATTACTTTTACTCCAATATTTATAGAGGCTGTTGCCAAAGCAATAAAAGATCTTCCAATGATCAATATTTCTGTCAATGGAACTCAGATTATTAAGAAACGTGATATTAATATAGGAATGGCTGCGGCGCTTCCCAGTGGGAATCTAATTGTGCCTGTTATAAAAAATGCCGATCAGTTGAATCTTTTTGGTTTAACAAAGGCAGTAAATGATCTTGCAAGCCGGGCTCGTCTCTCAAAATTAAAACCTGATGAAACACAGGGCGGCACATTCACTCTGACTAATCTTGGAACATTCGGTAATATTATGGGTACGCCTATTATCAACCAGCCACAGGTTGCAATACTGGCAGTAGGAGCTATTAAAAAGAAACCTGCCGTAATAGAGACTGAGTTTGGGGATGTGATTGCAATAAGGCATATGATGTTTCTTTCGCTTTCTTACGACCACCGGGTTGTAGATGGTTCGCTGGGTGGGGCATTTGTTCGCAGAGTTGCCGATTACCTGGAATCATGGGATGTATCACGTGAATTATAAGTACCTAAAGTTCATTTTATTAATAGAGAGAAGCTTATATTGATATATGAAAAATTATAAAATTTATACATTGGTGATATTGTTAATGCTGTCTAATGCATTATCTACATTTTCTCAGCAAAAGTTACCATTTCAGGCACAGATTGAGGCTTTTTTAAAGCAGGATAGTTTAAAATTTCCTCCCAAGAATGCGATACTTTTCGTGGGTAGTTCATCTTTTACAAACTGGAAAGACGTTCAGGATTATTTCCGGGAACATACGATTATAAATCGTGGATTTGGTGGTTCCAGTTTACCAGATGTAATTCGTTATGCTCCAAACATTATTTTTCCTTATGAACCGGCTCAAATAGTAATTTATTGCGGAGAAAATGATTTTCCATCTGGACCTAATACGACTGCCGATACTATTTTTAACCGCTTTACCCGTTTACATAAAATAATCAGAACAGCCCTGCCCAAAAGCGAAATTATTTATATTTCAATGAAGCCAAGTATTTCGAGGTTAAAATACCTTCCCGAAATGCGAAGGGCTAATGAAATGATCAGGAAATTCCAAAAGAAACAAACTAATTCGGATTATATAGATGTTTACTCAAAAATGATATTGGAAGATGGGAGTCCGATGCCTGATATTTTTCTTAATGATCAACTTCACATGAATAAGAATGGATATCTAATCTGGCAAAAGGCGATAAAGCCATACCTCAAAAAATAAAAAAGGTACTCTTTATTTGGGAGGACCTTTTTAGTTTAAAAAAAATCTTAATTAAGCTTTTCGAGCTTTAAACGTTTCAATTCCTCAAATTTCTCAGTTAATGCACCTGCTTGTGCCAGAAATGCTCCATCATCGAGTATAAATTGTTTCTTTGCTATTAATTCGCTGAGTTTTACACCACCCAATACATAGTTAAGTTCAATACTTTTATGTTGTTCAGCGATAAAATCAAAATGAATATTACTTATCAGATTTTCATTATTATAGCGGATATAAACCGGGATGATGTGATCATTTTGAAGCTTTAATTTCTTATCGTGATGATATTTCTTGTACTCATAACGATAATCATATCTCAAAGCCGCAACATCAGATAAAACAGCAGATCCTGTAGGATGGCCTCCGGCACCTTTTCCATAGAATAATTGCTGGTCTGCAAATGCAGCCTTTACAGACACTGCATTATATTCATTTTCTACATTAAATAAAAAATCACTTTTAGGGACAAGCTTAGGTATAACATACAAAGCCAGTTCTTTATCATCAAGCTTCTTTGCTGTAGGAACTAGTTTGATCTTTAAATGATGTTCCTGTGCAAAATGAAGATCTGCCGCTGAAAAATTCTGAATTCCTATATTTAATATTTCTTCAGGCTTAACAAAAACTCCATAAGCATGTGCTGATGCAATAACAAGTTTATATTTTGAATCATATCCTCCAACATCAAGTATCGGATCTTTTTCAGCAAAGCCAAGTTCCTGAGCCTGCTTTAGTGCGACAGAATATTCAAGACCCTCATTGGCTATTTTTGAAAGAATAAAGTTTGAGGATCCGTTGAAAACGCCACTGATTGAGTGAAGTAATTCATTGTCATAATACTCCTCTAAATTCCTAATGATTGGAATACTTCCACAAACAGCACCTTCATATAATAACGATGTATTGTATTTCTCCTGCAGACTCACCAACTCATCTAAATGTTCGGCAATCATCTTTTTATTTGCAGAGACTACATTTTTTCCACTTTTTAATGCTCTGGTAACAATTTTATAAGCGGCATCCGGATCATTAATCAACTCGATAACAGTATTAATGTCAGCATCATTTAAAATATCATCCGGATTTGTTGTAAATAAATGCTCTGGTAGAATTCGTTCTTTCTCCGGATTTTTAATTGCAATTTTCCTGATCTCAATATTAAGATCCTTGGTACTAATAATATCATGTAAACCCTGGCCAACTACGCCAAAGCCGAATAATCCTATGGTCAGTCTTTTACTCATGCTATTTTATGCAGACTTATTACATTCTTATCAGAATCTGCTGTTCTGAAAAAAATTCCGATTTCCTGTGTTAAAATTTCAGTTTCCACCAAAAATCCATCATGCCCATAAAATGAATTTAATTCAGTAAAACGGGCATTAGGAATATGGTTTGCGAGAAATTGCTGCTCCTCTATTGGAAAAAGCACATCATTCTTAATGCCTATAACCAATGTTCTGGCCTGGATTAATTTCAATGCATCTTCTACCGAATTTCTTTTCCGGCCAACATGATGACTATCCATTGCTTTGGTCAGATACCAATAACTATAAGCATTGAAACGGTTTACCAATTTTTCTCCCTGATAATTCTGATAAGAGGAAGCTTTAAAATCATCTAGTTTATCTGTACTCACTTCCATTTGGGTTGTAGCATAAGTCCCATAGGTACGATATGACAATAAAGCGAAGCTACGAGCAACTTTTAATCCTTTTTTCCCCCCATCTGGAGTCTGGGAGTAAAAAGTACGGTCAGTAGTAATTGCCAGTCGCTGACTTTCATTAAAAGCAATACCCCATGCAGAATGTTGTGCATTTGTCGCGATTAGAACCAATTTTTTTATTCTCTTTGGCTCTAAAATTGCCCATTCCATAGCTTGCTGACCGCCTAAAGAGCCGCCAATTAATAATCCGATCTGAGGGAGAGTAAGGTGATCAGCTAATAACTTATGCGCTGCTGCGAGATCACGTACTGTAAACTCAGGGAAAGATAGGTAATAGGGCAGTCCGGTGGCGCTGTTTATACTTAGTGGACTAGTGCTTCCGTAATGTGATCCAATTACATTTGCACAAACAATAAAGTGCTCTTTGGGATTAAACAGACAATTATCACCAAAAAGTCCCTTCCACCAGTCAAAGACATCAGAATTTGCAGTCAGAGCATGACAAACCCAAATCACATTATCCTTTTTTGCATTTAAGGCACCAAAAGTATGATAAGCAATCTCCAGATCCTTTAACTTTTGGCCGCTTTCAAGCTGAAAAGGCTTTTTGTGTTTATAAATAGCTTCTGTATTCATATTATTTTGACCTCCCCATACTGCTGAGCAGATCGGGGAGGTCTTTTACTTCTTAATTAATAACCGATTATTACTTTATAGCTGCAAAAGCCTGTTCAAGGTCGGCTTTGATATCATCAATATGTTCAATACCTACCGAAACCCTTAATGATGATGGTTTAACACCTGCAGCCAATTGTTCGGCATCACTTAATTGCTGGTGTGTAGTGGCACTTGGCTGAATAATAAGTGTTTTGGTATCACCAACATTTGCAAGGTGACTAATCAGCTTAAGATTATCGACAAATTTAATAGCAGCTTCTTTTCCACCCTTAATTTCAAATGAAAGTACAGCGCCAAAGCCATTCTTAAGATATTTTTTAGCTCTTTCATGTGTCGGACTACTTGTTAATCCCGGATACTCAACCTTATCGACCTGAGGATGGCTTTCAAGCCACTTAGCTAATTCAAGGGCATTATCTACATG
>CAZGWG010000328.1:0-4488 GCA_964529165.1 uncultured Sphingobacterium sp.
GGAGGTTTACAGCTACACAGAAATTAAAAAAGTAGAACAAAAAAAGACCGGGATAAAACTTCTTACCGACCGCGGACTTGAGATAAAAGCAAGCAAAATGGTTTGCGCTCCGGGCTATGAGTCTGAATTTTTCCTGCAGGAAAAAGTAATGAAACTTAACTCAACTTATGTTTTTATAAGCAAGCCAGTACTTGGTAAACTCTGGCCTTCAAACTGTATGATCTGGGAAACCGCCAGACCATATCTTTATATACGGACAAGCACCGACAATCGGGTAATTGTAGGCGGAGAAGATGAATTATATCTTAATCCTGAAAGCCGTGATAAAAAAATGGAGATAAAAAATAAAGTTTTGTTGAGAAAGTTCAGGAAATTATTTCCAGAGATCGATCTGGAAATTGACTTTCATTGGTGCGGGGTATTTGGTGAGACCCGGGATGGACTTCCCTACATCGGGATACATCCTGAACACCCCAACACTTATTTTGCACTGGGTTATGGCGGTAACGGAATAACCTTCAGTGTCATAGCGGCTGAGATTATCAGGGATCTTTATACAGGCGTGACAAAGGGGGATGAAAAAATATTTGCTTTTGGGCGTTAAATCTCCTGACAAAGCTCAATTAAAACACCATGAGCTGATTTAGGATGAACAAAACATACCAATTTATTATCTGCACCTTTTTTAGGGGTTTCATTTAATAATTTAAATCCCTGACTTTTAAGCCGCGCCATCTCATCCAGAATATTTTCAACTGCAAATGCGATATGATGAATACCTTCTCCCCGCTTTTCTATAAAGGCAGCGATAGCACTCTCAGCAGAACTGGCTTCAAGGAGCTCGATCTTGCTCTCACCCAGCTTGAAAAACTCCGTTATCACATGTTCGGACGCAACTTCTTCCGTTTTATAGCTTTTGCAGCCCAACAAAGTTTCATAAAGAGAACCCGCCTCTTTTAAGGATCTGACCGCAATTCCGATATGTTCAATTTTGTCCATGAATCTGTTTTATGGCATAAAAATGACCATTTTATCTATACTGACATAGACAAAAGTGATAATTAAGCATAAAATATTTTCATATCTTTGTACTGTATTAATAAAGAAGAAAAATGAATTTGCCGATATACTTAGACAATAATGCAACAACTCCAATGGATCCACGGGTTCTTGAAGCAATGCTGCCATACTTTAATGCTAAATTTGGGAATGCCGCAAGCAGAAATCATGCTTTTGGATGGGCTGCCGAAGAAGGTGTTGATTATGCACGTGAACAGGTTGCGAAGCTGATCGGAGCAAATGAAAAAGAAATCATTTTCACTTCAGGTGCTACAGAATCTGACAATCTTGCCATCAAAGGTGTTTTTGAGATGTACAAAGAAAAGGGTAATCATATCGTTACCTGTGTAACAGAACATAAAGCAGTTCTGGATGCTTGCAAGCATGTTGAAAAAATGGGAGGGCTTGTCACGTACCTTCCGGTTAAATCAGATGGTTTGATCGATTTGGCTGAACTTGAAGCTGCAATGACCGAGAAAACAATATTGGTTGCTATTATGTACGGCAATAACGAAATTGGAGTTATCCAGCCGGTTAAAGAAATTGCTGCTATTGCTCATAAGCATGGTGCATTGTTCATGACTGATGCAACTCAGGCTGTTGGTAAAATACCTGTGGATGTAAATACAGACGGAATAGACCTGATGGCATTTTCTGCACATAAAATGTACGGACCAAAAGGTGTAGGAGCATTATATGTACGCCGTAAAAATCCTAGAGTTAAAGTAACTGCGCAAATGGACGGTGGAGGCCATGAAAGAGGAATGCGTTCAGGAACATTAAATGTACCGGGTATTGTGGGATTGGGTAAAGCATGTGAACTATGCCGCCTGGAAATGAATGAAGAAGCAAAACGCTTATCAAAGCTGCGTGATAAATTACAAACATCCCTTACTGAACTTGAAGAAAGTTATGTAAATGGAAATGTAGAACATCGTTTACCTCATGTAGCCAATATTTCTTTCAAATATGTTGAAGGCGAAGGTTTGATGATGGCGATGAAAGATCTGGCTGTTTCTTCAGGATCAGCCTGTACTTCAGCTTCTCTTGAGCCTTCATACGTTTTAAAGAGTCTGGGTTTATCTGATGATCTTGCTCATTCTTCAATACGCTTTGGACTTGGCCGTTTTACAACAGAAGAGGAAGTTGATTTTGCTATAGAACAAACAAAAAAAGCCGTTAATCACCTGCGCGACCTTTCTCCTTTATGGGAAATGTTCAAAGAAGGAATTGATCTGGATAAGATTGAGTGGGCAGAACACTAAAAGTTGTTGTGATTAGGAAATAGGGAATAGGAAATTGATAACGAATAACACAAAAAACTGATTTGAAGATTTGAAAATGGGCTTCAAAATGCATAATTAAATATAAATCAATCATCTTCAAATTGACACATTATCAAATTTTTAAATTAAAAAAATTATGGCATACTCAGAAAAAGTAATAGATCACTACACTCACCCACGTAATGTGGGCACACTTGATAAAAGTAGCACTAAAGTAGGAACGGGTTTAGTTGGTGCACCTGAATGCGGCGACGTAATGCGTCTGCAGATTGAGGTTGATGATAACCATATGATCACCGATGCGAAATTCAAAACTTTCGGTTGTGGATCGGCAATTGCATCTTCATCACTGGCAACTGAATGGTTAAAAGGTAAATCAATTGATGATGCAATGAAGATCGATAATATGGATATTGTTGAAGAGCTTGCTCTTCCTCCTGTAAAAATCCATTGTTCTGTACTGGCAGAAGATGCGATTAAAGCAGCTATTAATGATTACCGCGTTAAAAACGGGATGGAGATATTAGAATCAGCTAAATCTCACCACTAATAAATCTCAGGTTCTTCAAGAAGAACCTGGTGAGAATATTAAGAGGAATAAAATGGTAACAGTAACAGATAAAGCGAAAAGCAAAGTAGAAGAACTCATGAAAGAGAATGGACTCGATGCGGGTTATTTTCTTCGGGTTTCAGTTCAGGGAGGCGGATGTTCTGGTTTATCTTATAAAATGGACTTCGACAATGAGGAAAAACCCGGCGATCAGTTCTTTGAAGACCAGGGTATCCGTTTGGCACTGGATATGAAGTCATTTCTATACCTTGCAGGTACAGAACTTGATTTCTCTGACGGACTGAATGGCAAGGGATTTAATTTTCATAATCCAAATGCATCACGTACCTGCGGATGCGGAGAAAGTTTTTCAGTATAATCAGAATTTATAGAAATCTGTTTATTTTTATAACAGAAGTATATTAAAGCAAAAGGCTCTAACATGAGTCTTTTGCTTTTTTACGGCTAATCTGTTATACTTGTTAATTATAAAATTCCCCAAATGCTTAAGATGAACCCAATAACAGAGTCCACCACCATTCCTGATTTACTTCGGAATGTGGTTGGGTACGTCCACGATGAGAATACAGCCTTTCTGATGCATAAGGTCAGGGAAAGCTGGGTTGAGATTACTTACAAACAGGTATTGGATACTGCTGATGCTATCTCAGCCTATTTTCTTGAAATAGGTATAATTAAAGGTGACCGTCTGGCATTAATCATTGAGAACTCGGTGGATTGGGTATATTATGATCAGGGTATACAGCAAATTGGTGCTATCAATGTATCAATCTATCCTACCCTCTCTGAATCAGAAATAGAATATATATTGAATGACTCCTCTGCCAAAACAATCCTCCTAGGAAACCCCTTTCTTTTTAGAAAAATAATTAAGATTGCAAATAATTGCCCTGAACTTCAGCGAATCATCCCTGTATTTGATGATTACGAAAAACACCTTCCTGAAAGAGGACTTAATGCTGGTGTCATCAGTTTCAAAAGCTTGATTGAAGAAGGTAAAAATGCACTTGAAAGGCAAAATAAAAAGATTGCAGAAATAAGAGAATCTATTTTACCATGCGACCTGACCTCCCTTATCTATACTTCAGGTACTACAGGCATTCCGAAGGGAGTGATGTTAACCCATTCAAACTTTGTTCAAAACGTAAAGTTCTGTTTGGAACAGATACCCGTTATCAATGAGAGTGATTTGTTTTTATCCTTCCTGCCATTATCACATGTATTTGAGCGTACCGCTACCTATCATGTATGTTGTGCAGTAGGAAGTAAAATAGCTTTTGCCCAAAGTCTTGAACTGCTGGCCAAGAACATGGCAGAAGTCAAGCCTACTGTTATGAGCTGTGTACCGCGTCTACTGGAACGTATTCATGATAAGGCAATGAAAAATGGGACTTCAGCCGGTGGATTAAAGTCCAAAATTTTCTTATGGTCGATTGAAACCGGGCAAGCCTACCGGGAGATTCAGGAGGCTGGCAAAAGCCCGGGATTAATTCTAAGCATGAAGAAATCTGTTGCAGAAAAGCTTGTCTTCAGCAAGATCAAGGAAAAAACCGGTGGCCGGCTAAAGTTTAT
>CAZGWG010000329.1:0-4488 GCA_964529165.1 uncultured Sphingobacterium sp.
TTTCCATCTTGCATTAAAGCCTCAATACAATAGGTGTCCAAGGCTCCGGCAAAGCGTTCATTGGCAGTTTTCTTGCCTCTTATTACAGGCACAGCCATCCAATTCTCTGCAAAATCAGCATAAACATCCAGCATACGCTCAGTTTCTTCGATAGCTTCCTGAGAAGTTGCATGTGCAGTATGTCCTTCCTGCCAGAGAAATTCTGCAGTGCGAAGAAATAATCTTGTACGCATTTCCCAACGGACAACATTAGCCCACTGGTTGACGAGAATGGGTAAATCCCTGTAAGATTGAATCCATCCTCTGTAAGTGTTCCATATAATAGTCTCAGACGTTGGCCTGACAATCAATTCCTCTTCAAGCTTTGCATCCTCATCAACAATAATATTTCCATTACCATCATTTTTCAATCTGTAATGCGTCACAACAGCACATTCAGTGGCAAACCCTTCAACATGTGATGCCTCTTTTGAAAAAAATGACTTAGGAATGAACAATGGAAAATAGGCATTACTATGACCGGTCTCCTTAAACATTTTATCGAGGGCGGCCTGCATATTTTCCCAAATCGCATAGCCATAGGGTTTTATGACCATACAACCCCGTACTGCAGAATGCTCGGCCATATCTGCTTTAGCCACTAATTCATTATACCACTGTGAATAATCCTCTTCTCTACTGGTTAAACCCTTACTCATCGTACTTAGCTGTCAAAAAATTACGTATATTTATATAATTTAAACTTTAGGCAAAGTTATAAAACTAGATGATGTATTATAATATTTTGAAATGCAACCATCAAGGATATAATCTCGTCTATACAATAAGCGTTAATATTAAAATTACAGCCATGATAAAGAAAATCATATATTTTTCAGCACTTCACGCTATCATAATAGGTCTTTCTTCATGTATGAGCACTAAAACCGCTCAGACTACCCTACCCGAAGATGATGTTTATTACTCCAGTGCCAAGGCAAAGGAAATGGTAGTCGCTGAGCGGGTTATACGCGAAGAGAAACCGGCTTCAGATTACGTTACCGATGAGGAATTATACGGAGATACTTATAGTAATTATGGTTATACAGATTACACATCGCGTATATATCGTTTTAGAGGGTATGTTCCTTCATTAAGCTATTACAATAGTATCTTCGGTTATAATTATGATCCCTTTTTCAGTCCGTCCTATTTCCCTTATAGCTATTATGGTGCTCCCGGAATAAATATTGGTATAGGAATTAACACCGGATTTTATGGCTATAATCCATGGAGATATTATGGATATAACTATGGCTCTAACTTCTGGGGTCCATATTCTTATTATAATCCATATAATTCCTTTGGATTTGGCTTAGGCAATTATTATAACCGTGGTTATTACAGCGGTATTTACAGCAGTCCAGCCTTTACCAGTCCTAATTACCGTGCAAGACCAAGCCGTGCCGGAGATAATATCCCAATTGAAAGAGGTGCTGTGATTGGTACACCAGGGACTATTATCAGAGATAATAGCGGCAATATTATACAATCAAGAGGAAGAGCAGAACGCTACGGTACTGAACCAGGTACCGGCAGTACTCCTTCCAGAACACAACCTGCTACACGCCCTGCCCGTGTAAATCAGAGTCCACCAGCAAGACCAACTCAGCCGGAACGGATTTATACTGCACCACCACGTCAGGATTGCGGGTCAGGTTCAAGAAGTTCACAACCATCCAATAATAGTGGCGGCAGCGGTGGTGCTCGCCCATCAAGAGGAAATTAAGCGAGATACTTTATGAAATTAAGAGTTTTATTCTCTATGGTAGCCATAGTGGCTGCTACAGGGGAATTACATGCCCAGTATTCGGAAGATGCATTACGATTTTCTAGATCCCAGTGGGGAGGTACAGCCAGATTTAAAGCTATAGGTGCACAAACAGGCGTAGGTGGAGATTTAAGTTCCATTGGAGGCAACCCTGCAGGAATTGGTTTATTCACACGTTCAGAGATTAGTATTACTCCGGAATTTAATGCTTATAATAATAACGCTAACTATTTGGGGCAGCAAACGATAAGAAGAGGAGATAAACTTGGGCTTGCAAATGCTGCAGTTGTTTTTCATACCCGGGCAGCCAAGCCCAAAGGTGCAAAGCTTGACCAGGGATGGTTAAGTTTTAACTTCGGTATAGCCTACAATCAAACACAAGGATTTGACAATAGCATAGGCTATTCTGGTATTAATCCCAAGAATTCAATTGCAGATTATTTTGCAGAATCTGCAACCAATATTTACGGAGCTCCAAATACTCTGCAGACAGGATCCCTTGAAAGGATGGCCTATGATAATTACCTGATCGGATATGACAGCCCTGGTGGCTACTATTTTCCCGAAACAGAGGTCAATAATGTTCAAACTAAAAACGATTTGAGGTTTGGAAGGCAATCTGAAGTTAACTTTAGTTTTGGAGCTAATTACAGTAATCAGTTCTATATTGGTGCCAGTGTTGGAATTGCAAATATAAATTTCAATACCAGCGACAGCTATACAGAAAAGGGATTCAATGTAACAGAAAATAATGATTATGAGCTCTCCTACCGCCAGGCACAGTCTACAAAAGGCTCTGGAATCAATGCCAAGATAGGTGCCATATACCGGCCGATACCAAGTATTCGCTTAGGGGCAACGCTGGAAAGTCCAACCTGGTATACCATTGATGATAGTTATTCTGAAGGTCTTGACACTAAATATGGCAAAAACAGAGTCGATTCACAGTTTGTAAATAGTGATGAGTTTTATGATTTTACCTATAAGTTAAGAACTCCTCTAAAAGTAAGTACAGGTATTGCTTACTTCTTTAAAGATAAGGGATTCATTTCTGCAGACATTGATTATGTAGACTACTCAACAATCAATTTTGCAGAAGCCACATCCGGTGATGTACAGGTTATTTCTGATAATAATAAAGCAGTAATGTCTAAATATACTGATGCTATTAACTTTAGGATAGGGGCTGAATATAAACTTGATAAATCATTCATGCTGAGAGCAGGTTATGGTTCTCAGGGTGATCCATACATAGCTACCGATGCGAAAAGTTTTAAAATTAGCACTTATAGCGGTGGATTAGGCTACAGGATTAATACTTATTATATTGATCTTACTTATCAGAAAGTAATCTCTGATTCTGAGAGATGGCCATATTCTTTAAATAACATTCCAACTTCAATTGCAAATGTTAAAAATGACAGGAATAATGTTTTTTTAACAATAGGGAGCAGATTCTAAATAATAAATCCGCCTTATGGCGGATTTATTATTATTGTTCTAACTCTTTCCAACAAATGAACGGAGCATCCAATTGTTCTTTTCTTTGAACTGCATAAATTTATTGATGAGATCACTTGTTCCCTCATCACCAGCTTTTGAAGCCTGACTCATGATTTCACGCTCCATTTCAATTAAATTGCTAAAATCGTCCATAATTGCCAATACCATATCAGTATCCTTCATTCCGATTGTATCAATCTCTTTTAGTTTAGAGATTTTAATATAATCTGTAAAAGTGCTGTACGGCGATTTACCAATGGTTAATATACGCTCTGCAAGTTCATCAATGGTTAGCTGTGCGTTAGTATAAAGCTCTTCAAACTTTATATGAAGCGTGAAGAAATGTGATCCCTTAACGTTCCAGTGACAGCCTCTTAATTTTTGATAATGAATGTGATAATTAGCAAGTAAATCATTCAAATGATCTACAATTGGCTTTATCTCTTTTTCTTCCAGACTTATTTCTTTTGCATTCATAGGATATAGTTTTAATTGATATAAACTTTACAATTTTCATGCCTGAATGTTTTAATGTAATTTAGAAGTTCTATCCAGCCATTTTCGATTAGCTAAACTTTAAAAGTCCATGACTCTGAATAAGTATAAATTTAAACCATTTTTTTTTGAAAAGTTTGATGGACTCATCTGGAAGATTGAGCTGAATGCAAAATACGGCTTAATGGCAATCGAAAGCCGCAATGCAGAATTAAAAGTGACAGCTTTCACCGTTATTAACTACCAAACCGGAGAAACTCACTTTAAAGAAAAGATTTTGCAGGAACCCTGGAATCTCAATCTGGCATTTATTTCTGAAAAAAATCTGATCATAACAGCATCCGGCCAGGCAGACAGTCCGGAGAGCAAGGGCATTATTTCTGTTAATAACCAGAATGCCGGGCTGGAATGGGAACATTATAATTTAACTTTAAACTGGCCTAGCGAACAGGGTTTGCAAGTTTATGACCCAAGAATCAATCCCAGAAGGTTCCTGTGGATCAGTACTTTAACGGGTCAGCAAATTACAGAACCCAATAACTTTGATCTTGAAAATAGCAGCTTGTTTTTCCCACAATTAATGGATTCTTTTGTTCTTCCTGATTTTATATCAACTGAAGAACGTATCGGTGATCGGCCGCACCAGCATGAGTGCTTCGAGCTGCAAGCCGGCCTGCACG
>CAZGWG010000330.1:0-4439 GCA_964529165.1 uncultured Sphingobacterium sp.
GCATTACAAAGTTGAAAGACAGATCCTGATATTTAGGGACCCCGTCTGAGGCAACAGATAATCCGGCTTTTTCGAGCAGGCTTAATGAAGAATAGCGGTAACTGACCAGGTAAGATGCATTACTGCCCTTGCTGAATGGGCCTTCGAGAGTAGCACCAACCCCCAGGATGCCGGCGGTTAAGGCAAACTCCTTTTTTTCAGTATTCCCCTTTCTGAATTTGAGGTCGAATGCACCAGATAATGCATTGCCATATTCAGCAGCTAATCCGCCTGTGTAAAAATCGGAAGTGCTTAATACAGTTGTATTCAGCATACTGATACCACCACCTGAAGAGCCTTCATTTCCAAAATGGTTAGGATTAACAATCTCAATCCCTTCCAGTCGCCATTGCAGACTCTTAGGGGAATTGCCCCTGACAATAATCTCATTATTATCACCTGCAGCCACAACACCTGCAAAACTTTGAGCCATTCTTGCAGGATCAAACGCAGCACCGGCATAGCGGTTTGTTTCCTCCGGAGAGAATGAACGTCCGCTGGTCATCGCCATCTGATTCAGTGGTTTTCTGTCGGCACCCCCAATTACCACCACTTCATCCAGATCATTGCTTTGATACTCCATTTCAAGTGCAAGCACTGACTCTTTCCCACTGGTAATCAGAAGCTCAGACAATGTGAGTTTTTTGTAGCCGACGAGGCTTGCTTCGAGTACATAACGGCCGGTACTGACTCCATTAATCCGGAAAGCACCCCATTGATCTGTGCTCAAGTCCCTCGAACTTTCCCCAGCATTAAGTTTGATTGTGACACCTGATAAGGGAAGTTTGGTACTCTTATCAATGACAGTTCCTTTAATGGTCTGGCTAACCGCCTGATTGTTAGCAAGGTCCGTTTCTTTATTTTGTGCTTTGAGGTTAATACTTTGCAGTAATACTGCAGTAAATAGAATGTGTAGAAATTTCATGTTCATTTTTTGTTTGTTTCGGGATGAGACAAACAAAAAACAATTCACCCCTATGCGCTTCGCAAAATCTTTTCCATTTTCCTTCCATTCGCTAATTCATCCACCAATTTGTCGAGGTATCTGACCTTTTGTGTTAATGGATTTTCGATTTCTTCAATGCGATAGCCACATATCATTCCGGTGATGAGATGGGCATTTGGGTTTAATGCCGCATTTTGAAAGAAAGTTTCGAGTGTAACCCGTTTTTCAATCATTTCCTGCAGCTTTGCCTCATCAAAGCCTGTTAACCACTCAATAACTTGCAGCAATTCTTCTTTAGTTCTGCCTTTCTTCTCCACTTTCGTGAGATATAAAGGATAGACCGAGGCAAAGATCATTTTTGCCATACGCTCATGATGTGTATTGTTGTTCATAGCTTATTTAATTAAAACTATTCATTTTCTATTTTCAGGAAGTGCTATACTCGCTCGTACTAACAATATTTAAGGATAAAAATTCTTGTCATTCAAGAAGTTCGCAGGTTAAACCTTTCATCTTTGCAATTTGAATGGGAGTTCGATTCCGGCCTCCGCGCCGGAATCTCCTTAATTTTTATATGTTGAACTGTCATCGTGGCGGAGGCCACGACCCCGTTTTTAAATTAGATTATTTCCTCATTTTTCTTAAACATGGATATTGCACACGTACCCGCGGGTTTTTAATCATAATGAAATCTGCACTTTGCAATTAAGATTTCATCATCTTTCACCTGATATATCAAGCGATGTTCATCATCAATTCTGCGAGACCAAAATCCTGAATATTTATATTTAAGCGGTTCTGGTTTTCCAATGCCCTGGAATGGAGTCCGGGAGATGTCTTTTAGCAGCTCGTTTATCCTGTTCAGCTTCTTTTTATCGGTTTTTTGCCAATACAAATAATCTTCCCAGGATTCGTCTACAAATTTGAATTTCATTCTTCAAGAAGATTTTTACTCATAGAATTCCCGGCTTTCAGTTTTTCAATTGCGGAATCCAGTCTCTTTTCATTTTCTTTTGAAGAAAGTTCATGCTGGGTTGCGCGCAATGAATTATATTCTGCTAAAGACATAATGACAACACCATTGTCCTTACCACGATTGATAATCAATGTTTCAAAGTTCTCTGTCACTTTATCAAAGTATCTTTTGATGTCTTTCCTAAAATCTGAAATGGATGTCGTTAACATAAAAATATGTTTTATTTGTACTTATTTATGTACAAATATACGTACATAAAATGTATTTGATAAATAATTCCCGGTATAGTTTAAGGTGTAATACGAGCAAACCAGTGAGGTGTGCAGCATGAGTGCCAGATGTCTTAGCATTGTCAGTAGGAAGGATGGTAAGCATACAGGGATAAATGCGATATCAAATAAAGATCAAAAAGAAATCAAACACAAAGCTTGTCCGAGTTTGATTCCTGTTTGATCCGAGTTTGATCCCTGTTTTATACTCTGTCAATAACCAGACTACCTCCACCGAACCAGGAGGGCTTGTGTATCCGTATTACTTAGAAGTACAAGACCATTTTAGCGACTGGCTTGCTGCTCAGTCAGGTAAGTTGGGGCATACCCAAAGTGCTTTTTGAAAGCGTATGAAAAGTGAGATAGATTTTCAAAGCCAACTTCGTAGCAAACCTCAATTGGTTTCTTTTTCTTTTCTACAAATTGGTAATGTGCTAATTCCAGCCGTTTTTGGGTTAGCCAGCGCTGTGGTGTAGTATTGAAAACCTTGCTAAAGTCACGCTTGAAAGTAGTCAGGCTACGACCTGTCAGATAGCCGAATTTTTCCAATGGCAGATTGAACATAAAGTTCTTTTCCATATAGCTCTTTAGATCTATTTTCCATGGATCTTCAAAATTGGTCAACACATTATCGACTCCTTTGTCGATTGTTCTAAGAATGCTGATGGCTTCTGTGATTTTTAGTGATGCTATATTTTCGGGGAGTTCATTCATGTCAAAATAAGGGATCAATGAAGCCAGGCAGCTTTCAAGCAATGGATGATTGTTGAAAGTATAGATTTTTGGACTAGGTAAAGCTTTAGTTTTCACCTCAATTGAGGCATAAAATTCCCGCAATCTGTTTGTGGACAAATGCATAACTACCGTTTTATGCGCTTGTCCATCTTTAGGATAATTGATAATAGTTGCCAGTTGATTTCTTGGTATCAGAAAAATATCGCCTTTCTTAAAATAGCTGGTAATATCCGCCTGTACGATTTTGGTCTCACCCGAAATGAACCAAATAAGCATGTGCTGGTCGAACATAATATCCGATTTAAAGAACTTATCCTCATAGCAGGAAAGTTTTATGTCCTCTGTTATATATTTTGCCTGGTACTCCATTGCTTTTTTAATCCTTTTAAAAGGAATTTCAATAACACAAAAATAGATATAATCATGGTTTGCGGGCTATATGGATTGCCCGCCATCAATCAGAAAATTTGAACCTGTGATGAATGAAGCGTTATCTCCGCACAGATAAGCAATTAAATCAGCTATTTCATCAGCTTTGCCAAATCTTGATAAGGGAATACTGGCTTTCATTTGTTGTTCTACTTGACTATTCAATCCAATTTTGCTCATAATCTCCGTAGAAACCGGACCGGGACTCACAGCATTAACACGAATTTTTTTAGATGCCAGTTCCAGAGCCGCAATTTTCATCACTGCATTAATTGCTGCCTTACTTGCTGCATATACCGATGCAGTTTGTGGTGAGATAGTGGCGGATGTGGAGGATAATAAAATAACCGATGCATTATCATTAAGTATAGGAATGAATTTACTTAATGTAAAATAGGCTCCTTTAAAATTTACATCCATAATTTCGTCAAATATATTTTCTGTCATCAGTTCAATGGGCGCAAATTTGCTTATGCCCGCATTGATGAGCAAAATGTCAACTTTTCCAAATTCTTCAGTCACTTCTTTGACTAACTTGTCAATGTCGGCTAAGCTGGATTGGTCTGCCAGCAAAGCTTTTACACCTAAATTGTTCGCTGCGTTTTCAAGTGCTTCTTTTCTTCTGCCGGTGATGATGACCTTAGCACCATTTTCTTTCAATAATTTCGCTGTGACGTAACCAATTCCGCTATTACCACCTGTAATGACGGCAGTTTTGTTTGTTATATTTTTCATTTTTTTTGAGTTTATCAGATAATATCAAATACTAGTCCTGTCATTTCTTCGCTCAGAGTCCACAAACGTTTGGCATTGTCTTCATCCAGAGAATAGCCTTTCACACCATTTGAAATTTCAGTATCAGAGGCCAGTTCGGCTATTTCAACATCTTCACAATACACACCGCCAATGTTATTGAGCATCGTGCTGCTTGCACACCAAACCGTGGTTGCGGCACCCTGAGGAATGGTTTTAAGTGAGGCAGCTACTTCTGGTAGGAGATTGCCTTCAGCATCGCAAAAACCCATTTGCTGAAATAATTCCAGGG
>CAZGWG010000331.1:0-4426 GCA_964529165.1 uncultured Sphingobacterium sp.
GAAAAATTAAAAATTCTTGAACTTACAATTTCCGAATCGGGCGTTGTTTTAATAATCTCTGTGGTCATTGCTTATCCTAACTATTTTATCAATCATCCGCCTCAAGCGGAAAATATAAATCCCTGAATTAATTCTTCATCGATAAGATTTAGGCAACCATAAATTTTGTACCTTCAAATGAAAATTTAGAATGAGGACTCATAATCGTGTACTAAGCTCCAAAAGGCTAGACTAAATTATCAAAACGGTTTAGAATCGTTCTCTACACTTTGGTAAAGCTTGTAATATTAGCAGGTTCAATGTTCCATTTCAGTACAATTTGATTCAGCCAGGCTTGCAATAAACTTATTGATTTCTTCGTGTATATTCATACATCTTTACAACCGGTTGTATTTCTTGCTATTTAATTTTCCCCTTGAATATGGCATATATTGCCACTGCATGACCATGCCCCAACTCAAAGTCCTCTTTAAGCCAATTTGTAATTTCTGTAGCTTTGACGTTTTTTACAAGTTGCCCATTTTGCAAAAATCCCTTTTCTTCTCCAAGTTGTTTGAAGTCGTCAGGTGTTTTTCCTGTCTTGATTTTAATGTTCTCTATATACGCTTGAAATGACATAAATTTATTATTCAAATTGTTCAGTAATACATCTTTACGATGAGCTTTAACGTTTGGGGCTTTGCAAAGGTGTAGAATCAGAAGTACAAATGTTCATATTAGTACAAATAACAATCAGAATCCCTATGCTCAAATTTAGCACCAATGACCCACTTTTGCAAAACTTCAGGAAAACTTACCCCCCCGTTTAGTGCCGCTTTTTGTGTCGTCAATTTTCCACTTTGTTCTTTTTGCACTTTATGATGTAAAATGGATAATTCTCCGGCACTTCTGAAATTTCAAATAGTCCTGTATTACTAAATTCTTCTGATATTGTTTCGCTGTCGTAAAAGAATATTTTCACTCCACCGAACATTTCAAATCTGTCTTTGCTAATGTTTGTTCCTTGTCCATAAGTTACGGCTTGTTTTGTAATTGCTGTAAAAACCATAAATCCGTTTTCTGTGAGTTGGTTGTAACAGTCTTGAATTAGTTTTACTCTTTCGTCTTTGTCTAACAAGTAAATTACACCATAACAATAAATTCCGTCATACAAATTATTATCAAAAGGCATATCAGTAACAGAACCCTGATAAATTTTCATTTCACTTCCAAAATGTTTTTTACTTAATTCAATGGCAGTTTCTGAAATTTCAATTCCTGTTACGGTCATTCCGTTGTCTCTGAAAATTTGTGCATTTCGCCCATAGCCAATGCCTGGAATTAAAACACTTTGTACTTTTTGCTCAACAAAAAAGTCCTTTGTAATTACAGTTGAGTTTGCAGGGCTTAAACCCCACATTTCTTGTTTGTTTTTAAATGCTTCCTCCCAAAACTCCGTCATAATTTCACTGTTTGTGTGCAAATTTTATCTTTCAAAATTTCACAATTAAATCCTTGTTTTTTTACAGTTTCCAAAATCTTATCAGAATTGATTTTGTTTCCTTCAACTCTTAAAATTGTGTGTCCACAAGGAAAGAGTAAATCAGTTTCGTTAAGGTCAAAGTTAATTTTCAATTCAACGTTTCCTTTTTGAATTGAGCTTGAAGTTCTTTCTGCTTGATCTTCATTTTGAATGTCTGTTATGAAAACTTCTACCATAAAATTAAAATTGTTCGTTTACTAATTCCCCATTTACTATTGCACCTGCTATGTTTCCACTCGAAACAGCATTAGCTATGGAACGCATCATATTTGAATTGTCCCCACAAACATAAATATTGGGTACGGTTGTCTTTTGAAAGGCAACAATTTTTATATATCCCTCTTCTGTAAGCTCGCAACCAAGAGAAACTGGAATATCAGAATGTTGCGTAAATGGAATTACTCCATAAGCAACATCAAAGGATTTTTTACTGCCGTCATTGAAAATTAGATTTTTCAATTCACCGTTTTTATGTTCAATTTCTGAAATCGTGGTTTCTATTATTTTTATGTCGTTATTGTTTAGTTTTTTCAATTGTTCAGTATTAAAATCTGCTTTTTCATTAGTCAAAATTGTCAGGTTTTTTGTGAGATTATTTACCATTGATGCAAGGTGAAATGCTTTTTGTCCATTTGCTATAATTGCGGTATTCTTGTTACGATGTTCATAACCGTGGCAATAAGGACAATGAATTATCGAAATTCCCCAACATTCAGCAAGACCTTTTATGTCAGATATTGTGTCTTTAATACCTGTTGCAAAAATCAGTTTCTTTGCTGTGAATTTGTCATTTGTGTCTGTTATTATTTCAAAACCATTTTCTGTTGTTGCTCCACTTGTGGCAAGTCCTTTGTAAAATTTAATGGTTTCGTATTTTTCAACTTCCTTTTTGGCAAGATTAAAAATTTCAGTTGGTGCTTTTCCGTCTTGTGTCAAAAAGTTGTGTGAGTGTGGTGTTTGAGTATTGCAAGGTTTTCCGTTGTCAATGATTAAAGTATTTCGCAAAGAACGTCCTAATGCCATTGCAGAAGAAAGTCCTGCATAACTGCCACCAATTATGATTACGTCAAAATTTTGGTTGTCTGTCATTTTGTTATATTTTGTAAATGCTGTCAATAGAAATGGCAAAGCCGAGGCAGTTAATGTCATACTACTTTGTTGAATAAATCTTCTTCTTGAAGTCATTCTTTTGCTATTTCGTTCGGCAAAGATAAGATATTATTATACTAATGCGACTTAATCGCAATAAAATATTGCATCTTTGTCGCATTAATGTTTTTGACTACTTTTGTACTATGATAAAACGAAGAAATACTGCAACACAAGAAGCTGTTTTGTCTGTACTGACAAACAAAAGAAGGGCAATGAGCCAAGATGCTATTGTTAAGCAAATAGAAGTTAATGCTGACAGGGCTACTATTTACAGAATTTTAAATCGTTTTTGTGAAGATGAGATTGTCCATAAGATCGTTGCTGATGATGGAAAACAGTATTTTGCTGTTTGTGTGAAATGTGATGATATGCCTGTTTTAGGAAATCATTTTCATTTTCGTTGCACTAAATGTGAAACTATTGAATGTCTTCCAACACTTGTTGAGTTTTCTGTTCCTGAAAAATATGTTGTCGAGCAAATGAACTGTGTCCTTGTCGGTATTTGTAAAGATTGCTCGCTGTAGCGAGCCGCTCTAAAATTATACCTAACGTTCCGGGTATTGCTAAGGCGGTTTTTTTAGCACCGAACTTTAATAAAAATGCCAATACTCAAATATAGAAAAAAGTTCAAAAGAATTCCTTCAGCCCTCTTTTGGCAATACCTTGTTAGCGGTTCATTGTTTATTTTCCAGGTGTTGCCGTTTCTCTAATTTCAACGCTCGTATTTTGTCCCTTTAAGATTGGACATTTCTTTGCAATCTTTGTCGCCTCGTCAAGATTTTTGGCTAAAACAATGATATAGCCTGTAATGGAATTATTATCTGCTATGTGTGGCGTTTCAGTAATTTCGTTGTTTGGTTTTAACACTCGTCCTTGACCTGAAAAATGATTTCCACCGTCTGCAAGTTGGTCATTTCCGGCAATTTCGTTTATCCAACTCATCCATTGTTGCATATAAGCTTCCATTTGCTTTTTAGATGGCTGTGCTGCTTTGTTTGTTAAATCCATACGGAACAGCAATACAAATTCTTTCATACTGTTTTTTTGCAAAGATGATTTATCAGGGTTAGACAAACTTTGATCTAAATCAAAATCGTTCTATTGGGATTTAAGCCGGCTAAGTGTTTCTTCCCGGGTATCAAGATAGGATGCCAATACTCTGTTTGAGAGGCGTTGGATTAAAATGGGATTGTCTTTCAAAACCTTGTCATATCGTTGTTTTGCAGTTAAGGTTGTCAACTTCTCAATTTTTCTGTTTTGGAATGAATAAGCCATTTCTAAAATTCGCTGATAAAAAATTCTCCAATTCGCCATTTCCTTGTTAAGGTGGAAAAAGTTTGAATGACTGATTACCAATAACTCAGTATCGTCAAGCGCTTCTAAAAATTCAATAGAGGGTTTTTGAGCAATGAAGCTTGTCAATGCTATTCCAATGTGATTGTCAAACATTACATACCTTGTTTTTTCGTGCCCGTTTTTGTCAATAAAAAAGGTCCTGATACAGCCTGAATGAACGAAATAAAATTCTTTGCATACACTTACTTCTTGAAATAAAATATTATTTTTCCTGACTGATTTAGCTGTAAAGCAAGCTGATATTTTTTCAAGTTCGTGTTCTTCAAAGCCAGCGAACATTTTAAGCACTATTTTTAATTTGTCTGTCATTTTTATTATCCGCAGAATGTCGCTTTACAATAACCGCTAACTTATGAATTGAAGAATATCCCCCCTTGTCCGCTTATAAACGAATAT
>CAZGWG010000332.1:0-4423 GCA_964529165.1 uncultured Sphingobacterium sp.
TAATCCTCAAGAGAAAGATCTATGGTTGGTATCTTTGTACTTTGAGCACTAAATATTTTATTTACACCAAATCCTGAAGACCAGTTTGAGGCAAAAATACCTGCGGCTCCGGCATTTTCAAGTGCAGTCGCTAATGCTTTCGGACTAAGTCCTGTTTTTGAGAGACGATTTCTCCAGGCATTTGTAGCGGCTGTGCGCTCGGACTTCATTTTTTCCAGAGACTCTTTGGTAGCAAACTCCTCCCAGTTTCTATCATCTCTTCCAGTTGGCTGTTGCATAGAAATCATTACGAATTTACCTTTTACATTAGGTAACCAGTTTTGAAAAGCAATCGAGTCTGGAAGGTCGGCCAGAATAATAGTTTCTGCAGTAATCGTTTTACCATGAGTCGAAGCGCTCCATGCAAGTTGCATTCCCTCAAGGGACTCTGTACGGGGGTGAATCATATCAATATGGGTTATACCTCGTTCCCATCCCCGCCATTCTCCCCATTTTTCATTTCTTGCAGGAATACCCCAGCTTTCATATTTGGCTATTGCCCAGTCATGGGCTTGCTTCATCTGTGGTGTTCCAACCAAACGAGGGCCGATTCCATCAGTCAGTTCATGAGCAAGTTTTTTCAATTGTGAGTTTTCACTTGCTTCCTTTATAATCTGCTGTACAATTGGATCGGTGCTTTGGGCATAGGTAATGCTGCCTGAAAATAAAAATACTATAGCTAAGAGCTTGATTGATTTTCTCATGAATATAAAATTGTTTAAAAATTGGTTTCGGACTACGAAGATATTAAAAAGCAAGAAGAAAGAAAATTGTACCAGTTTGAAGCTCAGTGTAGTTTTGAGCCTTTTATGTTCAAATTTACTTTTATTTATTAAAATTAATTTGGTGTTAAGTTAAATGTAATTGATTACTAGGTTTTCTATAGGCTATGAGCCATCAAATTTGAGTAATACTCATTATTATGGATATGCAGAACTGATTGCTCAATGCCATCAACGTCATTTCATTTTTAACATAAAATTAGTTGTTATTTAGGATTCATTTATTAATTTTTTAACTCAATAATGAATAATAATCTTAAATTCCACCATTCCATATTTATTAAGCTGTTAAATGTCCATCAAACCTGAAATTAAACTTTATCTGCTTTATTCAAGCCTTTTCACCTTCCTGATAGTCTCTTCTACCAATGCACAGCCGAAATTTACCGGGAAAGAGAATTTATTGACTACTCCGAAGCAATATACCGCGTTTTATAGTTCTGAGCCTCCAAAGATTGATGGTAAACTGGATGATGCAGTATGGAAGAACGTGGAATGGACAGATAATTTTATGGATATTGAAGCCGACCGAAAGCCTCTCCCAAAATGGAATACCCGAGCAAAAATGACATGGGATAGTAAGGGATTATACATTGCAGCCGAACTTCTTGATCCACACTTATGGGCAAATTTAAAGAACTATGATGACATCGTTTTTTACGATAATGATTTTGAAGTGTTTATTGATCCTGATAATGATACGCACCGTTATTACGAGTTTGAAGTGAACGCCCTCAATACAATGTTCGATTTGTTTATGCCCAAACCTTATCGGAATGGAAGCGGAGCGATGATCGCATATAATGCTCCAGGTATTAAATGGGCTGTGGATGTTCAGGGGACTATAAATGATCCATCAGATATTGACATAGGCTGGACAGTAGAGATTTTCATACCATTTTGGGCAGTAACGATTGGTAATACTGTAAAAGTTCCTGAGGATGGTGATTTTTGGAGGGTTAATTTTTCAAGAGTTGAATGGAAAACTGAAGTGAAGGATGGTAAATATGTCAAGCTGAAAGGATCTGATGGCAGGAACCTTCCGGAAGATAATTGGGTATGGTCACCTCAGGGTTTGATCAATATGCATTTTCCTGAACGCTGGGCTTATCTGCATTTCAGCAAAAAGACATCCGGAGATTCGAGAAATTCTTTTACAATTCCTTATGCTGAAGAGCAAAAAAAATATCTTTGGTATGTATATTATCTGCAGCAGGATTATTATCATAAACATAAAACCTATGCTTCAAACCTGGAAGATCTGGGGATAATTGAATTTAGCTTTCCTGTTGAAGGTAAGGAAAACAAGATTTGGATGGAAGCAGGTACTCATCAATTTATGGTACTTATCAGTAGCGGTGAGCTGATTTACAGCGTAAATAACGAAGGACTGGTGCAGATGAGAAAGCAGTCATCTAAGTAAAAGCTCCATTGCCCTTTCAGTTTAATTGTAGCCCTGTAATTTATATATTATTATTCCTGCAATTTCATGCATCAGGTTTTCCCACTTAACTATATTCCTTGTATTCGGGATAAATAGATCAGATGGAGTAAATTCCTGGCCATGGTACATACCATCAATCGGATGGATATCCACATCTAAACCAACCTTCTTAAAACATCCCTCTGCTCTTCTCATATGCCAAGCCGAAGTAATCATGATTGCTGATTTTAATCCTCTAGTATTCATGATTTTTTCTGTTTCCACGGCATTTTCATAGGTATTCCTTGAAATAGTGTCAATGAGTACAAGCGAATCGGGTACACCACAGTTTTCTGTTAAAAATGCTTTTGCCAGTACTGATTCACGTGTGTCATCTACCAAACTTCCGCTCCCTCCACTAATTAAGATTGTTTTTATTCTTCCATTTCTGTATTGTATCAGCCCTTCAGTAAGCCTGTCGGTAGCTTCTCCAAAACTCAGGCTTCCACTTTCTTTATCCCTGTTCATGAAGCCGCTAAGTACTATCCCGGTATCATAAACTTCCGTCTTATTTATCTTGCTTTCCGGTTCCCAGAATTTAAGTAATTGATTAATAATAAATGGATTACTGAAAAAAAGTAAAAGCCCTAATGAAGTGATAAGCAGTTTTTTTCGCATTGCAGGCTTTTTTACGATTAATGCCAGAATCAGAACACAAAGTATGATGACTGTTGGAGAAATGAGAAATGTAAGGATTTTGGATAGGTAAAAGAACATGTCTTTGAAATTAAATGGGACAAATGAGGTTTTCGGCTCGAGCATACAAATTAAGGAAAAATTTAAGGATTTGAGTCAGGGTTAAAAACTCAGTATTGTCTGTCTTTAATCCCGGTAATATGTAACTATTTGCTTCGAATAGCGTACAAGAATCCACTTTTCAACCTTGAATTTATGTTGGTTGATCTTGAAGCAAATAATTTTCTCTTCCAGTTGCTAAAGGGTGTACAGTATTGCCAGGGTCAGAATAACAACAAGTGTAAAAAGCCGAATCAATGAAATTCCAGTCGCAGGGTATCATATCTGTTTTAATGGCATTCATGCTATTAATCGCTGATGTAATATCTGTATCTGCTCAACAAAAAGCAATGTTTACCCAATACATGTTTAACGGATTAATCATCAATCCTTCGTATTCTGCAATTGATGATGCGGTTAATATTACAGCCCTTGCCAGGCAGCAATGGGTAGGGTTTAAAGGTGCACCTAATACCCAAACTTTTTCTGTTCACAGTCCTGTTAAACAATCACGAACATCAGTTGGTTTGATTCTAATGAGAGATCAAATCGGTGAGGTCATTAGTGAAAATGGGATTTTGGGGACTGCGGCTCATAAAGTTGAGATAGGCGATGGTACTTATTTTGCTTTGGGCCTAAATGCAGGAATAGGAAAGTACGTGGGTCAGTATAGTCAATCGGGGAGTCCCACGGCAGCCTTGGATCCAGTCTTTGCCGATCAAAATTCACTGAGGGCAAATTTGGGATTCGGATTAATGCTTTTCTCCCCTAAATTTTATGCTGGCTTTTCATCTCCATTTTTTTACTACAGAGATTTAGAGACTGCTTCATATTCCAGCACAGCATATAAACCACATTATATGTTGCAGGGAGGATACCTTACAGATCTGGGAGAAGATATTAAGTTCAAACCTAATGTACTTCTAAAATATGTTAACGGTTCTCCCGTTCAGATTGATTTGAATGCAAATTTTCTGTTTAAAGAAACACTCTGGCTGGGGGCTTCTTTACGTTCAATGGATTCAGTGGATCTGCTTGCAGAGATACAGCTCAGTTCAAATTTACAGCTCGGATATTCTTATGATTTTACTACTTCCAGGCTTGGCGCTGTTGAAAAAGGCTCACATGAAATTGTACTTAATTTCAGAATTGCTACCAAAGGGAATTCGAGTTCAATTCCGCGTTGTTACTTTTGATAGAGCAAAATCTATTCTAACGTGAGTTCGGGATAAGGTAGGATTAAATTTCAGAGAATTTCAAATATGTAACTATTTGATTTTCAATAAGTAAGCATAATTTGTTATATTTAAGTGACAAATTTAAAGAACAACAAACCATGCTTACTCCTGATAAAATTATTGAAATTTTCGTTAAAGTAGACGAC
>CAZGWG010000333.1:0-4420 GCA_964529165.1 uncultured Sphingobacterium sp.
GAGAAAATATAAGCAATTGCAGTTTCTCTGGTTTCTATACCAATGAATTAAAAAGAGGAGAAGCCCGAAACGATCCCAATTCAGTAATTGCATTTTACAATTTTACCGGGGATTTTTATGATATCCCTTTTGAGGCTGATTCAATAAAAATTACTGATCTGAGAAATCCTGTTTTTACGGGAAGATTTAAATCAGACTTTCAGCTGGAAAAGCTAAATAAAATATTTGGAGGAAATACCTTTCAATTCAGTGCCGGTACTGCAGACCTGGATTTGGTATATAAAGCACCATTCAATCAAGCAGATACAGGTAAGCGCTATATATATGGTACCGTACATGTTAAAGAAGGGGCAGCAGCTTATAAACCGAGGGATTTAAATTTAAGGGATATTGGTTTATTAATGAATTTTAAGGGTGATGATCTCTTTTTAGAGAATCTTAAAGTTAAAAGTGGAACGACTTCCTTATCAATGGAAGCTGCGATGAGGAATTTCTCCAACTTTTATTATACTGATCCCCAAAAGATTCAGATTGACTGGAAGATTAAAAGCCCCAATGTTAATTTGAATGAGTTCATGGTTTTTCTGGGTAAACGTAAAAAAGGTTCAAATTCAAATGGAAAGCGTTTTACAGGTAATCTGGACAAGATGCTTGAACAAGCAAGTATGGTGATGGAGCTTGAAGTAGACCGATTGATTTACAAGAACTTTCAAGGCAGGAGTCTACGATCCAATATCACGCTTAATCAAACAGGAATATTCATTAACAGGCTCAGTCTTAAACAGGGTGGTGGAAGTCTTGATATTAAAGGCAGTATAGATCAAAGCGGCCCTGTAAATAAGTTTATTATGAACTCCAGGATTAATAATGTGAACGTACAGCATTTATTTTATGCTTTTGAGAATTTCGGACAAGATGCCATCACAGATAAGAACTTAAGAGGAACTTTTTTTGGGAATGCTACGGTTTCCGGTTCAATGCTTAATGATGGAAAAATTGTTCCCCGATCATTAAGGGGTAAAGTTAGTTTTGATATTCGTAACGGTGCTCTGGTTAATTTCGAGCCGATGAGCAGGATAGGTAGTTTTGCATTCAGAAACCGTGATTTCTCGAATATCAGATTTTCGAACCTGAAAAATACCTTAAGTATCTCACAGGGAAAGGTGAATATTCCACCTATGGAGATCAGATCAAGTGTTTTAAACATTTTTCTATCCGGAGTTTATAGTTTCGGGACAGGTACTGATATTGGAATGAGGATCCCGCTTAGAAATCCTCGCAAAGATGAATTGATAACAGATCTGGACGAGAAAAGAACCCGGTCATTAAAGGGGATTGTTCTCAATCTGCGCGCTGTAGACGGCGAAGATGGCAAAGTCAAAATTCGCTTAGGCAAAAGACCTGATGAGGCTTCAGAATAATATTCCTTATTATTAAATCATTAGAATCGGGTTATCATTAAGTTTTAATAGAATATGGATTTCATTGAATGTTTTTTGGCCGATTTTCTAAACAAAGCCCCATCTTCAATGACCAATGAGCCTGATCAGGAAAGGGCAATATCATGATTTAGGGTATTTTAAACCCTAATGATTACAATTCAATTCAGCCTGAGTTTTTTCTAATGACATTGCCTAAATGCGTTAAATATTTATATAAATACCATAAGCTGTAAATCCCGACCCCGAAGTTTCGGGGTCGAAGCACAAAAAACTTTAACTGGACAACAGTGATTATTAAATCGGATCCTGAAGGAGTTTTGTTCTGTATTTTATGAATTTTAGTACAAAGTAGGTCAGTATAGAAAATACTCCAAATAATTGAAGTGTCTCATTAACGTCAGGTTTTTTATTGATCATCTCACCTACGATATCAAACATGCAAAAAATGATCATCAAGGCTGCAAATCCATTTTTTTCCTGACGTAAAACTGTTTTCCAGTTAAATCTATATTTTGATCTTACGAAGGAACTAAACTTTGGGACAATTATAGGCGTTTTCTCGGCCCAATGTAAATAAGTATCCCCGAACTTACACTTCAGGAATTCTTCTTCTGTGAAAATTATCCGCTCATAATAAAGGAAATAAAATAGAACAAAGGCAATAATAAACCAGAAATTCCCTGTTAACATTGCTATTCCAAGCCACATAAAAAAGTTGCCAACGTATAGGGGATTTCTAACGATTGAATAAATACCGGTGGTATTAAGTTCATCAGCTACCTGTTGCTTTGTATTTCTGCCAGATGTATTTGGGCGGCTATATCCTACGGTATAAATGCGGATGATAAAGCCAAGAAAAGAGATGGTCAGACAGACAAGTTCATAAATGATGTGTTGGAACTTTTCTTTTAGAATCCAGTCATCCGGATTCAGTTCATTCTTTAAATAGAGGCCTGTGCCAATCACAAAGATGATTAGAGGCAATATTCCCCGGTGTTTGAATAACCATGTACCCTGGCCTTGCATTTGTTCAGTTAATGCCATCTTCTATTTGTTATTAATGAAATGTCATTGTAATGTAAATTATATATAACGAACTTGCAAGCATGTGTTAAGTTTTTGTTAAGTAATTTAATTGTTACGAAGCGTTTTGGATCTAAAAGAAATCTGAGGAGATGATTTTTATCCAAAAATAAGGGCATATTTTTCAGGAAGCACCAAATGAAAATATAAATCAAACCTGTAACTTCGCCGCATGTACAAGCTGATCAAACCCATATTATTTCAATTTGACCCCGAAAATATTCATCATCTGGTAACCGGGGGATTACGAAGAGTCAATCGTATATGGGGAGTTAAGTCTATATTGAGGGGTAGCTTTCAACTTGAAGATAAGCGTCTTGAAATAGAAGTAATGGGTTTGAAGTTTAAGAACCCATTGGGATTGGCAGCGGGTTTCGATAAGAACGCTACTATGGTCGAGGATCTGGCTGAATTTGGTTTTGGCTTTATTGAAATAGGAACTGTGACCCCATTACCGCAGCCTGGAAATGAAAAACCAAGGATGTTCAGATTACCATCCGACCAGGCCCTGATTAATAGAATGGGCTTTAATAATCAGGGGGTTGATGTGGCTGCCGACCGTTTGAAGCGTATTGACAGGAAGGGGATGATTATCGGTGGCAATATCGGAAAGAATAAGATTACTCCAAATGAAGATGCTGTTAACGATTATATTAAATGTTTCGATCGTTTGTTCGATGTAGTCGATTATTTTGTTGTTAATGTTAGCTCGCCCAATACACCGGGTTTACGGGAATTACAGGAGAAGGAACCGCTTAAAAAGATATTAAATACCTTACAGCAAAGGAACCGGAAGAATGATCTTTCCCGTCCGATTCTTTTAAAAATAGCACCTGATCTGACAAATTCTCAATTGGATGATATCATTGAAATTGTTACCGAAACTAAAATAGCTGGTGTTATTGCCACCAATACAACTCTGTCGAGGGACGGCTTACTGGCACCTGAAAAACTGAAGCAGGAAAGTGGAGGTTTGAGTGGTAGACCTTTAACTAAACGATCTACAGAGGTGATTAGTTATTTGTCTGAGCATTCCAACAAAAGTTTTGTAATTATAGGAGTTGGAGGTATTCATAGTCCTGAGGATGCAAAAGAGAAGATCAGGGCAGGGGCTTCCCTGGTTCAGATATATACCGGATTTATTTACGAGGGCCCCGGTTTAATCAAACGAATACTCAAGGGCCTGTTATAAGGTAAGGGACAGGGTTTTAAACCCTGTCAGCTTTTACCAATCCAAATCGAAAGCCATTTTTGATTCCAAATCAAGCTTAGTAGACCAGTTATTATGGAAATTTCTAAATAATTGCTGACCTCCAAACCAATTCATGACCGTATCTGTCTCCAGAATTTTACTTTTTGCCTCAAGTAATAAATGGTAAGATGAATAGAGGTAGTTAATATAATCGTTTGTAAAACCGTGTTTAACTGGATTGAAGTGAATATACGCAATCAGTTGAATTAAATAGTGTTCTTCATTAATTTCAATTCTTCTGAATGGAGTTTCGAATAATCCGCCGGTTCTTGAAAATCTTTTGTTTATCGCCTGAGCATAAGCATTAAAAAGGTGGCTGAACTGCAAACTTATTATTTGTTCAGCCGAATATTTTTTTTCTGCAGGAACACATTTCTTTATGGTCTCTTCCGATCTCGTACAGATCAGAAAGTGAAAATGATTTTTCAAAAGACAAAAAGCGTAGGTGCGGGCAATAGGGCTTATAAATTTATGATATTTACTCAGGAAGAAATTATAATTTCTTTTTTCTTTAAAGAGAGTTTCTCTATTTATTCCTCTGTTAAATATATGATAATAAGTGTCTGGCGCTAAAAGGGCGGTGTTTTTTTTCATGATGGTTATAAATTATCCATAAACGCTGACAGGGTTTTAAACCCTGTCA
>CAZGWG010000334.1:0-4414 GCA_964529165.1 uncultured Sphingobacterium sp.
ACTTTTATGTTACCTGGAAGCCGGGGAGGTTCAAGCTGGGGAGGAGGAACAGTTGACCCCTATAAAGGAATAATTTATGTCAAGTCCAATGACTCTCCTGAAATAGCTACAATGAAAAAAGTGGTAGAAAATGAAACCTCTAACCTCTCTGCTTATAATCAGGGTAAAGCACTCTATTCTACGTATTGCATAAGCTGCCACATGGCAGATAAAAATGGCGATGAATCAGGCAATCCTTCCTTATTAGCCATTGAATCCAGACTAAGTCGTGGCGATGCCCTGAATAAGATAAAACGGGGAGGAGGAAAAATGCCATCTTTTGCCAGTGTCATTGCCGGTAAAGAGGAAGCTATTATTTCCTATCTGTTCGATAAAGAGCCGGCAACAGTTCGTCCTTCCAGAGAGCAAAGTTTTTTAAAAGAAATTCAGGAAAATGAATCAGCTAACAAGTCTGGAATCAGTACTCCAAAAGAGGATAAATATCTGAATTTAACCGCTTATGGTCAATTTCTTGATAACCAGCGAAGGCCGGGAATTAAACCTCCATGGGGCCAATTACATGCCATCAATCTGAATACAGGTGAATTTGAATGGTCAGTAACTCTTGGTAATCAGCCGGAAGGACAATTACCCGGAGCTCCTGAAACCGGAGCCAGTGGCTCAGCAGGACCTCTGTTAACTAAAGGGGGCCTGCTCTTTATTGGCAGCACACGTGACAGAAAGTTCAGAGCATTCGATCAAAAAACCGGAAAAAAAGTTTGGGAAACAACTTTACCAGGAATTGCAAATGCAAATCCATCAACCTATTGGAGCAAGGGAAAACAATATATAGCAATCTCTGTTGGTGGAGATACAGAAAACCCCGCAGGATATATGGTAACCTTTGCATTACCTGCCAAATAATATGTAAGAATAATAATTACGGATTTACTTTCTGCCGATTGGGAACTAAAGAAGAACTCCCGGAATTACTAAACTAAACTAAATGAATAAAAATGATGTATTTGCTGGTAAGATACTTTTACTTATCCTGCTTTTTTCAGCTTCAATATTAAGCGCCCAGAATACCAGGCCGGCAAAAGCACTAGTCCCTCCACAGGCACTAAGACCTGATATTAAAGTTGAACATGTGATGGCGGTAGCACCTAAAAGTGTACGCATCTTATACGATGAGTCTACAAAAACGATATATTTTACCTGCTACGATGGGGAAGTTTACAGGATAAAAAATATACATGACAAAAATCCGGTAGCAGAGAAAATCCTATCTGTTGAAGACCATGGTATTCCACGCCTTCAGGGTGCTGCAATCTTTAAGAATACTCTTTTCCTGACCGGTAATACCAGAGTAAATAATGGCCTTGGCAATAAAGGCCGAATGGTTCGTTACGATCTTAATACAAATCAAAAACCAGTCATGTCTGTAGTTTTTAATACAGTTGAGTATGGCACAAACCGTACAGTATTCGACCATGGCTGGAATGCACTTGAGATTAGTCCCGATGGTAAATACATACTTGTGAACAGTGGTGCACGTACCGATCATGGCGAAGTACAGGATAATAATGGGGCATGGCCCAATGCCAGAAATGGTGCATTAACCTCAAAGGTTTTCAGATTTCCAATTGATTCAAAAGATCTGCTACTTCCTGACGATGAGGACAAACTAAAAGCAGAGGGTTATATTTTTGCTGAAGGTATACGTAATGCCTACGATCTTGCTTTTGATGGTTCAGGAAATCTTTTTGGTGTATCAAATTCATCTGATTACGATCACAATGAAGATATGTTCTGGATCAGGCAGGGGCATCATTATGGATTTCCATGGATCATAGGTGGAATTGAAAATCCCCAGCAATATCCCGACTGGCAGCCAAATCCAGATACCGACCCCTTTATTCCGAGAAGCGCCCATGCATGGGCAGTAAGATATTTCAGGAATGATCCTGATTTCCCAAAAACTCCGGCAGGAGTAAAATTTTCACCCGGTGTACAAAACCTTGGACCCGATGCGAATGAGTACAGAGGACATTCCGGGAAAGTATTGGATGGAGACCTTACAGGTGTAACAGTGAGCACCTTTACCCCGCATAGCTCTCCCCTTGCACTTTTTTTTGACAGGAAAAATACACTTTCCAAAGATCTTAGAGGTGATGGTTTTACCATCCGCTACGCACTGGGAGCACGCTCAGCCATGATGAAACCATTTACTGATCAGGGGGCCGATCTGCTTCACCTGGATCTGACTTATGATAAAGCCACAGATAATTATTTTGTGAAAACTAAGCGCATTGTAGAAGGATTTAATGGGGCTACCGATGCTGTGATGATAAAAAATAATGTATTTGTTATAGAATATGGCGCCACAGGAGGTAATATCTGGAAGATTATTCTTCCTAAATAAATCAAAGGATTCCATAATCAAACTTTTAATAGTTAACAAATAAATGTGCACCCGTTTAAACTAAAAAAATGAACAGGATATCCCGGATAATATTTACCCTGTTAAGCATATATGCTTTCTCAGCTCAGGCTCAGAATTATAGCATCCTGGTAAAAGGTGGTCATGTAATTGATCCCAAAAATAACATCAACGAGCTTATGGATGTAGCTATTGCCGGCGATAAGATTGTCCTTGTTGCAAAGAATATAGATCCGAGAACCGCGAAACAGGTAGTTAATGCATCTGGTTTGTACGTCACTCCCGGACTGGTTGATATTCACTCCCACAATTTCCATAGCATGAGACCTGGTGATCCGGTAGCTGATGGTTTCACATTTCGCAGCGGAATAACCACTACTGTTGATGCAGGAAGCTCAGGATGGAAATCCTTCGAAACCTTTAAAGAAGAGGTAATAGATAAATCAGAAACCCGTGTACTTGCCTGGCTGAATATTGTAGGAGAAGGTTATAAAGGGGGAGCATACGAGCAAAATCTTGCCGACATGGATGCTAAACTGACCTCGATTGTTGCCCGAAGACACAAAGATCACATTATTGGAGTTAAAACCTCGCATTATAACGGACCTGAATGGACACCAGTAGATCGTGCAGTAGAAGCAGGTAAGCTTGCCGGCAATATCCCGGTAATGGTAGATTTTGGAGGAACTATACCCGCACACTCAATCGAAGAATTATTTTTCAAACATCTGCGGCCAGGCGATATTTTCACACATTGTTTTGCGGAACTTGGTGAGTCAAGAGAGTCTATTGTCGATCCCAAAACCAGAAAAGTAAAACCTTTTGTTTTTGAAGCCCAAAAAAGAGGAATCGTGTTTGATGTGGGTTTTGGTGGAATAAGCTTTGCTTACTCTCAGGCTATTCCTTCTCTGGAACAGGGTTTTTTCCCGAATTCAATTAGTACTGATATGAACAAAGGGGCTATCAATGGAGCCATGAAGGATTTGCTAAGTGTAATGTCAAGATTTCTGGCCATGGGGATGGATTTACCTGCCGTAGTAAAAGCCACTACCTTAAATCCAGCCAAAGAGATTAAACGGGATGATCTTGGAACACTTTCTTCTGGCTCAGTGGCCGACGTCTCAGTGCTTAATCTTAGAGAAGGAAAATTCGGTTTTTTTGATTATACCGGTTACAAAATCAATGCAAGTAAGAAACTGGAATGTGAACTGACTATCAGGGCCGGTAAAATTGTTTATAACCTTAATGGAATTTCTGACCCGGTGATAATACAAAACGGTCGGCAAAATCATTAATTACCTGATTGTTAACCGGATTAAAAAGGAAAAAGGAACAGGCAAAATAAGAAATGCCTGATAGATAACTTTAAATGACGCAAAGCATAGGTTAACTGATTTTCAACGGTGCGCTTGGATATATCCAGCCGAGTGGCTATTTCATCATTAGTTAACTGTTCCATACGACTCATGGTAAATATTTCCCTGCAACGGCTTGGAAGTTCTTCAAGCTCCTCCTCCACTTTCTTTTCAAGTTCACGATATCGGATATTACTTTCACCGTTATTTACCGCCACAAGATTGCCATAATCAAGTTCATCCCTGTATTCAAGATTTTTCTTTTTAACTCTTTTCAAATGACGATACACATGATAACGCGCCGAAGCCGTAATGTATCCTTTGAAATATTCAATCTGGAGTTTTTCCCGCCTGATCCAAAGATTAAGGAAAATATCATGAACTATTTCAGAACATACTTCAGTATCCGGACATACTGAAAATACTGTAGCGAATAATTTCTCCCAATACCTTTCGAATAAAATATTAAAGGAATCAAGATCTCCCGTCTTCACCAAATTGAGCAGAATCTCATCAGAAGGTGTTTTTTCAGACATTTAGGTTTTCCTTTTGGCCGGTTATGAACTTTAAATTTACTAAATCTAACGTGAGCTCGGGATAAGGTAGGATTAAATTTCAGAGAATTTAAAATATGCAA
>CAZGWG010000335.1:0-4409 GCA_964529165.1 uncultured Sphingobacterium sp.
CCTGCAGCAGAAAAGAAACAAAATGCCGCCGCTGCACCTGATGCTATTAAAGTTAATGCCTAGGCTTGGCCTTTGCCTACCGCACCAGCTGAGGCGGAAAAAAACGTTAACGGAGATTTTGTGCTTAGGCCAAAGCTTATGAACAATTCTGCCAGTATAGGTACAGATACTGCAGGTTTTAAGGCAGTGAGAGCAGTATAAAAATTGATACTTTACTGAAGGGGGGTGCTTTTTATAATACGTAAAAAACCTGCTTTATAGGATATAATGGGCTGTTTTATCTGAAAATTTATATTAACCGGACAACATTGATTATTGATATGAAAGCGATTTACCTGTTCTTAGTATGTATTTTTCTGAGCAATCTAATCTCAGCCCAGGATCTGCCCGAAATGATTAGCATTGAGGGCGGCTCTTTTAAAATGGGCGATGAAACAGGTCTGGGGAATGCAGATGAGCGTCCTGTGCACACCGTCAGGGTCCCTGCTTTTAAACTGGCTAAGACTGAAACTACCGTCAGGCAATGGAGAGTTTTTTGTAATGCCACCAGACGTCCGATGCCTGATGTGCCCTCATTTGGGTGGAAGGAAGATCATCCCATAGTGAATGTGAGTTATGATGATGCCGTGGCCTATTGCTATTGGCTGAATGAAAAGGGGGGTAAATTCAGGCTCCCTACAGAGGCAGAATGGGAGTTTGCAGCAAGGGGAGGAATCAAAAGCAAAGGCTTTAACTATAGCGGCAGCAATGATATTGATTCTGTAGGATGGTATGGAGGCAAGGGCGGATACAGTACAAAAGCCGTCGCCACGAAACTTCCAAATGAACTTGGCCTTTATGATATGACTGGCAATGTGTACGAATGGGTAGCCGATGGCTATGATGCAGAATACTACTCAAAAAGTACGGAAACTGCAGCTAAAGGACCTCAGAAAGCACGTTTCTATGTGCTGCGAAGCGGAGGTTTTGATAATGAAGCCTTCAAGAGCCGGGTCACTTACCGGAATATCCTCTTACCCTCACGCAAAAATTTTAATAAAGGATTTCGTGTTGCTGCGGATTAGTTTATTTCAAGCCAAGGCGCCTATCATCCCTGGCTGCTGGCAGGCGAGGCTGAAGATTTCACCTGTCATCCCGAACGCTCCACCCGTCATCCCGACGCAGTAGGGATCTTATCCAATTGAAGCAAAATTCCCACCCCTGGCGCGAAGTTCCCTCAGCTGCTGAAGGGCAGCAATCGGGATTGTTTCTATAGGTACAATCTTAATACATTTTGCATCATGTCATAGTTAGTTTTTTTATATTAAACCATCATTTTTGCTGATCTTGAGTATCACATGAATCATAATTTCAATAAATAATTTCTGCACATGTCATTACTTACCGTACTCTTCGGGCTTATCCTGCTTCTTGTCCTTATCCTGAAAAAATTAAGTCCGGCAATCGCCCTGGTCATGGTCTCAATCATTACAGGCTTGCTCCTGGGAATGTCGCCGGCTAAAGTAATGACTACGATCTCAGCAGGTATAGGCAATACACTCGGCGGTATGGTGATGGTATTGGCACTGGGTGCCATGATGGGAAAACTGATAGAAGAAACCGGTTCTTCCAAAAAGATTGTTTTCATTCTTATCCGTCTCTTCGGGATTAAAAATATACAATGGGCAATACTATTAACAGGCTTGCTGGTCGGTATTCCATTGTTTTACAATGCGGGATTCGTGGTACTTGTTCCTCTGGTATTTGCTATTGCATCAACCACACGTTTACCCTTATTATACCTGGCATTACCCATGGCGGCATCCCTGTCTATAACTCATGGTTTTCTTCCTCCCCATCCCGGACCATTAGCCATAGCCTCCATATTTAAGGCCGATATCGGAATTATTCTCATTTATGGTTTAATACTCAGTGTTCCAATTGCGATTGCAGGGGGTATAATTCTGCCAAGGTTAATTCTGAAGAAGAACCTGAACAGTGTCACTCCATTTGAATTTTCACCTGAGGAAGAGGAACAGCTGCCATCCGGGTTCAGAAGTTTTATCACCGCCCTGCTGCCCGTACTCCTGATTGTTGCGGGTACAGCGGGCAACTTCTTTGTACATACCGAAAGCCTTAAACCAGTTTTTATTTTTCTTTCCGATCCTACAGTCGCCTTACTCATGGCAGTGCTTATTAGCATCCTGGTGCTTAAAATCCCGACCGGAAAGGCAATGGATTATTGTGCCGAAGGAGTTAAAAGTATAGCCATGATCGTGCTCATCATTGCGGCCGGAGGAGCCTTCAAACAAGTCCTTATCGACAGCGGGGTAGGGGAAACAGTGAAAGAGTTCTCTTCCAATTTTAATCTCTCGCCACTATTCCTGGGCTGGCTCATCGCAGCATTGATCAGGGTTACCCTTGGTTCGGCTACCGTTGCCGGACTCATGGCTGCCGGCATTGTCCTGCCCCTGGCCGGGAATGGGGTATCGGCAGAATTAATGGTACTCGCTGTAGGTGCCGGAAGCCTCATGTTTTCTCATGTGAATGATACCGGCTTCTGGATGTTTAAAGAATATTTTAATCTCAGTTTAAAGCAGACTTTTGGAACCTGGACAGTTATGGAGAGTTTGGTTTCTGTACTAGGTTTATTCGGTGTACTGTTGATCAATCAATTTATGTAAGTCCTTTTCTATCTGTCCTCTGCGTCCTCCATGTCCTCCTAAATGCTCTGCCTCTCATCGATAAATTACAAATTTTACTGATTAGCTGACCCTGCACTTTTGAGTACCATTCCCTCTGTAGACAAGTTATACCCACCCTGAGAAATATATTTTGCCGTCATACTCTGATTAAAGAAAGACAGGAAACGCGCCAGTTCATCCGGTTGATCCACCAAACTATCGGGCTTCCGGCCTTTTGTATGAGCAAGCTGTAGTAAAAAATCAGTTAAATGAACATCCTTAGAGAGGTTTAGCTTTTTACGGAGGCGGTAGCGACTAACTTCTACCCCTTTTACCGTAATATTTAATGACTGTGCAATTTCCTTCGAACTCAGGTTCAGCCTCAGGTAAGCACATAGCTTAAGGTCTGTAACACTCAATACAGGAAATTCTGATTTAAGGACCGCTAAAAAATTACGGTGCACCTCATCAAAATGAACTGCAAATTGTTCCCAGTCCTGTTCCTGTTTCTCGGCATCATTAAGCAATCGCAGGATGGATCTGAAATTATGGGATAGATCCTGATGGGGTTCATTTTTGATAATGGACTGAATTTCTTCCCTCACCTTTGAGATTAACTTCCCCCTTTCAATCAAACGCATACTCACATGGGCAAGCTCCTGATTCTTTAAATTAATTTCCTGGATCAGTTCCTCTTTTTTAAGCGTATGGTTTATTGAATCATAATCAGGATAATGATAATTGCCTGATCCTTGCGAAGAATTCATGGATTTTAAAATCCCCGCATAAATTAAGATGCTGAATAAAACAAAACCCGAGAGGATGAACAGAAAATTATTCCGGTCTGACTGCTGCCAGTCTGAAAAGGTATTACTCAATAAATCAGGTCGCGCAGATAAGATTAAAAAATTTGAAGCCAGGCCTGCATCAAGTATGCTTAAGAGAGAAGTTTTTTCATCGTTAAGGCCCCCGGCATCAGGAGCAGATTTTTGTGCCGCAGTTTTTGATGAATTGTCTGAAACCCAAGCAGGGGTACCGGCAATCAAATTCTCGCCGGCTGTACTTATAGACTGTATAAAAACCGGCAATTCCTTAGTATCTTGTTTCTTCCCGCCAATGGCAGCGGCATACGCCATCGGGAAAGCCGAAAACTGAACGAAACACAGGACGATGGTAACTAATCTGAACCACATAAAACTTTAAAAAAGGTTTAATACGATGATTGCTTTTATTAAATATGCAATAATTTTTTCAATTTTTAAAGCAGAAGGCCGGTCGAATTTGTTTCAGACTGATTGCGTGTCATTGCCAGTCAGTGTCATGAAGCAGAATAAAAGGGGATGCAGGGTTTTTAGTGCTGGAGGCTGGCCTGCTGAATGGGTAAAGCTTGCTCAGATTAGTGACTTAAATCATTGCTAAGGCTTTTTAATCTCATGGATCTATCAAATTCGAATATTTCTAATAATCTATTTTATAATTCCAATGCATTTCCGTAAAATTGCAACCTCAAATCATGCTGCCTTTTGGTGGAATGAGCGCCCATAGCTCAGTTGGTTAGAGTAGAAGACTCATAAAGCAATTTTCGTAATCCTCACCGTTTTTCAGACCATTCAATTCTATCATCAATTTGCCGTTATTGTGGCTTAAATGCCTATTTTCCTTATGGTTTCAATAGAGACATGTTAAATAATTAATTAACGTGAGTTCGGTTTAAGCAGCTAAAAGTAGTTGTTTATCATCAGTTTG
>CAZGWG010000336.1:0-2715 GCA_964529165.1 uncultured Sphingobacterium sp.
GATTTGCGTTGGAGTTACTTGCTGTGTTTGCTGTCCTTTCGCGCGTGTACGCGTATGCTGACTTTTGGGATTATGGATGCAATCAGGTTACCAGATCTTTTGAAAACACTTTACGTACGTGGTGCAGATGGGGAATTTGTGCCTAATGAAATCACGTTTGTTACCTGTGATCGTAAGAAAGGAACCGGCGGCAAGAAAATCACCATTAAAAAGGCTGTTCCTGTCGGTGGTCCTCAAAGCGCATCTGAACTTAGAAATCCAAACCACTACAGGAACTATACCCGAAATATCAGATCCGTAGACAGTGACAAGATTGTTAAAATACATCCCTTATTGATCACCCGGTTCAACGGTCAACCCATTATGTTATGAGTAATAAATCAGCAAACAAAGAACCGGAATACATTAGCGATGATATGGCAGTGCTTGGTGAGCACGGCATGATCATCGCCATGTCTGGCGGGATGAATATTTCACCGGAAACCCAGAAGCCAACGGCTCCAAAGCCTAAAGAAACGGGTACCGGCACAATCGCAAAATGGGGTGACGGAAATGATTTCCCTCAGGACGTCATTGAAAGGGCAAATAAAGATCTTGGACTGTTGTCGTTACTTGATAAAAAAGGCAGGCTACTCCAAGGCCGTGAAGTTGTTGCCATTCAAATGGTGTACAATGCAGAAAAGAAGGATTTTGACGCCAATAGAATAGACAATATTGAAATTAACAGTTTCCTATCCGGAAGAATTTTTAAACGGTATTGGAGAGAAGGATGTGTTGATTTCACCTGGTTTCACAACGTTTTTCCTGATCTGATCAAGGATAAATCTTTAAATAAAATACCTTACCTGGGAACGCATGAAGCGAGTTGGTGCCGATGGGGAATCATGAACAATAAAGGAGTCATTGATAAGTGCTTTGTTTCTGCAGAATGGCCTAGCGTAGAGCCAGACGATAAGGAAAAGGTAATGAAACACACGGTTTTAGATCCCTATTCCTATAGTGTTGTAGACGATTTTAAAGCATCTACCGTAACGCGTGCGGTTTTTCCTGCAAATTATCCTTCACCTGGACAAGCTTACTATCCACTTGCTCCCTGGACACAATATTTGTTTTCTGAATGGAGCACTTTAAAAGCAAATATTCCTAAGTGGAAAAAAACCACAATGGAAAAAATGCTGTCAGCGAAGTATATTCTGACGATTCCTGTTAACTACTGGCCACAGAAATATAAAAATTGGAACGCGCTTAACACAGATCAACGTTTAGCCAAGAAAAAGGAAACAGTTAAGGAGATCAACGACAAGCTGACCGGAATTGAAAACTCCGGAAGTACAATATTAAGTGAAGTCGGACTTGATGATCAGGGAAAAGAGATACCAGGATTTAAGATTATTCCCATTGACAACATTTTAAAGGACGGTCAATACCTGGAAGATAGTCAGGAAGCTGTTGAGTACATGTTGCAGTGTTTGGATTTGGATCCAACCATCGTAGGCAAAGGTCCTGGACGTGGGAAAGATGCTGGCAGTGGCTCTGATAAACGCGTTGCCTTTAACATTCTCGTTGCCTTATTGCAACCTTACAGGGATGTGATTCTCGAACCGCTTTACTTCGTTTCCGATTATAATGGCTGGACAAGTGATTACCCAGGCTTATGTTTCAAGGTGCTTGAAGTAGAATTGGAGACTCTAGATAAATCGCATAAAACCGCTGTAGTAACTAACCCTGTAACACCAAAAGACAATGGCGCTAATTGATAACGTTGGAGAAATAAAAAGCCAAAACAGTGCAGTTGCGCTAAATATAGAGCTTGCTAATTTGCAGTCTTTTATCGACGACGCGATAAACAAGCATATTATACCAACGATAGGCAGAGAACAATTCGATCTACTAGTCGCAGGTAAGAGCGGGTATGCCGCAGACTCCAAACAGAAAACATTGCTACTTCTATTGCAAAAGGCAACGGTTGGATTCATGCTAGCCTACTATTCGAATACCGGCTCTTTGGAAATTAGTAATACCGGTATACACGTATCAACAAGCACTACAAAGCGTCCAGCCTCTGATAAAAAGATAATGATCCTGAGAAGGCAGAGCTTTGCGGACGGATATGGATCGTTGGAACTTGCTGTAAACTATCTGGAAGGATACATTAATGATTTTCCGATTTATAAATTATCTGACGAACATTTAAATAATAGGGCGCTGATCATCAATAGCTCATCTGAATTTCAGTTGGGAGGTGTGAACATCGGTAACTCAGCACAGCTTTACCAGGTACTTAGGATATATCAATCGGGTGTTGAAATAAACACCATAGATGCTTTACTCGGAAGCGCGCTTGCCGATAAATTACGTGGTTTGGTCTTAAGTGGTGGCGGTACTCCTAAAGAGAAGCAGTTGATTAAAAAACTGTATCGACCTATCGCATATTTCACAATGGCAGAAGCCATTCCTTACATCGCTATTTCTATAGATGCAACTGGAGTATATGAACTAAGCGAAACTGTTGGCGGTATATCCGGCAATGTTGAGAATAGAAGTGCAGCACAGGAAAACAGGTTGCAAAACGCAATGAATGCCCTGATAATGGCAGGTGAGTCACAGCTCGAAACCATTAAGCAATGGGTAATTGAAAACAAAGCTGACTTTATTGATTTCACCGTTCCGGAGGATGTCAATATCAACGATGGAAGTGCACCAAACGTATATTAT
>CAZGWG010000336.1:2725-4399 GCA_964529165.1 uncultured Sphingobacterium sp.
AATTAATTGCCTATTCGTCCTGGTACATCGGGCAAAAAGAGAAAAAAGGAAATTCCGGCTTTGAAAGTGCAGCTTTTGAAAAGGAATTAAAAAGCGTAGGGTGGTATATCGGCGCTGCATGGTGCGCATTTTTTGTTAAGATGGTTGTATGTAAGCTTTTTACCGGAGAACTATTGAAAGCAGTACGTTCACAATTTAACGGAAGTGCAAAGCAAACTTTCGATAACGTAAAGAAAGCAGGTGTTTTTGAAACCGGTTCTGAACCGGAAGATGGTTGCATTTGCGTTTGCCTTTTAGGTCACGGTCCTTCAGGACATATGTACATCGTCGAAAAAGTTGGCGTCAAAGAAAACACGGCAACGACAATTGAGGGAAATACAAATGCTGCAGGATCTCGTGAAGGCGACCGCGTTGCGAGGAAATTGCGCACTAATAAAAGGGCATTCCAGCCGAATGGACTAAACGTTTATGGTTATATCTATCTCAGGGAAAAAGAATAATGTCACAAGATGCAAACGAGAAAGAACTAACTACCTGGGGATTCACCAAAGGTTTTAGGACAGGTTTAATCACATTCATATTGGCGCTACAAACTTCTGCTATTATCTATCTATACATAGATAAAGGCAATAGTGACAAGAAAACAATAGATACGCAAGCCAAGCTCTACCAACAAATGATTGATTATATGAGGCCAACAAAAGAACGAATGGACAACGTAGTTGAAAAAGTTGATACAGCTGCCACACGTGTGCTCGAAGTTTCAAACAAAGTTGATAGTGGTTTAAATAACACAGTGATTAAAAGAAAATGTTATGCAACGCTTATTGGTCCTTCTTACCATGATTCTTCTGTTCTCAGGGGGAACAAAAATTAAGGGAATCAAAACCTCGACAAAGGAGCTGATCCCGGAGAACCGACTACTTAAGAGCGCCGACAGCCTTCAGTCCGCAACAAACAAACTTGAAGCCTCCTCGCTCAAACTTAAACAACGGGTATTATGAAAAAGATCTTCATTTTTTTATTGATAGGAATACTATCTGGCTGTGGGATATTCAGAAAAGTAGAAAAATCTAAAACGAGTAGCACACAAGTAGAAACTCAATCCTCAAAGACTACTACAAATGAACTGGATACTTCGAAAAGAATTATTACTGAGAACTGGAAAATAACCATTCCACAAATAGATAATTCAAAATTGCCAACCTGGCAACCTGGACCACTCCCAGATCTAAGCGGAAGCACTAAGGAAATGAAGGATGCTTATATGGAACTACGGGATCAGTATAAGAAGTTATCTGAAGATAAGTATAAAGACGGATTTAGTGCCGCCATGATCGAAATGCAACGGGTAATTAATGAGCGTGACTATAAGCAGAAGAGCGAAAGTAAAAGTGATACGTTAAGCGTGAAAGCCAATACCACAAATGATGAATTCAAGAAAGAACCCTCTTTGCCTGGCTGGATAATTATTGTAGTTGGTGCTGTACTAGGTCTATTGGTTATAGAATTTCTATTTAGAGCCTTTAAGAAATGAACGAAATAACTATTTCTGGCCTAAATAAATCTGCTCCCTCCACCTGGGCAGAAGTTACCAGTAATCAGTTGATTACCTGGTCAAAAATATGTGCAAAGAAAATTGATCGTGAGCAAGCATTAATGTTTGTCAGTAAG
>CAZGWG010000337.1:0-4376 GCA_964529165.1 uncultured Sphingobacterium sp.
TTAGTTCCTTTAGGTTATACTCTTCCGGCATCTGTATTACGTAACACTAAAGTACTTCGTTCTGCAAGGATTTATGCATTAGGACAGAATCTGTTTATTATTCAAAACAAGGATTTTAGAGGACCGGATCCTGAGGTTTCAGCGAACGGTGCAAGTAACCTGGTTAACGGAGAGTCATTCTTCGCTTTACCACAAGCCAAATCGATTACGTTCGGTGTTAACTTAGGATTTTAATTAAAGAAATAATGAAAATAAAATATATAATAGCAATTTCAGCCCTTACTTTTTCACTGAGCTCATGTGAAGATAAACTGGCGCTGACCCCTGAGCAGGATTTAACTGAAGAGACTATCTTCAGTAGTCCTTCCACCGCAAGAAGTGCTGTATTGGGTATTTACAGTACTGCTCAGACCCTTGAGTTTTACGGAGGTATGCCTCAGATCATCGAGGAGTATATGGGAGATAATGTGGAATTCGTTGGTTCATTTCCAACACTTCAGGAACTACGTGATTTCACTACAATTTCTACTAATTCTAACGTTTCCGGTATCTGGCAAGAGCATTATCGCGTAATAACACGTGCTAATAAGGCCATTGCTAATATTCCGAATGTAGTTGGTTTGGATGCTGCTGAAAAAAATCAAATGGTTGGAGAAGCAAAATTCCTGCGTGCTCTGGCTTATTTTCAATTAGTAAATTTGTACGCTCAACCTTTCCAGGTGAGCAGCGGATCTAATTTGGGTGTTCCATTGGTACTGGAAGATTTTACAGGTGAAGTTACTTATCCTGAAAGAGCTACGCTTAATCAGGTTCATGATCAGATTAAAAAGGATCTTACTGAAGCAGCTACTGCATTGCCTGCAAATTATACTACAGGTGTAGATACCAGAGCACGTGCAACAAAAGGTGCTGCAAATGCTTTATTAGCAAGATTGTATTTATATCGTGAAGAGTGGGCTAATGCTATTACGGCAGCAAGAGCTACTATAACCGGGCCTTATACTCGTGCGGCTGATTATTCTTTTTATGATCAAAATACATCAGAGGATGTATTTACTATTCAGAACTCGGCTATAGATAATGGTAGTACTGGTTCAGGAGGCTTGGCATCTTTCTATAGTCCTTCTCCCCTTGGCGGTCGTGGTGATGCTCCTTTTTCTGCTGACCTTACTGCAGCTTACGAAGCAGAGGCTGGAGATAAACGTTATTTATTGAAACGTAGTGGAGCTGCTGCTGATAATTTGACACGTACTTTTACTAACAAATTTCCGGATGCAACAACCAATGCAGATAACTCTCCTGTAATTCGTATTACAGAAGTGTATCTGACCTTAGCTGAGGCTTTGGCTCAATCAAATGCTTTACCAAATGCTGAGGCAATTGATATTTTGAACTGGTTCAGAGACAGGGCTGGTTTGGGTATTAAGGTTCCTGCAACTAAAGCAGCTTTGATTGATGCAATCCTTCTTGAAAGAAGAAAAGAACTTGCTTTCGAAGGTTTCAGAAGAATGGATATGCTTAGATACAAACAAAATCTAAGAGCTACTAATCCTTTGGCTGCTTTTGGAGGTCAGAAAACTATTCTTCCAATTCCTCAGCGTGAATTGGACAATAACAAGAGTTTAGTACCAAATCCTGGTTTCTAATCTTAAGTATTGATAACAAAAAAGGTCCTGAGGTAATCTCAGGACCTTTTTTTGTTATACAGGTTTTTCAGAGAGGCTGTTAAATCTCTCTACCAGACAATCTTTTCTGTAAATGCGGATATTATTTCGGCGCTTAAGGAATTAAAATGAGGGATATGTAAGCTTTCAATTTTTAGGAATTTTCTAATGATCTTTTCAGAATCAGGGTCCTGATCCCCGCAAAATATTAATCTGTTTAAGCTAATACCTTTGCTTTTCAGAATCTCTGCAGATAATAACGTGTGATTGATGCTTCCGAGATAGTTTTTTGAAACCAGTACAACTTCTGCATCCAGTTTTTTGATCAGGTCAATCATTAAAAAGTCTTCGTTCAGGGGGACCATTAATCCACCGGCACCTTCTATTATGAGCTGATTATTCGTTTCAGGCAATGATATTTTCCCAGGATCAATATGTATTCCATCCAATGCAGCCGACTTATGAGGAGAGAATGGACGAGTAAGGCGATAAGCCTCAGTATGGAATCTAGATTTATTATTTGATATAAGAGACCTGACAAGAGCTGTATCGCTGTTGTCCAGGTCACCTGATTGCACCGGCTTCCAATAATCAGCATTCAGTTTTTCAACCAGAATTGCAGAAACTACAGTTTTGCCAATCCCGGTACCTATACCGGTAATAAAAATGGGACGTTTTCTCAAAGTATATTGTTTAATAGTTCACAAAGTCTTTTGATATCTGCTTTAGAATTATGATTGTGAAGGCAGATCCTCAGACGTTCTGATCCTTCAGCAACACTTGGACTCAGTATAGGTCTGACGTCAAAACCTCCCTTCTGGATAAGCAAAGCTGCTTCTCTAACCTCGTCATTACCGGAAATGACAATAACCTGTATGGCCGATTTACTATCAAGCAGTTGTACCTCAGATTTTATATTCTGTTTGAATAGTTTAATCCGTTGGTGAATTCTAGTCTGATGATCGTTGCTTTTGAGATAGGAATAAGCACACTTAACCGCAAGGTGACTTAGAAATGGAGCGGCGGTTGTATAGATGAATGCCCTTGAGTAATTAATCAGATAAGATTTGAGTTGGCTACTCCCCAGGATTGCTGCACCATGAGTACCTAAACCTTTGCCAAATGTGATAATTCTTGCAAATACTTCTTTACAAAGACCAAGTTCATGTACCAGGCCTTGGCCTGATTCACCGAATATTCCGACAGCATGAGCCTCATCAACAATCAGTGCTGCATCATATTTTTTGGCAAGTTCTGCTATCTCTTTCAAGGGGGCTTCATCACCATCCATAGAATACACACTTTCAACAGCGATAAAGATCTTTCCTTTAGCCTGCTTTAGTTTTTTTTCCAGACTCGAGAGTTCATTATGCCTGAATACATAGCGGGAAGCATGACTTAAACGAATACCATCAATCATTGAGGCATGAATTAACTCATCAGAAATAATTGTGTCTCCACGCTGTGGAAGGCATGCAAATAGACCGAGATTAGCATCAAATCCTGAATTGTAAAGAATTGCATTTTCTGCTGTATGAAAATCAGCAATCTCCTGCTCCAGGTTTTCAATAAAACTGTGATTTCCTGCCAGAAGTCGTGAGCCCCCGGTTCCTAAACGGTAATCGGGATATTTGTTTATTTCAGATTCAAATACTGCTTTTAATTCTTCTGATCTGGAGAAACCCAGATAATCGTTAGAACAGAAATCAATTAAGTTATTCTCCGTTTTTAAAGCGCGCAGCGAATTCTTGCGTTTCCGCTCACCGAGGCTTTCTGAAATAAAAGTATTAATCTCTTTCAATTTTTATTTTTGCTAAAAATAATAAAAGCGGCCTGAAATGGGCCGCTTTTATTCGAATTGAATGAAGGAGTATTTAACCTTTGTTAATTCCGGGTCTGAGTTCTGGTCGGTTTTTCAATCTTTCTTTTCCTTTTTGTTTCATCTCCTCTAGCGTTTTTTGTTGCTCTTCATTTAAGATTTTCTTCATTTTCTTCTCAGATTCAATCATGATTTCTTTGCGTTTCTCCATCTGTGATTTTCTCAACTCCATTTCAGATTTATGAAGTTTTTCCATTTTCTGAGCGCGTTCAAGATTCAGTGCATAGACTTTATCCTTTTGTTCCTTACTGAGGTTTAGCTTTTTTTCTAAAGCATCAGCACTGATTTTCGCACGCTCTTCCGGAGTTTTCATTTCCCTGGCAAACCTCTGTGGGTGTGGTCCTGCCGGTCTTCTTCTTTGTATACTATCCTGAGCAAAGCTGGTAGTCATAGCTCCGACAAATAAGGCTGTAATAATCAATAACTTTTTCATCTGTTTATTTTTTGTTTTTTAATTGATATGAAGCTAAAGCGATTTAATGATCAATTCCCTGCAGGTTACGGTTAAATCATGATGGATTCATATCTGTGTTTATTTAAACAGATAGATGCTTTTACTGACCAATAGTTTAAAATGGATATGTTAAATTTTGTTAATTCCTGTTTTTATCAAGATTAGAGATGGATTTCTGCATCTGAGAAACCATATTGGTGAGAGTTTCAAGCGTAGGCTCAGGTGCAGGTTCAGGAAAGTTGGTACTAATATAGGCTTTCGCTTTCCATATTTCCAGTAACTCATCCGCCTGAATAGAATAGGGCTCATAGACCGGATTATCTGAGATGAGCTTCAATGTCTTATTCTCTTTTATCCTGTTTCCTATTCTTTTGTACAC
>CAZGWG010000338.1:0-4375 GCA_964529165.1 uncultured Sphingobacterium sp.
AGTTAATTGCATCTTCAACAGAAGTGATTTCTATGCCCATACTATTTACCCATGCAGGATAATTCAGGAAGATATTTTCTTCCAGATGCGATTCAAATTGATCAAGACTGCTGAATAGGAGAGACTTTATCTTTTCAATTTCCGGAGTATCAATCTCCCCTTCAGGTCTCGAACCATTTTTGTATGAATTGAAAAAATCCTGGTCTATATTTAAATCAAGCTTAGCCCGAACATAAAATATCCCTTGCTGGGCGGCAATGAGATGCCCAAGATGCCATATTATATTATTATTGAACCCTGCGGGAATTTTATTCAATTCTGCGATACTTAGGTCCTTAATTATCTCGAGAGCTTTTGATCTGGTCTTTCTGATTAAATTGATTTTTGTGTTCATAAGAATTGATAGACTCCAAAAGTAATGATTGTATCCGGAAAATCTCTTTACAGGTTTACTTTAGTCTTATTTTTCAATACAAAATGCAATTTTGTTGATTATTTGATAGTAGCTTATTTGTCTGTTTTACAGTCTGTTAAATAATTATTTTTAATAATAGTCTACTAAATCCATAGACTTACTTGTAAAATTGATTTCAATCCTTATATTTGCATCAATAATTTGTAAAACAAGCAGCAATGGGGACAATCTCATCAGAGTACTATTTATCTTCTAAGAATCTTAAGGGTTCGAATGCGGCATCTATGCATGCACCTTATTGTTGTTGCTGAATAAATCGAATCAGATGGATCTCTGATCCCGAAATTTAGTATCTCAATCAGGGCTCGGTTAAAATTTTTCATAGTTTATTTTAAGTAAAGGGCCTATCCTTTTCTATATATAGAAATAGTTATTTCAGAACCAGATAAAACAGGAGGTAGTTCAATAAAAAGAAAAGAAAAATAAAAAGGGAAATGCTTGGAGCATTTCCCGGGATTTAATTAATGAAACAGGCTTTAATTCGACTTGCCGCCTGCTTCAAATGTTCATAAACCTTATTGTAAAAGTATGCAAAAAAATAAAAAAATCAGGGTAGATGGTGCTTTGATTTTAAACGGTAAATATCTGTTATTAAGTTTTATTTTATTAATAATATTTTCTCCATCGGCTATCTGGGCACAACAGAGTCCAACCACACCTTTAATAAATTCAACACTCAGGGGAACTGTGGTTGATGGATTAACAAAATCAACACTTCCCGGAGCATTAGTTCAAATTCAGGGCACTACCCACAGGGCTTCAACAGATAGTGAGGGACGTTTCAATTTTATTACTGGTCAAAAATTTCCCTACACTTTAATTGTAAGTTATATAGGGTTTAAAACCAAAGAGCTTGTTGTAGACGGTAGTCCTGTCGTTATAGAACTTGAGGAGTCAATTAATAACCTAAGTGAAATCATTATTGTTGGCTATGGTACTCAGGAGAGAAAAAATCTTGTTGGGTCAATTACTAAAGTGAATCCTGGAGAGACAAAGGATATTCCGGCCGGAAGTTTTGATGCTCAGTTGCAGGGAAAGGTTTCAGGGGTTCAGATTTCATCTAATACTGGTGTCCCGGGTGAGACTGTAAATATTCGTGTTCGTGGCGCTACATCGATAAACGCTGACAATGACCCGCTTTATGTCGTTGATGGGGTATTTATTAATACAAATAGCCTTCAAACGGTAGGTACTGGTGGTAAAGCCACATCTCCAATTGCTGATATCAATCCGGCTGATATTGAAAGTATAGAGGTTTTAAAAGACGCAAATGCAACGGCTCTTTATGGTTCAAGAGGGGCAAATGGAGTTATCCTTATTACCACGAAAAGAGGAACTTATAATCAAAAGACCAGGATTAGTTTAAATTCAACATTGGGATGGTCGAAAGCCGAAAAACTTTGGGAACTGACAACGGGACCTGAGCATGCCCAACTGGTAAATGAATGGTGGGTTAATACCGGCAGAACAGAAGCCACAAGGCCATTCCGTCCGGCATCGGAGGGAGGAAGGGGCTTACCTTCCGAACAACAAACCTACGACAGACTTTCTGAAGTTTTCCAAACCGCAGGTCTGCAAAATTATGATCTTTCATTAAGTGGAGGAACAGGTAGTACAAAGTATTATATAGCAGCAGGTTATAACGACCAGGAATCCATATTAAAGCCAATAACATTTAACAGAGGTAGCTTTAAACTTAATCTTGATCAAAGGATTAATGAAAAGGTTCAGTTAGGCATAAGTAATACATTTTCGAGAACCGGCAGAAACCAGGCAAGAGCCGGTGATGGTCCGGCAGGAGGTTTGCTTCAGGCCGCTCTTCATACACCTACTTATTTATCGCCGCTTAATGAGGAAGGTATACCGGTTGGGCGTGCAGGTTTTGATAATGTTGAGTTACTGTTAAAATATTATGATGTACATTCAACCAGTTTAAGATATATCGGTAATATATATGCACAGGCTGATATTTTACCTAATCTGGTATTCAGGTCTAGTTTTGGTCTGGATTATAATAATTACGATGAATCTGAATACTGGAATACTTTTCTGATCTCAGGAAGCCCGAATGGACTCGCAACTTCTTCAGTAGGACAACGTACTACCTTGTTAAACGAACAAACCCTTGCATATCGTAAGACTTTAGGAAAACATGGTTTTGGAGTTTTAGTTGGTAACACAATTCAGGGAGATATTTCAAATGGTACATCCAGTACTGGAAGGGGATTTGCAAATAATTCATTCAAGCAGATTTCTTCAGCAGCAACCACTACAGGTTCGCAGAGTTGGTCAAAGGCTACTCTGGCCTCTTTTTTCTCAAAAGCCGATTACAACTATTCAGGGAAATACCTGGTTGAATTGACTTTAAGGGCTGATGGATCATCGCGGTTTGGTCAAAATAATCAATGGGGATATTTTCCTTCAGTTGGTGCAGCATGGAGGATAAAACAGGAGAATTTTCTCAAGGATGTGGAGTTTATCAGTGATTTAAAGTTTAAAGGAAGTTATGGAGTTACCGGTAATCAGAATGGGATTGGAAGTTTCGCTTCTCTGGGATTATGGAGCGGAGGAAGTTCATATCAGGATAGTCCGGGTATTGCACCTCAGCAACTTGCAAACCCTGATTTGAAATGGGAACGTACTAATCAGTATAATGCAGGTGTTGATATATCTCTGTTCAAAGAGCGCATTTCTCTAGAGGTCAACGTCTATAACAAAAAAACTGTAAATGGATTGCTAAATCTTGCTTTACCGGCAACAACAGGTTTCGGCACTTATGTAAGTAATGCAGCAGAAATTAGCAACAAGGGATTTGAGTTTTCAATCAACTCACTCAATATCAAGAATAAAAACTTCACGTGGAATACCAGTCTAAATATTTCAAGGAACGTTAATAACATTGATAAACTACAAACACCATTGAGATATGGTAGCAGGGACCTTATCCTGCAGCAGCAGGGGAGTCCGCTTTACTCCTTTTGGGTTTATAAGGAGCTGTATGTAGATCCTCAGACAGGTAATTCTGTTTACGAGGATTATAATAAGGATGGGGTCATCACTGTAGCTGATCGTCAGATCGTTGGTAGTATCTGGCCCAAATTATTTGGAGGTATCAGTAATGATTTTACCTATAAGGGATTTGATGCTTCGGTATTTCTTTCATTTCAATATGGTAATAAGATATATAATCACAACCGTTTTTTTGGTGAAGGAGGTGGTGCACGTGATGCAGCCAGGGTAATTTTTGCGAATAACAATAACAGATGGCAAAAGCCTGGAGATATAACGAATGTTCCAAAGCCTGATGGTATTAATATTAATAATTATCGGGATGGCGGAAGTCGCTGGCTGGAAGATGGTTCATTTCTTCGTCTGAGGGCATTGAATATCGGATATACTCTTCCAAAAACACTGACACACAAAGTCGGTATTGAAAAACTCAGAATCTATGCAGTAGGATCCAATCTATTTACAATAACGAAATATACAGGTCTTGATCCGGAGTCTGCGGCCAGCAGTTCACAAAATGAACAGGGTATCGATTTAGGTACACCTCCTCAGCCAAGAGGCTTACAATTTGGGGTAAATGTTGGTTTCTAAGATTTGGGGCAGATTAATAACGATATATAAATAAGAATATGAAAACGACAAAATATTTAACATTCGCCATCCTGTTTCTCACATTAACATCCTGTGAGCGTTTACTTGATGTCGAACCACGTTCATCAATTTCAGATCAGCAGACTATCATTGATAAAGCATCATCTGAAACTGCGATCAGAGCTGTTTATGATGCATCAAGAGGATATTACAGTACTAGTTTTCAGTCGATTGCATATCTCTCAGGAGATAATGTGCAATGGACTGGTTCACAATCACAGGTACAGGAATTTATTAATC
>CAZGWG010000339.1:0-4371 GCA_964529165.1 uncultured Sphingobacterium sp.
AAAGAACAAAGGTGTTTGTGAAACCATCAGCTCTGCCTGTGCCACCGGACTCGGTAATATTGGCTACGCCTATCGCCTAATTAAGTACGGCTTGCAAGACCGTGCAATCACTGGCGGGGTAGAAAGCACATCACTTGAAACCTTTATTGGTTTTGATGGAATGATGGTTTTAAGCCGGGGTTTTAGCCCTGAAGAAAGCTCACGCCCATTTGATATGGCCAGAAATGGCTTTGTATGCTCATTTGGTGCAGGTATAGTAGCCCTTGAAGAATATGAGCAGGCGGTAGCCCGTGGTGCTAATATTTTAGGGGTAATTGACGAATATTTTAACAATTCGGACGGCGACGGAGATATGTTCTATCCATCATTTGCCGGACAGCAAAGGCTATGGAAAGGTGTAATGGCCGGTTCTACTGAAAAACCCGATGTAGTAAAAGTACATGGCACATCTACCCCTTCCGGAGACGCTGTTGAATTGTTAAGTGTAATTGATGCTTTGGGTGAAGAAGGCTATCATATATCTGCCCCAAAATCCCAGTTCGGCCATATGTTGGGAGGTGCGGGCTCTGTAGAATTCATAACTGCTTTACTCATGCTTAAAGAGCAAAAAGTTTTGCCTTGTTTAAATTCTCCCAACCTCAACCCTGAATTGGAAACATTCCAGAAAAACCCGGACTGGAAAGGACCTATGAAGCCTTTGGCTGCTTACCGGCACTTACTTCCCCAGGAAAGTTTTTCAAAACCAATTAATAGCATCGTTTGCCTTAATTATGGGTTTGGTGGTACCAATAGTGCTTTAAAATTGTCGAAATATGATAAATAATACTGGTAAAGTTGCGGCAATTTTTGGGGTCAGGAATGAAGAATCCATTGCCTATAATATTGCTGCAAAACTACATCAGTCGGGCTGTAAAATTGCCTTAAGCTATGTTGAAGATACCCGTGATGAGGTGCTGTACCTGCTTGAAAAATTAGGCCTTGATACCAAACTTGCAATGCAGGTTGACGTAAGGGATGAAGCTCAGATCAGCAACTTTCTGAATGCGGTATACAATACTCATGGCCCTATCGATTACATTTTACATGGTGTAGCTTTTGCTAACACCAAAGTGCTGTGTTCAAATTTTATTGGCAGTAAAGAGCCCATCCCTTCTTACATAGATATTCCTTTCGAAGATCTGATGGATTCTTTTAATATCAGTGCCTATTCTCTCTTAAGAATCGCCCGGGTAGCTGAAAGTTTGTTACGGAAAAATGCATCCATCCTAACTCTTACCTATAATGCGGCTAACAGAGTTATTCCACAATATGGAGGAATGGCAATCAATAAGGCGGCTCTTGAAAATATAATGCTCTACCTGGCAAGCTACTTCCGCAATAAACAGGTTCGGGTTAACGCCATTTCTGCCGGCCTGGTCATGACTACTTCATCCGGTGGAATAAATGGCGTACGTAAAATGCGTAAATTAGGCAAATACATGGCTCCATTAGGAAATATTGATGCGGGCGATGTTGGGGATGCCGCCCTTTACTATTTCTCTGATCTTTCAAAAAAAGTAAGTGGAAATATTCATTTTGTCGATGGTGGATTTAACATTATGGCAGTACCTGTTATAGATGAAGAATGAGTTGGAAATGTCTGTAAATCAAATAACTGCGCAGCGCACATTTGCTGTCGGAAATGATTTGGTACATATAGTAAATTTTAAACTTTCACTCAGCGATCTGTTCAAAAACAAGGTCTATACTCCAGCCGAAATAGCTTATTGTGAGAGCTTCAGTGATTCTTTACAACGCTATGCCTCAACCTGGGCGGCTAAGGAGGCTGTTTATAAAGCCATAAAACAACTGGATTCATCACCTCTGGGATGGAAAAAAATAGAAATTAGCAGAACAAAAAAAGCAGGAATGCCAACGGTAGTATTACCGGCTAATCTCAAAAAATACGAGGTAAGCCTTACAATATCACACGATGCGGAGTATGCCTGGGCTCTGGCATTAATTAATGCAATAGTTTAACCCATTGACCTCACATTTTTATAATTCCGATTTTGTTGATCTCCATTATTATAAATATGGAAGCGGTAAAGAACATATGCTATGTTTTCATGGATTTGGTATGCATGGTAAACAGTTTCGGGAATTAGAGCCGGAATTAGGAAATAAATATACTTTTTGGGGCTTCGACCTGTTTTTTCATAAAGCCACAAAGCTGAAGGATCAAAGTCTGGAAACTGTAAAAGTGGGGTTATCAAAAAAAGAGCTGGCCAGCCTTATTCTGGACTTTTGTAAGGCGCAAAACATCAATCGTTTTTCGGTAATTGGTTATTCCATGGGTACCCATTATGCAACAGCAATTGCTGAAGAGCTGCCCGAAATGATTAATGAATATATTGTTGCGGCACCATCATCAATTAAGCCCGGAAACATTATCAGGTTCTTTAGCAGGAGTAAATTGGGGAATAAGATCATAGAGAAAGTATCTTTAAGCAAAAATGCTATGATTAACCTGTTAACATTATGCAAACGGGCTAGTTTTATTGATGCAGAAGGCCATGGAATTCTTTTAAAAGAAATTGAAACGCATGAGTTAAGGTTCAATCTATATGCTAGTTTAACTTATTTACGGTTTTTAGTAACAGATGAAGCAAGACTCATCCATGCACTAAATAACTATCCTATACGATGTATTTTCTTTTTCGGCCAGCATGATAAATCCTACCCGCTTGCCATTGGGAAAACTTTTTTGCCTCAAATAAAAAACGCAGAAATATTTGATTTAAATGAAGGACATGAACTGATCAATAAACGTTTTGCCAAAGTTTTAGCAGATTTGTTATCATGATCATTAAATCAAAGCCCTTATCCTTATTCTGGTTAAAAGTAGGCGGGTACTGCCTTACGAAAATTTTTACAATATTTTACTTCAATAAGCTGATCATAAGACCTGTTGAGATTAAATCGGGGCACTCCTATATTTTATCATGCAATCACTTTAGCTTCGGTGATGGGTTTTTGGGGTTTTATCTCGCCTACCAGATACTGATCAAACAAGGTAAAATGAAACGCCTGTACATCATGTCTTTAAAAAAGCAGATGGAGCTGAAATGGTGGCTAAGGTATCTTGGTTCCTTTTCAATTGAGCCGGGCAAATATTCAGTGAGAGAATCATTAGCCTACGCCGCAGAAATATTGAGTGAGCCCGGTAATTTATTATTATTTTTTCCACAAGGAAATCTGGAAAGTTGCCATGTTAGGACTATACAATTTCAGGATGGCATATCAGAAATAGTGCCCCAGATTAAAGGCAATTGTCAACTTTTATGGAGCAGTAATATTGGTGAGTATTTTGAAAGCATCAGGCCCTCAGTTTATTTTAATATGCTTGATTGTGGAACCTGTGAGAATTTTGACTTCGATCAGTTACAAAAACAGGTTAATCAGCATCATAAAGAATCAATTAAACGAAATATACGCTTTACGAAAGAAGAAGACTAAATAACGTCTGTTATGAATTAACAAAAAACAATCTGAATGAGCTAAAACATTAAATCATCACTGAGTTAATATCCAATCTATCTCATGCTCGCTGAACATCCTGGTGATTTTATGTTATTCATCTGAATCCATACCAGCCTTTGTTACGTATCTTTATGAAAAGCAATAAAATGAAACGCTATCTAAACATTATACCTGCACTGTCACTTATTCTGGTATTGTTTTCATGCGATGCAATCTCTCAGAAAAAAACGGATGTCAGAAAAGTGAAGCTTACAGCACCTCAGGGTAAAGCCATAGCCGCTTTTGCAGAAGGCTGCTTCTGGTGCTCAGAGCATATATTTGAAGCTGTAGCAGGTGTAGACTCAGCCGTTTCAGGCTACGCAGGTGGTAATGTACCAAACCCAACCTACGACCTGGTGAATACTGAAACTACTGGCCATGCAGAAACCGTTCTTGTATATTATAACCCCAAAGTAATCTCCTATGCCGAGCTCTGTAAGGTATTCTTCGCCTCTCATGATCCAACTACACCGAATCAGCAAGGTCCTGACAGAGGTTCATCCTACCGCTCCATTTTATTTTATACTGGTTCTGCTGAGAGAACTGCCGCGCAACAAGCTGTAAAAGATGCTACCAACTCAGGCAGATTCAAAAAATCAATTGTAACTGAGCTGAAACCACTTAACGAATTCTATCGCGCAGAAGGCTATCATCAGGATTTTATTGAACACAATCCCAATCAGGCCTACGTCAGGGCAGTTTCAATTCCGCGTTTTGAGCTGTTTAAGAAGACGTATAAAGGAAAGCTAAAGTTGTAAATAACGTGAGTTCGGGATAAGGAATAAAGATTTCAGGAAGTATTTATAATAC
>CAZGWG010000340.1:0-3489 GCA_964529165.1 uncultured Sphingobacterium sp.
GAAAAAATAAAAGCCCCATTGTGGGGCCCTTAATAAGGCTCTTTCAAAAGGAAACAGTAAGCTGATGAAATGTCTGAAGTAAGCCTCTGCCTCTCGCTGCAAACAATGCAAAATTAGGAAAAACCTTTTACCAAAATTTTTTCTGTCGGAAAAAATAATTATATGTCAAATAGATAAGACCACTTCAAACCAAACCCCTCCGCTGTCTTGAGCGGGTGGGTGTATTCCCCGGCCTGCAATCTTATTAATTAATAATTTAAAACGTAACAAAATGTTAGACAAAAAGTATGCACTGCCTACAAGAGAGCAGAACGGTACAATCACAGAACTTGGCCTGTTAGCTTATCAAATTGGAGAAAAAGACAAGGTGAGGATCACCAGCAAAGGTGTTATTGTAACCACTGAAGATGGGGCACCATTCTTCTTCAGGTTTGCACAGAGTGTAGTTAAGGGTATTGCTGATGGTACAATTAGTCAGGACAATCTTGGTCATTTGACAGTTTATGAAAGTAATTACGTGGATGATGCAGGTGAACCACAAATCAGACTGGTGTTGGGCTTTGCTCAAGGTAGCAGTGTTGCTATGGATGGGGCTGAATTTACTAAAGCTACTACTAAGACTGAAATTCAGCGTGTTAGAATTAGTCTTGCTGAAGCCTTGAAGAATGCAGCGGCTGGAGCATTTGCAGCGTAATCATGGGAATGGTTGTTAACAATGGAAAAGCTCTCTTAATTGAGGGCTTTTCTTATTTAATTGATTATCAAGTATATATATGGGAGGGTTATTGAGACATCAATTCATTGGGTGGGCGAAATAAACCCACATATTATCCCACATATTTTTATAAAATACGCAATAACTAACTGATAATCAACTAAAGTAAACCCACATAAATTTTTGGGTGGGTTATAAATGACTATTTACCTGGGTGGGCTATTGAACACCTTAAAACACTCTCAAATTGCACTTATACATAAAATAAATCAATAATAATATAGCACATTTTTACTCTCCTGTTTAAACTTTTGTATTTCATAAGGTATTTTTCATAAAAATGTAAGAAACATGTGGGCACCTATATTAAACATCCTGTATCTAATCTAATTGTATGCTCTAAAACACAGGGCGCATATTACATTACTATGGCATTATTTACTGTGTTCTTATATATCTGATTAATATGATTAAGGAATACATCTATGGGCATATTGTTCTTCATTAGATTACATTTTAGGCAACAAGGTTTTGAATTTTGATAAGTATAGCCAATATTACTGTCCATTCTATCTATTGTTCCGCCTTTTTGATTACAATAATAACAGTTCATGGATATTAATGTATCAAAGTCCTCAGGTGTTAGATCCATTTCATATCCTGCTTCTATTGTTCTTTTTAAATAAGCTTTGTATTTATTAGATGCATTGGAGGCCTTTTTAGATTTATAGAGTAGTTGATCCTGTTGACATTCCACCTCTTTATCCTTCTTATAGTTCTTTACTACTTTATTGAGGTGATCAATTCTATTATATAATGCCTCAATATATTTCTCCAGTGATCCAAATTCTAATATTCCCTTTGATATCTTATCCATTGAGTGTAAACTAATTATCTTATTAAAGTTAAGAAATTGTTTGTTAATATAATTGTAAACACTTCTTTTTTTAAATCAAAAACCAATAAGCTATGACGATTTATCAAGGGCTCTTAATGAGCAAGGAAGACTATTTTGATTGGGATAGGGCATAATTCTATTCAATTAGTCTAGTTAGTAAACAAGGGGTTATAAGGCTTGAAACCATAGGCACGTGCAGCTTTTCTATTCCTGAAGAGGGAATAATAACTCCTTGTTTGTTAATTTATTTGGAATTGTTAAGTAATTATTGGTTATTTGTGTGAGAAATCACTTGAATTAAATTATTTGTTAACTATCAATATAGCAATAACAATGAAAAAGAAACATACACAACCTGAACTCCCTATTACTTGTATTACTCTTAGATATGATGAGAGTATTGTCCTGGAGAGAATAATCACTGATTACTTAGGTGAGAAATTAAACATTGAGGTAGCTTATGTGGATAGAAAGAACAGAGGAGGAATTAATTATGATGATGTTCATATAAGGTATAGTGATGTGAAATCATTGATTGTATTAGGAATTGAATTACAAAGACAATTATCTCTTATTTATCCTGAACGGGATTTCCATCTATCATAGCATTACATTCCTATTTAGTTCTTTGAAAATCAATTGCTCTCTCTGAGCTCTTTATAACATTCTTAAACATTCAAAAGCGTTTTATATGCCATTTTTTTTAATCATTACTTCTAATTACCAGGCTGTAAGGCTTGTTGATAATTATGAAGAACTAAATATTCCCAAAGAGCCGACAGATATTATAGCAATTATAAAACTTGAAAGTGATGTAGTAAATGAGCTTAGGCTTTGGGATAGTTCTCTTGAAATTGAGGATGAATATTAAAATAAACAATTCAAAAGCGTTTGTCCTACGTTACTGGGCACTATTAAAATGAAATCTTATAAATACACAGTCTATGGAATAGATGGCCTAATCAGGGATTATACCTGCAGTAGTCCATCTCAGGCTGCAATTCTTTATACTGCATATTGTATCGAAAATGCTCTTGATAGAACTATTTTCTCAATTGAAAATGAAGAAGGAGATACCTGGGAAGTAGTCAAATTGGAGTGTATTCTTCAACAATGTGCTGGTAGGTTATAATCTCCTTTTGAATTAAGCCCAATATTCCCGGCAAGCAGTAGGGATGAGGGCTTTTACACTAAATAACTTTTATACTAAATAATTTGAATTATGATTAAAAATAAATACTTAAGAATTGTGTGTATTCCTTTGGCTTTATTGTCCTGGAGTATACAGTTTTGTGTATTTGGAATTATAGCTTGTTTTGGAAGTTTCTTTGTGTTTATGGGGCTTTTTGCTTGTTTAATATTTGGAGATGAAATGGATTGGAAATTACTATTTGCTTGTTTTATTGGATGGTGGGCATATTATCCTTGGCTATGGTGGTACAGATATTTCACCACAGGACAATTGACCATGCTGGAAGAATTTAAAGAACACTGACATTATTATAGCATTTCTTATACACTATTAACTAATTAACAATGAATAAGAAAAAATATTCCAAAGAAGAAATTGAGAAGATTATTGACCGTGATGTTCATTATTGGAGATGGGATAAAACTGAGGGTGTGTATATGAATTGCTGGAGTATTCAGAATAGCCGGCAATGGGGATATGGGTCTAAACCAGCTTTTGTCTCAAGGGAAGAAGCAAAGGCAGCATTTCGTGGATTTCTTTATAAACATTACTTAACTAATTAAAAACTATTTGTTTATGATTACTGAAACCTCAAATGTCCTGGATATTCTTTCTGGTCAATTAATGAAAGTGCAGGACAATGTAATAGCACTATTTATTCCTAAATTCTATCCTGGAAAGGAA
>CAZGWG010000340.1:3499-4345 GCA_964529165.1 uncultured Sphingobacterium sp.
AGCGCAGCTGTTATGTCTTCTTTAGGAAATGTCGTTCTTGTTGTGGATAATAATGATGGGTGGCTTACATGCATTGAAGTGGGTAAATTATTGGGCCGTCAACAATTGCATATTGGTCAATCACAGGGAAAATACATCCCATTCCCGGATGGTAAAACACTTACAGAAATGATGCAAGATCCTGTAGGATTTAGTAACTGGTTTAAAGAACAGGGCCTTGATTAACTAATTAAATAAAACCAACTATTATGAAGAAATCTTGTATAGACATTCCTTCTAATGGAATTCAGGCCCCAATTGAACCAGGGCAGAAAGTAGTATTTGTTGATGGCTCCTATACGGTGGCTATCAGAAATGGAGAATATGTAATTGATCCTAGCTATTATCCCGGGACATCACAAGATATCTGGACAGTGGTAGCTGTTAATGTTACTTGCCCAACAAAAGAGTCTTCAACAGGCTCATTAAGCTATCAAAACAACTGTATTGTAAAAAATGATGTGGGAGATATTGTATTCTGTTCCAAAATCAATATTATAAATATTAGACACGTTGGAGAACCTGAACCAAGATTTAAATCACTGGTAAATAATTAACCTGGACAGCCGGCGATAGTTTCAATGGCTGTTATTTAACCTGTAAATTATATTGTTATGAAAGTGATATGTATACATGATAATGGAGGTAACTGGACGAGTCTTACCACTGGTAAAATTGAAAAAGGCCCAAAGTATTTAGAAGTATGCAGTGTAACTGAAGAAGATGAATATGGCTATGAATTGACTGAATATCCCACTACTTCTTATGGTACAGCAAGATTTCACAAAAAACATTTCATCACTCTCT
>CAZGWG010000341.1:0-4339 GCA_964529165.1 uncultured Sphingobacterium sp.
GGACTGGCAGGACACCTTAGCAAAGGTATTCAGTTTAGCCCCGATATGGTAAGCTATGTTTTTATTGCCTTTGCTGGTGGTTTATGCGGTTCTTATTTCGGTTCAATGAAGTTCAACCAGAATATTTTAAAAAATACACTTGCAATTGTACTCTTGCTGGCCGGAATAAAGCTTATTTTTACATAAAAAATTCGAATAATATGCAGGTACATCTTACTTTATTCGGGCAGCTCGCGGATATCACAGGGAAAACAGAAATGATACTTCATGATATTCCCGACACAGAAACTCTGATTAAAACTTTGCATGAACTGTACCCGCTTATGGCGGATACAAAATATGCCATTGCGTTAAATAAAAAAGTAATCAGAGAAAATACCATTCTTAGCGGTGACAATAATATCACATTATTACCGCCATTTTCAGGAGGCTGATCATGAGCAATACGACAAAGAACGAGAGATACAAACGACAGATCTCATTAAAGGAGCTTGGCGAAATTGGTCAGCAGAAGTTAAAAGAAGCAAAAGTCCTAGTTATAGGTGCCGGAGGCCTTGGTTGTCCTGCCCTGCTTTACCTTGCAGGTGCAGGTGTGGGTAAAATTGGTATTGTTGATTTTGATTTGGTCTCTTTGAGTAATCTTCACCGCCAGGTTTTATTCACTGTGAATGATATTGGCCTCTCAAAAGCTTTGAAAGCTGCAGATGTTCTTGAACAGATCAATCCTGAAATTGAAATCGTCGTTTTCAATGAAATACTCAATAATACAAATGCACTGGAAATTATCTCAGGCTTCGATATTGTTCTGGATGGCACAGATAATTTCTCAAGCAGATACCTGATTAATGATGCTTGTGTAATTCTAAATAAACCACTTGTATATGGTGCAATATCCCGCTTTGAAGGTCAGTTGGCTATTTTCAATTACCCTCCAGAAATAAAAACAGCCACTAATTATCGTGACTTGTTCCCTAAGGCCCCTGCAGATGGCGAGGTTTTAAATTGTGAGGAAGCTGGTGTAATTGGTGTGCTCCCAGGAATTATTGGTACCATGATGGCGAGTGAAACCATAAAGCTGATTACCGGTATTGGAATTGCCCTGATTGACCGTTTGCTAACCTATAACTCTCTAAATAATCATTTCTTTGATCTGGAATTAATAGCAATGCCAGATACCCTAAAAATGATTCCCAAAGATAAAAAGGCCTTTAAGGAATTTGATTATGACTGGTTTTGTTCCGTTCATTCCACTTATGAGATAAGAAAAGAGGAATTTGAAGAAATGCTGCAGGACAAAAATATCCAGTTTGTTGATATAAGGGAAACAGGTGAAACACCCAACCTGGATGATTTTGAACATATCAATATTCCTTTAAGTCGCTTAAAGGAGCAAATTCCAGACATCGGGGCCCGTACAATAGTACTCTTCTGCCAGAGCGGAAAAAGAAGCGCCGTTGCTGCTGAAATCCTCTCAAAGCATTTTGGCAAATCCAGAAAAATATATAGCTTAAAAGGTGGAATTGCCGATTGGCAGAGATCCAAATAGTTTCGTAATGTCAGATAGAAAACCTAAAAATATCTTTAGTAAGGGTGCCATTCCAACAATATTTATTGCCGAGAGTATACAAAAACATAGTACGCAGACAGCGATTGGAGGCCACAATATTTTTCTTGGCCAAGTTAGAGCTGACCAAACCGAAAATGGAAAAGTAAGAGCAATCGACTTCACAGCTTTTGAAGAAATGGCCCTTGAAAAAATGCATTTAATCAGGGAGGATATTTTTGCCAAATATCCCCTCACCTGTATGCATGTACATCATAGTCTTGGTGAAGTTGCTGCTGGTGAAATCTGCCTGTTTGTATTCACTTCATCTGCACACCGAAAGGCCGCAATAGCTGCCTGTGAAGAAACGGTTGAACGGCTGAAAGCTGAGCTTCCGATCTGGGGAAGGGAGATTATGGAAGATGATTCTCATCAATGGAAAGTAAATAGTTAAACCATGAAATCCGCCGCTTTGACCCCTCAGGCTTATTTTGATTCACTGGCGGAAGACAGGAAGGAAGGGATGAATAAATTAAGAAAAGTAATTCTGGACAATCTGCCCAAAGGTTTTGCTGAAGAAATGAATTATGGCATGGTTGGCTATGTTGTCCCTCATACCATTTATCCTGACGGATACCACTGCAACCCGCAGTTGCCGCTTCCATTTATGAATATTGCTTCACAGAAAAACTTCATTGCTTTTTACCATATGGGGCTTTACGCTGACGCAAAACTAATGGACTGGTTTCTGGAAGAATATCCTAAATATACTGCTGCAAAAAAAGATATGGGCAAAAGTTGCCTTCGGTTTAAAAAACCGGAGCATATCCCCTTTGAGCTGATTGGACAATTAGTTAAAAGAATAAGTGTGCAGGATTGGATTGAGATTTATGAAAGTAATTTTAAGAAGAAAGTTATAAGTAATAAGTTGTAGGTTATAAGTTTTATTAACATTAGGTTTCAACTCTCAATTACCTGTCATCCCGCTCTGTAAACCCTTTTCATTTGTCAACTGTCAATTGTCAACTGTCTAACCACCTTTTCACACATCTCATGAGTCAGCAAGTTATCCAGCATACTAAATTGAGGTTTCGTGCCCGTTTCAAGTGAATGAAGAAAATCATCAATTATACTTTCAAAACCCCGTTTCGAAAGGGTTGATTCCCAGTCGCTGATCCCATTTAATATTTCAGTCTTTTGACGCATAGTAGTCAGGTTAGTCATATTAACGACTGTCTTCTTCTCTTCTGAGCCAAATACTTCAGCCTTTTCTTCCAGAGTACCTGAATCCCTGTTCATGATCCCAATAGCAATTGCACCGTTCTCTGCAATCAGTTGAACCACAACATGTATCAATAGTCCATCTCTTTTCATCCCTTTCACTAAAACTTCTTTTACAGGATAGCTGAAAAGATAGCGCATGGTATCGATCACATGAATAAAATCATCAAAAATGAAAGTCCTGATATCTCCGGGAAGTGAATGACGATTCTTTTGAAGAATGATCATATTTGGGTTTTCAAGCTGCTTCAATTCCCGGTAAGCGGGTGCATACCTTCGGTTAAACCCGACCATCAGGTTCAGATTTTTGCTTTGTGCAAGATCAATAAGCCTTTTAGAAGATGCGTAATCATAAGTTATAGGCTTATCAACATAAACATGAATATTATGTAAGAGAAGTTGTTCTATGATACTTTCATGTGATTCAGTTGCAGTATGAACAAAAGCCCCCTTGATTCCGCTATCCAAAATGGAAGCCAGATCTGAATGCAGATTTCCTATTCTGTATTGCTTGGCAATTCGGAAAAGACGTTCCTGATTACGGGTAAAAAGATGAATTTCAAGTTCCTTGCTGTTCAATACCGGTAGATATGCTTTCTGAGCAATATCTCCCAGGCCAATAACACCGATTTTTAGCATAAACGCAAGTTATGACTTGTAAGCAATATTTATAAGAAAAATACTCATCTGATGACTTAAAATCATCAGATGAGCTAAATAAGCTAAACTCCTGCAATCCTTCTTTTGTACTCAGCAAGGGCATCTTCCAATCGTTCTTTGGCAGTATCATCACCCGGAACATTGTGTGAAGGGTGAATGAATAGTTTAACACCTCTGTCGGCCAGAATTTCTGCTACAGTAGTTACGGTCATCCATACACAGGTAATAAAAGCCATTGTAGAAACAGGACCAACCTTATCCTGATGGTTTTTAAGAGGAACTGAAGCGTCACCGATAGGGGCGCAGGTATCAACCACATGATCGGCAATATCAAAAATTGTTTTACCACTAGAATGCCTGGTTTTTTTACCTACAGCTTCTGACGCCGAACCAAAAACAATTACTTTCATCCCCTTCTTTTTTGCCTCCAGCGCAACATCAATATTCACGTTATTGATTCCGGTATGAGAGAAAAGCCACATGGTATCGCGTGTATCGAAATTATAACCTTTCATAATTTCAACTCCATATCCCTCTACTCTTTCAAGAAATACAAACTGGTGTACTCCCATCTCACCGGTTATCCGGGTAAAAAAACTTAGAGGTAATTCAATCATCGGATGAAACCCTACAAAGCCACCTATCCTGGGATACATTTCTTCCACCGGTATGGTTGCATGACCGCATCCAAAAGTATGAACCCAGCGACCTGCTTCAATTGAATCTGCCATTATCTCTGCAGCTTTGCGGATATTTTCCATTTGAGTTTCCTCGATCCGGGTCATAATATCCCGTGCATTCTTAAGCCTTTGTTGTGCTAACATATTATTGTTTTTTTATAGTGTTGTATTTAAG
>CAZGWG010000342.1:0-4322 GCA_964529165.1 uncultured Sphingobacterium sp.
ATTGTCTAGTATTGGAGCCGGAGGACTTCGATAACAGATATGTGTGCTTGGATGATAGAGATATATGTAATCAGATTGGCGGCTCAAAACCTCGCGCAACGAAAGCCTATAAAGAATGGCATGCCGTAGCGGTCATCGAAAGCGGCAATCGGGAAATTGTGGAAACGGATGAATATCTGCACGCAAAAACCGTTGCCTCCAATGTGCTGCACAATAGGGCCTCGCGAAAGGTTTTAGATCAGGCAGGGCTGCGAGAATACCCTATAGATTGGGACTTCAAGAATTTCAAATTTCACGGGTTTATTGACGGACTTGGAGATATTGTTTTCGATCTGAAAACTTGCGCCGATGCAGAGCCTAAGAAATTTCAACGCGATATTAATAACATGGGCTATTATCTGCAAGCTGCTATGTATTTGCAGGGATTGGGCCAACAAAAAGACTATTACATCATAGCTGTGGATAAGAAGGGAGGCGTTAGCGTTCATCTTTTGGACGAAAAGCTAATCGAATATGGAATGATAGAATATAATCACCTGCTCAATATGTTCAATGAATGTATTCTACAGGACGGATGGGATCGCTCCTACGACTTTTGGGCAAAGCGTTGGGATGGAATATTCACAGCAGAAAAAGCGGGGTACATGTACTAACCATAAAATCTTTATGAAATGTTCCAGCCAAAAAATATAATGACCCCTGAAGAAATATTCCCAACCGCTACGGCTATTTATGAATATCTAAAAGAAGAAGTTCACGCCGACGATATAGAAGTATGCGTACAGCGTGGACACGAACTGGCGGCCTATATGGCTAATACGGGAAAGATGCTTGCCGATGCACGGTACTGGAAAGATAAGGCCGTCAGAGAGTCTATATTAACGCAGATGAAAGACTTCAGGCGTTCGGCTATTCCTGCATCTACATTAAATGATTTAATAAAAGCAGAAACAAGGGATTTAAACTACCTGGTCAATTGGGTAGAACAACTTGATAAGGAATGTAAATATCAGTTGGAATGGCTTAGAACCTGCATCAGCAAAGCAAAGGAAGAACTTAGGTTATCACAATATCATCAAGGATAAAACATTAACATGAAATATTTAAAAATACAAAACAACGGCGTGCTGGATATCAGGGCGTTTCAGCAACACTTTATTGATTTATATACCCGCGAATTATTGGCAAAAAATGAAGTAGAGATATAATGATCTATAATTCTACCATAAGGCCTAAGCTCGGCATCTGCCCGATGTGCCCACATGAACGCAAGCAGCCTTTAACAAAAGGGTTATGCAATAGGCACTACTGGGATAATAACAAAATGAAGTCCTTGCAAAAGGCACAGGAAAAAGAAATAGCGGGGGATGAAAGCCTTTCCAACTTAATCACGGATCTGGATATTATTTATAGCAGATATATCAGACTGCGGGAAGCTGATCTATACGGTAATGTGAAATGTTTTACCTGCGATAAAGTAGATAATTGGAAGCGAATGGACTGCGGGCATTTTATTGGCAGGGGTCACATGTTCCTGCGATTTGACGAACGCAACACTAAAATACAATGCCCATACTGTAACAGGCATTCCAGTGGCAACCTAATCATATTTTCTCAGAGATTGGAATTAGAGCATCCAGGTATAGTAGAAATCCTTTATGAAGAAGCAAAAATGGTTCATAAGTACAGTAGGGAGGAATTAAAATTAATGATAGCCGATTATTCAAATAAGCTAAAAAAAATATCCTGACCATGCAGACCACACTAATCTTTTTATCCCCACCGAAAAATCAAATGGCACATCTATTATACGACATGATACAAGGTAGAATGATCTCGGAGCAGCAGTACGCCTATAATCGTTTTAGGGGCTCCCTATCCGATCTGATTAACAACTACAGCGTTCCTATTCATCATCAGGACGTGCCCTTTGAAAACACCTTTGGCCGTAAATCAACGTACCGAAAACATTACATCTTATCTATAGACCGAGAGCGGGCAATGGAAATTTATCACAAAATAAATAATCAATAATGGGAAAAGAATCGGCTATACAATGGACTGATGCTACATGGAACATTGCAAGGGGATGCACTAAGGTTGACGAGGACTGCAAATTCTGCTATATGTACCGCGACAGTTTTGATAGCACAAGATATAATCCTATCGACATAGTAAGAACAAAAACTGTCTTTAATCTTCCCCTGAAACTTAAAGAACCATCAAAAATATTTACAAGCAGCCTTACCGACTTTTTTCATCCTGCAATTGATAGTTATCGTAATGAAGCGTGGGATATAATCAGGCAATGCCCACAACATACATTTCAGATTCTAACGAAAAGGCCAGAAAGGATAATCAGACACTTGCCGGACTTCTGGCAGGGAATAAGAGATCACGTTTGGTTGGGAACCTCTGTTGGTAGCAGTAATTCCCTGCATAGAATTTCAGAGTTGATAAAATGCCGCGATTATTCAGATGTGCTATTCCTTTCAATGGAGCCGCTTTGGGGCGAAATAAAAGTACTAGGAAGCGATGGGTTTTTGATACCGCAACGAAAGCTCGAATTGATGCAGAAGGAATATCCTTTGTTCAGAATAGATGCGCCCGATCAGACAATTGACTGGATCATTGTTGGCGGCGAAAGTGGAAACGAAAAAGGAAAATACAAGTACCGGCCTTGCGAGATAGAATGGATTGAGCGGATTGGTAATGACTGTAAAGAGGCAGGCATTCCGGTATTTGTTAAACAACTCGGCACCCATCTTTCTAAAAAGTTGGGCTTAAAAGATAGACACGGCGGCGATATGAATGAATGGCCAGAACACTTGCGAATCCGACAATTCCCTGATTTATGAGCGAGTGAATAATAGATAATACCCCTTTAATCCCTACCCAATAAACCCTTTTAAAACCTTTTTAATACAATGTCCAATTATTCCGAATTACTACGAGACCCCAGATGGCAGAAGAGACGCCTTCAAATAATGGATAGGGACCAATATACCTGCCAAAGATGCTTCTCAGACACAAAACCATTGAATGTTCATCACAGAATATATTATTCAGGACACAATCCATGGGAATATGGTGATATTGATTTAGTTACTCTCTGCGAAGATTGTCATAAATACGAATCCGATAATTTAAATGCTGCATTAAAAAATCTTTCTGACGTTATCAGATCATTATTTCTTTCCGATGATATTAGAAAACTAACTATAGGATTTTCTGGCCTGGACACATCTATAGGCTCCGATGTTCTTGCATCCGTTATTAAAGAAGCCTTTTTGAATAGACAGCAGAGCATATACGACGAATATATTTTTCAGATTGAACAAAAATCCGAATCCAATGCCTAAGGGAGACTATTATTTTCCGGTTTATTATCAAAAATTACTTACCAGCACCCAGGGATGGAAAGACGAAGAATTCGGGGCATATGTGCGTTTGCTGATCTGCCAGTATGATAAGGGGGCTATCCCTGAAGATTTTAAAACGCTATGTAGAATTGCACCAACAGCAAAAAAGAACTGGTCCCTTTTATCTCAAAAGTTTACAAATAAAAACAGTCTCGGATTAATCAACCCAGTCATGGATCAAATCCGAAATAAGCGAATAAAAAAATCTGAAACGGCGACCGGAAATGGAAAATTAGGAGGCCGTCCAAAAAACCAAAAGGTTACCGAAACAAAACCTAATGGTTTCAAAATAGAAACCAACAACAATATGGTTAATGGTTACTCTAATTCTTCTTCTTCTTTTGAAGGGTTACAGGGAAACTTTTCTCCCGATTCGATTATCGGACTTATGCAACAGGAATGGATGGGTAAGGTAAAAGACTACCCGTTCAGCGCCACAGCCGATTTGAGCGCTCTTTTTGAGATCGGAGAATTTCTATCCGGCCCCCTGAAAATGAAATGGCTACCGGAAACGGATGTAGGTTATGCTGCCTTCAAAACCGCCTGGAAAGAATTATCTGACTGGATTGTGCAAGATAATTTCTACAAAAGCCTTTCACTTACAAGTATCGCAAAAACTTCTACCCTGCAAACGATTTGGCAAAAAAGCAAACAGCAAAAAAATGGAACACATCAGCAATCACTTACCGGCGGTTCTTCCCGAAATAAGCGAAACAACGGGGCTTATCAACTACTCGAAAGTCTCAAAGACGACCTTGCCGGTCCAGATGCAGCAGGTATATGATTTGGTAAAAATATCCGCCCCTGTGAGCCAATTAGAGGCCGTTGATCGGGCGAAAACGGTAAAGGCTATTCTATTGCGCATAACGACAATAACCGGCTGGATCATACCAGAGAATG
>CAZGWG010000343.1:0-4286 GCA_964529165.1 uncultured Sphingobacterium sp.
TTGATTAATTTTGAGCGCATATAATTATCTATCATTGCAAAAATAGTATTCATCACCGAATTTGAAATTTATTAGACCCATTTTTAATTATTTTTTTGCGGCCATGCTGTTTGCTGTTTTTATGAATGGGTCGCTGTATGCCCAGCAAACTGTTCTGCGACCTGATAACGCTTCAGTTGATACAACATTGCGTGCAGATAGTTCCAAAACAGATACTGTAACAAAAAAAATAAAAAGTTCAGGTTCATTAAACTCTAAAGTAACCTATGCGGCAGAAGATTCAACAATCTTCGATATGACCAACAATATAGTCTTTTTGTATGGGAATGCCCGTGTTAAGTATGAAGATTTCGAAATAGAAGCGGATTATATCCGGCTTGATCAAAAGAATAACAGCCTTTTTGCAAAAGGAAGGACTAATCCGGTAAATAAAAGATATATCGGTAAACCATTGGTAATGCAGGGTGCTGAACCTCCTTTAAGTACTGATTCTCTTTTTTTTAATTATAAAACGAAAAAAGGAAAGTCCTATGGGGTTTTTACAGATGTTGAGGGAGGCTTTCTTCAGGCACAGCAGTTTAAAAAGAACCAGTATGATGAAGGTTTTTTCAGGAGAGGCATTTATAGCACCTGTAATTTACCACATCCGCATTTTGGTATTCATATAAGCAGAGGGATTGCAACTGATAAACAAATTATCACGGGACCTGCTTATCTGGTAATAGAAGATGTACCCTTACCACTGGGTGTGCCTTTCGGTTTTTTTCCAAAGCCAAACAAGAGATCAGGTGGATTACTTTTTCCCACCTTTGGAGAAGATACCAGGGGTTTTTTTATGCGTGATCTGGGGTACTATCTTGGCTTAAATGACTATTGGGATCTTTCCACACGTGGTACCCTGTATTCCAAGGGGTCTTATGAATTGGGGACAGCAGCACGTTACCGAAAAAATTATAAGTTTGATGGGGGATTGAATTTCAGATTTGCATCCACAAAAAATGGAGTTGAAGGTACACCATCTTATAAAAGACCAAATAAAGATTTTAATCTAACATGGAGTCATTCTCAAAGCCCGCTGGCCAATCCCGGAACAACTTTTAGTGCTTCAGTAAACGCAGGAACAGGTTCTTATTTCCAGAATACCGGTGCTGCAGGTACCTATAATCCAACTGAAATTGCAAGAAATACATTATCCTCCAGTATTAGTTACGGTAAAGTATTTGGCAATGGACTGTTTAACTTTTCGTCCAGTCTTTCACATTCACAGGATATAGAACAACAAACTGTGTTTCTGGATCTTCCCCGCTTCAGTTTAAATATGACAACCTTGAATCCATTTGATTCAAAGGATAGGGCAGGAGAGCAGAAATGGTATCAAAGATTAAGTGTTGGATATAGTATGCAAGGAAGTAATTCCATCAATACCAAAGAATATAAATTATTTAAAAAAGAAACCTTAAGAGATTTTAGAAATGGAATACAGCATGATATTCCTATCAGTTTATCCTTAAATATTCTTAAATATTTCCAATTTAATTCAGGCATGAATTACAGTGAGAAGTGGTATTTACAAACCATACGTAAGAGACTTGCTCCGGTTGCCTCAGGTTATAAGCCAGTTATCGACACCATACAGGGGTTTAGCAGAGTATATGAATATAATTTAAATACCGGATTAGCTACAAAATTATACGGTAAGTTCAATTTTAAAAAGGGGAATTTAATGGCGATAAGACATGTCATGACTCCTTCAGTCAATTTTAATTATCGCCCGGACTTTGGTGCTGACCGTTTTGGTTATTTTCGAAATTTAGAGGGAGATACTTCTAAAGTAGTTACCAGGTATTCAATATATGACAATGCGGTTTTCAATTCTCCATCACCAGGTAGAGTTGCCGGAATCGGTTTCAGCTTTGACAATAATGTTGAAGCCAAGGTTAGGTCTACAGCCGACTCATCTAAGAACTCTGTCAACATACCGATATTACAAAGTTTAACTTTTTCAGGTAACTATAATTTTGCAGCCGAGAATTTCAAACTTTCAACGATTGGTTTTTCCGGAAGAACTGCATTTTTCAAAGAAAAAATCGGAATCAATTTCTATGGAACATTTGATCCATACGCAATCGACAAGAATGGATTGCGAATAGATGAGTTTGCACTAAAATCAGGTAAACTTGCCAGATTGACTAATTTCGGGCTCTCAACGGATTTTAGTTTTAACTCAAATGCAGCCAAAAGCAGGAATGAAAATTTGAATCAGATCGATAAGTCAAAGCAAAATCTGTCTAAGCAGCAGCAAGATGAGTTGAACGCAATAAGTAGGGATCCAAATGCATTTGTTGATTTTAATATCCCGTGGAATGTCAGTGCAGCCTATAGTTTCAATTATTCAAAAAATGGTCTGCAATCAAGTATTTCCAATACACTCAATGTTTTTGGAGATTTTAATGTTACTCCAAAATGGAAGGTTCAATACACTTCTGGATATGATTTTCAAGCTAATAAACTAAGTTTAACTCAATTTTCAATTTATCGGGATCTGCATTGCTGGGACTTATCATTCCGATGGTCCCCGATTGGCACATATAAATTCTACAGTGTTGATTTAAGAGTTAAAGCATCTATTCTTCAGGATCTTAAGCTCAGCAAACGTCGCGATGCCTGGAACAACTTTTAATATGAGAGCAGAAATTATAACTATTGGAGATGAGATTCTGATCGGGCAAATAGTTGATACAAACTCTGCCTGGATGGCTCAGAAGCTCAATCTGGCAGGAATACGGGTTAAACAGATCTCATCCGTTTCAGATGACCGTCAGCACATTCTGGAGGCTTTACATGAATCTAAAGACCGAGCCGACCTTATTTTGATTACTGGCGGCCTGGGGCCTACGAAAGATGATATCACCAAAAATACCCTGGCAGAATACTTCAAAACCGGATTTCGTTTGGATCAGGATGCATTAGAAAACGTAAAGCGGATTTTCTCTAAGTATAAAGCTCCTTTACTTGAAAGCAATATTAAACAGGCTGAAGTACTTAAAAATTGTATCACACTTCTCAATTTAAACGGCACAGCACCTGGTATGTGGATTGAACATGACAATAAAATCTACGTATCAATGCCTGGAGTACCATTTGAGATGATGTATATGATGGAAGAACAGGTAATTCCTAAAATCAGGGCTGCCTTCAGTTTGCCGGTAATTTTGCATCATACCATTCTCACAGCCGGGATTGGTGAATCCATTCTTGCTGAAAGAATTGCCGCGATTGAAGATTCGCTTCCGGCCCATATTAAAATGGCATATTTACCTAAATTAGGGACGGTTCGAATCCGTTTAAGCGGGAGTGGAGAAGATGAGGATTTGTTAAGCAAGGAAATCAGTAATTATGCGAAATTAATTGTTGATCAGATTGCAGAATTCGTAATGTCAGAGAATGATACGCCAATTGAGAAGGTGATCATGGATTATATGGAGTCTAAAAATCTGACTCTATCACTTGCAGAAAGCTGTACAGGTGGATATTTATCCCATCAATTGACACAACATCCTGGCAGCAGCAAGGTTTTTTTAGGTGGTGCTGTTACATATTCAAATTCGCTAAAAATAAGCATATTGGGTGTTTCAAAGGATACACTGAGCAATTACGGAGCTGTAAGTGAGGAAACTGTAAAGGAAATGGCCGCAGGAGCACATTCTGCCTTTCATTCCGATTATTCAATAGCTGTTAGTGGAATCGCCGGCCCCGATGGAGGAACTGAAGAAAAACCTGTTGGAACAATTTGGATTGCCGTAACAGGTAAATCGAAGACCATTACCAGAAAATATAATTTTGGTAATAAAAGGATTCAGAACATTGAAAGAACAGCAACAACAGCGCTCGTTTTGCTTTATAAATTAATGAAAGAGGAACAGGTTTATTGAAAAAGTTTAATTTTGCACTCAGATAACCAATTCTCTAAAATACTCTACTATGGCTTTATACGAATTAGTGCTTCCAAAAATGGGTGAGAGTGTTGCCGAGGCTACAATCATAAAATGGGTTAAACAGCCTGGCGACCAGATAGATATTGATGAGTCTGTATTAGAAATTGCAACGGATAAGGTCGATTCTGAAGTTCCATCTCCTGTTTCTGGAAAATTGCTTAAGATATTTTTTAAAGAAGATGAAGTGGTTCAGGTAGGTGCTGTTATCGCAACAATTGAAACAGAAGATGCCGCTACTCAGGATGATGCTCCAGTATCTGAGCAGGTTAAAGGTTCAGAATTGCCCGTTGA
>CAZGWG010000344.1:0-1762 GCA_964529165.1 uncultured Sphingobacterium sp.
TATTACCGCGGGGAAAAAAGCTACAATGGGGTGGCTATTATAGCTAAAATTCCAGATAATCTTCAAAGTGAGATGTCTGAAAAAGGAGTTGAACTTGTGGTAGATTATGATAGTCATAAATTTACTTTAAAAAACTGCTCAGAGGAATTAGGCGATAGGATTAAGGAAGCCATGAAGGAAAGCTAACCCCAGTACTGTCAAAAGCTAAATTTACCTTTTACTTGCTCTATTGGTTTAAAGAGCATTAGGCTGCTATTCTTAAAGTCCTGCACTTATCTGCCATCGCTAAACACCAGGAGGTTACGACATGCGGCACAACGCTATTGCCAATAAACTTCTTTTGATCAGTCTGGTTCCCTTCGAGCTTATAATCTTTGGGAAAACCCTGTATAAGTATTAGCTCTGAAACCTTCAACATTCTCATTTTAATATCGGCCAATCCATAAAGAGCCATGAATTGTTTAATCCGGATCATTACTTCGCTATCATCATCATAAATCGGAATGTTGACATTCTTATCGATAGTATATTGGATTAGATACAACGGGGCTTTATCTTGTCTAGCAACAATAGTAACACAAGGCACATTTGTACCGGTACAGTGGCCACCATGAGAAGGGTTAAGAATGAAAGGTTGACAGTTAACAATGTTTGCTTTTGGTGTAGTCAATAATGCACCTATCGGTTCTTCAATTGATGTATTAGTCGCTGTCTTATATTCTCTACTAATAAAAATTGGATTCACTAATGAGCTACCATCTTTGCACCTTAGAGTCACGCATGGCTCCTCAACAGATCTTACATTATCGCCAGTGCTATAATAGCTAGCAATAAACTTTGGATTTACAACATATGGGTGGTGTCGGCTAGCGGTTAATGTTTGTGCAGGGTCTTCTATTGAACTACCAACGTTCTTAAAATTAGTGTTCATGATGAAAGGTTTGCAGACTACCAATGATTGACCGTCCACACAAGTAACAGTACCTACTGGCCCCGTTACAGGTATCACTTTACCTTCAGGTTTTCCACTATAATATTTTGCTATAAAACATAACCCAGTCCTATTTTGAGTTGTTAAAACACGACATGGTGAATCTGTTGAGGTAACAGCTTGCTTTTTATCGCCATTTTTACCTGTGGAATTATATTGCAATAGAAATGCATCCTTTCCTCCCGCAACAAACTTAATTAGCCCTGCATAAATGCGCTCTAAAGAAGGATCAACCAGTGGTTTCTTACGATTGAATATACTTATGCCCTCATCTTCAAAATCAAGAACTTCCTTTACGGCTTTCCATTTGTGCTGCACTCCAAACATTCCATCAAGACCAGGTTTTTTTGCATGAGTGCTTTCAGGCCAAACAATGGGAAGATTAGGCTTTGCAAAACATCCAAACAAGCGGTTGCGAGATGTATATGCTCCAAAATCGGCACTATTCATTTCTTTCCATTCGTTTCTATAACCTAATGAATCAATATGTTTGCACCATTTTAACCAATCACTCCCTGATTTTCTGCTTACTGGTTTACCATTGGCATCAAGAGGCCCCCAACTCATGAATTCAACCACATTTTCTATTTGAATATAATCAGGGTTTAGTGCTTCAACATATCTATCAAGGTGGTCTGCCAAAGTCCTGCTATCTGCATTACGTGGTTGTCCTCCTTTCGCTTTACTAAAGTTGGTGCATTCTAAAGACGCCCATAGGATTATCTTTGCGTTTGGATATATTACCCTATATTTTGCAATGAGTCCAACTAT
>CAZGWG010000344.1:1772-4275 GCA_964529165.1 uncultured Sphingobacterium sp.
GTTCTAATATCCTCTTCAAAGTGAACAACATCAGGATAGTTACGCCAATGCGATTTTATAGCGATTGGATCATGGTTAATACACGCCATCACGATAGCAACCTGGTCATCACCTTTTAGAGCGCGATGAAATCCAGTAGATGTTCCTCCTGCCCCGCAGAACAGATCTATTATTAAAAATTCTACTGATTCAGGGTTTTTAACTCTGATAGGATTAAAACCACCACCCTCTGTGTAGAGGAAATGTTGCTTATTGATCATGATAAATTGTTAATGATTTCTATGGCCAAAGCCCGAACTCATCTGAGGTCAGGCATAGTAAGTGCCACTTACTTTTAGGCTCCCATTCTTGATTAACCGAATCGATGGTTAAAAAAGGTCTTTAGTGTTAGGTCCTGATTTTAATTGGTGTATTTAAATCCTTCTTAGTTGTATCAGGAATAGGTCGGGGAGGACGACCACCAGGAACTGTTTCTGGCATAAAATTTCTTTTACTACAACTGAATAATAAAATGCTTGTTGCGATGATGATTATTAACCTTTTCATAATTAAGTTTTATTGGTTAGAGTTTAGTATCACTTTTTTGATATAATGAGTTGTTTAAATCCCTCAATCTTTGTTTGGCTATATCAACCAAACAGCCTGATCCGTTAATTAGAATAAATTGAACCAACGCATACATTTCCTCTTCCATCGTAATCGAAATTATGTTCGTGGGTTTATTTGATTCAATAGCTTTGATTCTTGCAAAAATCAATTCCTCCCTGACCCCAATTTTTTTTGCCAACTCATCAACAGACATCTCGTCTTTATGGTCATATATATATTGATCGATTAAAGTCATAGGTTTTCTAAATCATTGGTGGTTAATCGTGGATCAGTGAGCCGTCCTTGTAGTCAGGTTTAACTATCCCTTCGGCTATATATTTTATAAAGACATCGGCATCGATCACCTGAATCTCTTTTCTGTGATCATATTTCAATTCATATGCTGTGACTTCAAACTTATCACCCGATCCTTTGAAGAAGGTGCCAATTACCTTCATTTTGTATTTAGCACCATTCTTTATCGTGAACCACCTTGTATCCAGCGCAGGATTAATACTATATAGGGAAGTCATCATCACCTTGTTCGTTAGTTATTTCAGTATCTGGATCTGGAATTGTGTCCGGATCTTCCTCCATCACCTCATCCAAAGTCTGTACATAGAGCATTTCCTTGGTTACTTTGGCACTACCGGTATTTGTCCAGGTATTCGATTTTTGATCATAGAACTTGTGCTCCACTTTTCTGATTATTTTCCCTTTTTTGTCCAAAAACTGTTTAGGATTCAAAATGTATCCGTTAAGCTTACAGAAGGCTTTTAGTCTATCCATGAATGATTGAGGCGACCATTTACCCGGCACGTTGTAGGTGAAATCCTTAAAAGCAATCTCTCTGATGATCAGTTTATCAAGCTTGTCGCCTTGTTCAGCGAAAAATGCATTAGCCCAATCCTGGAAGTTTTGTCCCATTATAGTTGTCAGGTTACGTTTATTTACGTTGCCCATACCAGGAGTGATCTTCTCAGTGGTGCTTAAATAAAATCTAAGGCAGTAAACCGCGGTGTTATAGAAGTCATTCCATTCTTTAGGAGTGAATTCTGTAAACATTGCCTTTCCAAACTCAGTTTTCGGGTCTCTGCTTTCTTTATAGTCTGTAGTCTCACCTGAATTGTGGTAGTAATCGGAAAACACAGTTATGATCATCCTTCGCTCTGTAGATGGCCCCATCTGAGGGGTATAGTTACTGCTGAAAGAAAATTTTGCCGAGTTCTCAAAAGGAATAGTAAACGGCTTTTTCCCTTTAGGGTTTACCTTTACGTCACCGGTGATATCAGTATAGAAAACATCCAGTTTAAGATACTTGTGAGCATCATCGACAAAAAGGTATCTGTGGTGTTCGGAAAGTCCATCATACTTGTGTGGATCATCAGTCAGCTTTGGATTTCTGCCACTAAGCATGAAGTTCCTTCTTAGTAAAGCCCGCATGGCCATGTCGTATACAATTGATTTTCCGGAACCTCCCCAACTCTGTCCATCCTCACTTAACTTCCCATCCATCGCAAATACAAACCATGGTTTCGACCGGTCTTTGTATCGATGCATAAAATATCCGATTGTGAATATCTTATTTACGATATGTCGTTTCTGTTCTTCTATTTCTTCGGGAGTGAGTAATGGTCCAGCAATGTTAAATTGATTGTCCAGTAGATATTGGTCGCGCTGTATAGGAGTCAATTCATTAGTTATCAATCTTTCCTCAACCTCAGTTCTCCAATGAACCCGGCTGGTTTGAATTAGAAACTTCAAAAACAGGCATTCTTTATTGTTAATGTTTATATCGTATGTGCCTAGTTCGTCTTTAGTGATGGTAAAAGGGTCCTCTTTGGGAGCATCATAACGATGTGGGTAAACTTCATCCTCCCACACGTATCTTTTTACTGCTCCAGGCTTATGTTCA
>CAZGWG010000345.1:0-1990 GCA_964529165.1 uncultured Sphingobacterium sp.
GTCGATTGTAAAATCATCGTTTAGTTAACGGATGAAAGATTTGCCAACTATGCCAGTATTCCTGGTAGGCATTCAGGCGATTTAGATTCGACTGACTTGAATCCTGTGATATACCAAGGAAACTGTATCTGTTTTTTGCCGAAATCAGAGTGTCATTTTTTAGCTGAAAGTGCTGCTCTTTATCCAATCGTTCCAGGGCAATGAAACTAGTATTATCTTCCGATAGTACAATCACCACCGGTTTGCCGCTCAATTCATCATGAATGATTCTTTCTTTCTGCAAATGATTCCAATCGTATGCCTTGCTTTCGCTTCCGACCTCTAAGCCAACTACCCAGGATTTATCTTCCCATGATGCCGGATCACGTAAGGTTAATTTACTTTTGGATTTTCCTGACTCATAATTGCTCATTCCCTCATATTTACTCTTAAACTTCTGATCGCCCTGCATAATCTGTGTATTAGGATACAGTTCTATCCACTTTTCAAGAGTAGTTTGAAGAGAAGCAATTTCAGGTAAAGATTTTCCTTTCAAGGGACCTGCAACAGCCTTGCCACTAACCTGCCGCCACCATGAACCGCTACTTTTATCTTCGAACATCGCATTAAAATGATCCATTCCAACCAGTCTGAATTCTTCAGCCTTTCCATCAACCAGTGGTTCAAAAACCCTTCCTGTCCGGCATACGGTACAATAGGTTACCATGATTGCTTTTCCTGCAATGCTATCGCGCACCTGATGATGATAACCCAGAAACTGGATAGGGTAGGCCTTCGACTCACCATTCAGACTGATACCCAGAATCAGCCGGCTGATTTCAACTTTGTTTTCTGAAGCATTTTTAAATACCACAGAACCAGGTTGTTTGAACATACTATCGGCAGCCATAATGAAATTGCAGGCAAATGCGACTCCGGAAACCAGTAAAATAGCTCCGGAAGTAAGCCATTTTGAGACTGAAAATGCATGGTTAACACCTGCCAGTATCATCAGGAAAAATAGAATTCTAAACATCCATCGCCAGGAGTAAAGGAAATAGGCTATATCCAGACTTTCCATTCTTTGACTGCCTGGCATAGGCATGATGAAATAGACATTCGCGATTTCGAATACAATTAGAAACAAAATGCCCAAATAAAAAAGTTTTTTCATCGATCAGATACAATTATGCTAGTGTTAATATAGCCATTTTTATAAATAGTGCCGAATACTTGTCGTATTGTATTAATGTGAATTGAGCCGATTATCATTAAATGATGAGCTTAATTATCTGGTTGATCTTTTTCTTAATGCCAGTTTTTTAGCTAGAATCGCCACGGGTATATAGGCCAGTGTTACATCCAGAACACTAAACCAAAGCGGTGAAGGGAGTATCACGACATTAGAGATGCCTCCGGTTAAAAACAGGATACCGATAACTAGTGCAAATTTTAGCTGATGACTGACAGCAATTTTTGCTGCTAAAAATGCTCCTGAAAATGTACCCAATGCATGAGCCAGAAACGGCATCAGAAAATGCCTGGGTTGAAATAAATGGATACTTGATTTTAACCCTTCCATTGTTGTAACATCTGCCCCTTCTGGTGGCGGGATAATTGATCCGCTAATCATGATGATGCCCATATTCACCATGCTGCCGCCCAGAACACCCGATATTACCGCAATAATGTTATTGGTTGTGTTTTCATTCTTGGTTTTAATGTTAAAATAAATTTAATTGAATTAATTGAAAATCAGAAAATGAGCTAGACCTGAGCAAATACATTTTTGGAGGTAAAAGGTTCAGGAATTTTTGTCTTTTCAGTCTTTATTTATCTGATTGACAAATAATAATACCAATCCCAGCATAAACAGAGCAGTTTCTATACTTAACCACTGATTTCCAAAATCCCCGAGAGGCCCATCTGCAATAATTTTAATAAGTCTGGAAATGGCATAGGAAGACAAGAATAACGTGAGGAATCTGATCGCCATAATAATCTTAGTTAG
>CAZGWG010000345.1:2000-4266 GCA_964529165.1 uncultured Sphingobacterium sp.
TAAGCCCGGTAATGATCGACATGCCCACTCCTCCATAAATCCCTCTGATGGAACTTATGGCATCCGTATTGTCGAGTTTAACTCTCACCAGGTCCATTGTGGCCTGGGGATCGAATAATGATAATAGGCTCACAGAAGCAAGACCTAAGATTGAAATTCCTACAAAGAGTAAGTTTGAGAGCCGTATTGTAACTTCTTTTTTCATTTTCTTAATTTTAGTACCAGACAAAAATCAGGAATCAGACTAGGCTATATCTTGGTAAATACCATGATTTTCGGATTGATCGGCTTAGTTGTTTTAAATAACAATTATAGATAAGGAAACTTTGAAAATGTTTTTGAACCTACACTTTTTTAATTACGGGGAGACAGATGTAAAAGCTTGAAGCATTAAAGATCGAAAAGGAGGGAAGGCCGTAGGATATTTCAAGCCAGTTTTTTACAGAAGATACCCGGGTCAAACAAATATTTATTTTGTTTAATCCAGGTATCCTTTTTGTACTTCGAGACTTAATATTCTGATTTTTTCTTTGCTTAGATACTCATCTATTCTGCCTTTTCTTTATTGAATAGACAGAACGGCTGATGAATAAATCAGGATTGCCGATAGGTTTCCCTCAAAAATGACTTTAATGTTTTTTCAGGACGGCCTAAGAAGGTTTTTAGTGTATCATCTGGAAGGTCAAAATCGTTATTTTTTATTCCTGCAGCGAATAATACAGACATTTGAATGATCCCTGCAGGTAATCCAAATTGTTTCAGCATAGCCTCGAATTCAGCGGGTTCCGGACTTATATAATTCATTTTTTTTCCTGCAATGTCTGCTAGTTCGGATGCAATATCCTGAAATGAATAAGAACTTGATGCACTTAGTGGGTAGGACTTATTTTCATGTCCCTCACCGTTTAGAATTGTGGCTGCCACTTCAGCCAGATCTTCTCTGCTGGCAAAAGCAACCCGGCCGTCTCCTGCCGGAAAGAAAATTCCTGTTTCCAGTACTTTTTCACCAATAAACATTGGAATAACTTCTAAGTATAGATTGTTCCGTAGGAAAGTATAATCTATCCCGCTTTCGAGGATATATTCTTCAGTTTTAAAATGGTCTTCAAGGAGCGGTTTTAAAGGTGATTCTTTAATATTTTTCATACTGACACCGGTATAAATGATATGTTTTACTCCGGCTTCTAATGCGATATCTATTACATTTTTATGCTGTCCGAACCTGTCATTGAAATCATTCGAAGAAATCAGGAGCAATTTGTCAATTCCCTGCAATGCCTGTGCTAGCGATTTAATATCCTGATAACTTCCTACTCTTATACCAATACCTGCCTCCTTGAATTCAATAGCTTTGTTTTCATCCCTTACAAGCACATTGATTTGGTGAGAAGTATTCACTTTTAATAAGTGTTTTACTACCATACCTCCCAATTGCCCTGTGGCTCCTGTTATTAATATTTTACTCATGATTTATACTTTTTAAATTTATACTTACTTTTGTAGAGCAAATATTAAAAAGTTAGTGTTAAACAACAAGAACGTACAAATAAGTAATGTACTAACCCAGAGGTAATTAATGCTTAAAATCAGATACTTATGATAGAGAATAATTTAAAAAAAACAGAAGGTGGAATAGCTGACTGTCCGATTCGTACTGTTCTTGATCGTTTCGGAGATAAATGGTCTATTCTGATTCTGACCATTTTGGGTCGGGAGCGAAAATTGCGTTTTAATGAAATTAATAAGGCTATTGGCCCTGATATATCTCAAAAGATGCTTACTGTGACTTTGCGTACTCTGGAGGCAGATGGCTTGATTCACCGAACTATTTTTCCCGAAGTTCCACCACGGGTTGAGTATGAAATTACTGCTTTAGGGCGCACATTAGTACCTCATATTGACCGTTTAGCAGAATGGGCTAATGAAAATATGATAGCTATCAGACATTCAAGAGAAAAATTTAAATAAGGTGAGCGCGGTTTAAGCAGTTAAGGGTTTTGTTGATCATTGGTTTCATAAAGGATGTTCGTTGTTGCACTATTCAAGCATAGTATCCCGATGATTTATTATGAAGCTGTAAATATTGACCACATAGAAACATAAACTTTAATAGAGCTTCAATAAATTCTTTAGATATACATACTTCTAAAAACTTCACTTCAGTTGTCTTTATATCCTCATCGCTTTCCATAATTGATAAATTTTAATTGTGAAACATTGAATTTGCTGTGTATAGGTACAGCACAAACGTGAGAAGAAGTCAGAA
>CAZGWG010000346.1:0-4257 GCA_964529165.1 uncultured Sphingobacterium sp.
CAACTGTCAACTGTCAACTGTCAACTGTCAACTGTCAACTGTCAACTGTCAACTGAATTTTATTTTTTATTCCAATAAGCAATCCTTATATTTGCTCGCCTCCCAAGCTTGGTTGGGCCAAATATTATGAATATAGTTTTCACACATCACGTACATTTCCATCATCGCTTTGCGGCGATGTGATATAATATACGTTTCTACGTGAAACTGTTTCTTAATAATTTTTTGGTCTGATTAAAACTTACAATTTGAAAACTCTTAAAATAGCTATCCAGAAATCTGGTAGATTAAACGAAAAATCGGTCGAACTGCTCAAAAATTGCGGATTAAGCTTCGAAAATTATAAAAGTTCATTGATATCAACAGTATCAAACTTTCCGCTGGAGATATTATTCCTTCGGGACGATGATATTCCGGAATATGTTCAGGACGGCATTGCCGACCTTGGAATTGTGGGAGAAAACGTAATCAGTGAAACGGGAGTAAATGTCAGCTTCCTGCAAATGCTGGGATTTGGTAAATGCACCTTAAAGCTGGCGGTACAAACGCACAGTTCCATTGAAACTGTTGCTGATCTGAATGGAAAATCCATAGCTACTTCTTATCCTGTTATTCTGAAGAATTTTCTGGACAAGAATAATATCAGTGCAGATATCCGGACGATTTCGGGATCAGTTGAAATTGCGCCGGGTCTGGGACTTAGTGATGCTATATTTGATATTGTATCAACAGGTGGTACACTTAAAAGTAACGGACTTAAGCCATTTGCTGAAGTGATGAAGTCTGAAGCGGTATTAATTGGCAGAAATGGAATTGAGACCGAACCACTTGTTATTGAACTGATTCAAAGGATACAATCTGTACTCCGGGCAAAAGAAACCAAATACGTGGTTCTGAATGCTGAGTCTAAAAACCTGGATCGTATATTGGAACTATTACCGGGGGTAAAAAGTCCGACAGTCGTACCACTCGCAGAAAGCGGATGGGTAGCTGTTCATACGGTAATCCCTGAACGTGATTTCTGGGAAAAGATTAGTCTGCTGAAAGGTGCAGGAGCCCAGGGCATTGTTGTCATGCCAATAGAAAAGATTATCTTATAATAAGGATTGCCATGTTGAAAGTCTATAACTTAAAGGATCTGAACACTAAATCTGTTGAGGATCTTTGTAAACGCAATATAGATTCCAATAATCATATCCGGGCAGCAGTCACTGAGATCATTGAAGAAGTGAAGCTCAATGGCGACAATGCGCTTAAGACATTTGCCGAAAAGTATGACGGCATTATACTCAGCAAACTCTTTCTTGGAAAAGATGAGATTAAAGCTATTGCTTCCGCAACTCCTGAGCAGGCTAAAAAAGCCATAAAACTTGCATACGATAATATCTGGAAGTTTCATGCAGGTCAGGTCCGCGCAGAAGAGAAGACCGAAACATCAAAGGGTGTAGTCTGCTGGCGGGAATTAAGAGCTATTGAGAAAGTAGGGCTTTATATCCCCGGAGGAACTGCGGTTTTACCGAGTACCTTTCTTATGCTTGGCATACCTGCGAGAATAGCCGGATGTAAAGAAGTTATCGTTTGTTCTCCTCCCCAGAAAGACGGAAAGATTAATGCTTATCTGGCTTATTGTGCTGAACTTCTTGAAGTTGACAAAATATATCTTGCCGGGGGTGCTCAGGCGGTAGCTGCTATGGCTTATGGTACAGAAAGTATCCCCAAGGTGGACAAGATTTTTGGTCCCGGGAATCAGTATGTAACCAAAGCAAAAACAATCGTACAATCTGAGACTCAAACTGCCATAGATATGCCTGCAGGTCCTTCTGAAGTTTTGGTCATAGCTGATGATACGGCAAATGCAGAATATGTTGCTGCTGATCTTTTGGCTCAGGCAGAACACGGAATCGACAGTCAGGCTGTACTTGTTTCCAGTTCTGCAAAGATTATTGAGGAAACAATACTTGAACTTAAAAAACAGATGGCATTACTTCCCAGAGCGGAGATTGCAGCAAAAGCAATCGCTAACTCTTATGCTGTTCTTTGTTCAGATCTGAAGGAGGCAATTACGTTCAGTAACAGCTATGCACCAGAGCACCTGATTCTGGCAACAGATCAATGGGAAAGTATCCGTGAAGATATAATTAATGCAGGTTCAGTATTTCTTGGACATCTCACTCCTGAAAGTGCAGGAGATTATGCTTCAGGAACGAACCATACTTTGCCTACCAGTTCCTATGCTAAGGCCTATTCAGGAGTTTCAGTAGATTCATTTGTCAAAAAGATTACTTTTCAGCACATCAGTAAAGAAGGTATAAGAAACCTAGGACCAGCGGTAGAAATACTTGCCTCACTTGAAGGATTGCAGGCGCATAAGAATGCTGTAACTGTACGTTTGAAAGACAGCCGGGAATAATTAAAACCGGCAATAAAAAAACACATACGATGTTCAACATAGATACTATACTTCGTAAAAATATAAAAGAACTTGTCCCCTATTCATCTGCAAGAGATGAATTCAAGGGTGAAGCTTCGGTATTCCTGGATGCCAATGAAAACAGCTATGGTTCCCCTTTAAGCCGTAGCTATAATCGCTATCCCGATCCACTCCAATGGAAGATTAAAAAGCGTCTTTCTGAAATAAAAGGAGTACCTCCTAAGAATATTTTTTTAGGGAATGGCAGCGATGAAGCTATTGACATCCTTTTCAGAGCCTTTTGTAATCCCGGTATAGATAATGTAATCACCCTGCCTCCTACTTATGGAATGTATGAGGTTTCAGCAAACATCAATGATGTTGAAGTTCGAAAAGTGATGCTCAGGCCAGATTATCAACTGAATATGGAGGCTATTGCAGAAGCTATTGACGAGCATACCCGGATTATATTTATCTGCTCTCCTAATAATCCAACCGGAAATTCAATTGACAGGCAGGATATTGAAACGATATTAGCCAACTTCAATGGTCTGGTGGTTATTGATGAGGCTTATATCAATTACAGCCGACAAAAAACTTTTATTCAGGAACTGACTGAATATTCTAATCTTGTAGTGCTTCAGACTTTATCAAAAGCCTGGGGGCTTGCCGGTTTGAGAGTGGGTATGGCATTTGCGAGTGAAGAGATTATTGAAATTTTCAATAAGGTAAAGCCACCTTATAATATTAATGAAGCCTCACAGGAATTAGTTCTTGAAGCCCTTCAAAATGTAGATCTGGTCAATACCTGGATTAAGGAGACCGTTTCAGAACGCGAGAAACTAATAAATGCACTTATCCGGATTCCGTTTGTTCTGAAAATTTACCCATCGGATGCGAATTTCATCCTTGTAAAAACAAAGGATGCGAGAGGCATTTACAGTCATCTGGTTAATTCGGGAATTATTGTACGCGACCGCTCAAAAGTTGAACTTTGCGAGGGTTGTTTAAGAATTACAATCGGTACTCCTCAAGAAAATATAGAATTATTGAACGCACTAAAAACCTTTCAGGAATCTGATAAACTATGAAAAAGGTATTGTTTATTGACCGCGACGGAACCATAATTGCCGAACCACCTGTCGACTTGCAGGTTGACAGTCTGGAGAAACTGGAATTTCTGCCCTTCGCAATCTCATCTCTGAAAAAGCTCCAGGATTTTGGCTACGAGTTAGTGATGGTTACCAATCAGGATGGAAGAGGTACAAACAGTTTTCCTGAGGAGGATTTTCAGAAACCTCATCAGAAAATGCTGAACACTCTGGCGGCTGAAGGAATAAAGTTTGCAGAAATATTCATCGATGATTCCTTTCCTGAAGATCAGAGTCCGAATCGCAAACCCAATACCGGCTTATTAACCAATTACCTGATATCCAATCTGATTGATCTGCACAATTCTTACACTATTGGTGACAGGGAAACAGACGTACAGCTAGCAGCAAATCTTGGTTGTAAGGCTATCTATTATTCAAACAACAAACTGGAAAATACTGTACTGAGCAGCAATAGCTGGCCTGAGATCTGTAAATTCCTGACTAGCAAAAAAGACAGATTGGTTGAACTTGAACGTAATACCAAGGAAACCAAGATTCGACTAAGTTTAAATCTGGATGGAAACGGCGAACATAACATCGATACCGGACTGAAATTCTATGATCATATGCTCGATCAATTGGCAAAACATTCGGGAGTTGATCTGAGTCTGAAGGTTGAAGGAGATCTGGAAATTGATGAACATCATACGATCGAGGATAGCGCAATTGCATTGGGTAAAGCCTTTAAACAAG
>CAZGWG010000347.1:0-4230 GCA_964529165.1 uncultured Sphingobacterium sp.
TTTTGTTTGCTGTAACCAACAATTGGATTTCCATCTAAAAACCAGACCGGATGGGCATGCCAGACTTTACTGTCAGCATCAGAAAGTTCTGTCTCTATTACTGAAGCAAGCAAATCACATAGTTCCTTTTCTTCCGGACTTAGCTTTTCGTTGAATGTTTTTATTGCCAGGTTCATACCCTTTGAATAAAATGAATATCCCTCATCAGAGGATTTTAATTCATCGAATGCAATCCAATTGTATTTCCTTCTGAATCCATCAGAACTGAGCAAAAGCCATGCTCGCCAATAGGCATTTTCGCCTGCAACACTTTTCCACCGGCAGCTTCCGCACGAGCTTCTTCTACCGAACAATCTTCACAGGCAAAATAAACCATAGTGCCACCTGCTCCCGGACCCATATTTTCCATTTTGACCAATGCACCACTGGTGTTCATCCCATTTCCATCCCAGGGGAAACAAAGCATTTGCATTTCGCCCAAACCTTCAGGCATTGGCATTTCACTTAATTTAATCTGTAGCAAGGTTTCGTAAAATTTCTGAGCCCGGCTCATATCATCTACATAAATTTCTACCCAGGCAAATGGGTTTTTTGCTTGTGCCGCCATAGCTGTTTTCCTTAATTTTTTAATATTATAAATCTGCCGCTTAATCAGACTTTGAGCCCCCTTTAGCTGACTAAAGAATAAGTCAGCGCCCCTGAGGGACACCTGTCCACCTGAGCTTTCAATTCTTCTGTTGAAGCATTCTCAATCCTGATCCAGGGTGATTCCTTAGGTTTGTACACCTGTGGCAATGTTTTTACGCAAATACCCACATGCTGACAAAGTTTAGGCTGCCATTTAATGATGATTTCACCATTAGAATATGATTTGTTCATAAGGTTAAAATTTGTAACAAAATACAAAATTTAATATTTACGGGGCATTAACTAATTCAAATAATTGGTCACTTCATCTGAATACAATAAGAAGTAATTTGCCGTATCTGATCTGAATCGTTGAACTCATATAAATCGCAAGCCGAAACAAAAGAAACCCGTTTGCCATCCCGTATAAACTCGGCTGTTCCGTTTACAACAACCTTATTATCCTCGGAAATCACATTCAGCGTTTTAAAATTTGTGGTAACAGACTTAAAATATTGCCCCACCTGATTACAATTTTCGATAATTGCCTTTCTGCCTATGAATTTACCTTCTTCTACTACTTCCCAAATGGCATCAACTGCTATAAAATCGTTGGTTTTGTCGAACTCTCCGTTTGAAAATGCGGTGGCTATTTCTGGTCTAGTCATCTTGTAAATAGTAATAAATTTCAGAAAGCAAATTGTTATTCTGATGTTCCGGTCTACAAAAAGGATATTTTCACGGGCCTAAACGAAATTAAGAAAACCTGCTCCATATCAAAAATCAAACTAAGCAGAACATTAGTCACTAATAAAATCCATGGTTAATTTTTGTCTAGTCCCATAAATCTGTTTATAAGCCTCCATTAATTAAATACGCTATTAGCCACGTATCATTTAATCAATCAGAAAATGGTTTCCGTACTGAGACCAGATCAACCACAGAACACTCTTTTCAAATGGGTTTTAAGTCTCCAAACACAGTTTTATCTCAGCAATTGAATAACTTACTCTTGCCTGACCAACTTATTCAAAGGCTAACTTTCTATTCAGGCAGAGGAAGGCGTTCGGGATATCTCCGGGACTGTAGACCGATTCTGAACAGATTTCTATCTGAGAAAATGCGCTACAGCGACCACAGGAAAATTAAAATTTATAACTGTTTCTTTAATCCAGAATAATGTTCAGTCCCTGCTCTCTGAGCTTTTCCAGTCCATCCTTGATTGCTTTAATTTGTTCGGGGCTGCGTCCCTGCCAGACAGTTACTTCTCCGATTACTTTAAACGGATGTTTCGACCGGTAAGACATAGTTGGATTACCGGGAAACTTTTTATCTGTTACATTTGGGTCATCTTCTATATTGCCCGTTGCTTCTACCAAGAAAATTCTTTCCCTACCATTGCCTGAAGCAAGTTCTGCTCCCAAAACAGCAGTATTCAATGTAGATGAGACATAAACGTGCTTTAGTTTTCTGTCCTCATAATTGGATTTAAACCCAACCCTTATCAAATCGCCAATCTTCAGTTCAGCCTTTGTGCCGTGAAAATATGTTTGGGCAAAAGGAGTTGCGATATGTGGGTTGCTCTGATCTTCTTTGCTCATTGTAATTATTAGGATTATTTTTTGTTTATATGTTCAATTTTCCTGTCCATTATTTCCAGGGCATTTTTAAAGTATTTTTCTAAGATGTTTAAATCTGTTATACTGAATGAGGCGAAAAGTTCGTCAGTACTGTCCTGAAAATCCTTGTAAACCGGTGTAATCAGTTTCGTAATTTTTTCAATATAGGGTACTATAATTATTTTTCTTCTGTCCGTTTTGTCAGCTTGCCTTTTCACAAGTTTTTTACGCTCAAACCTATCTATTAAACCAGTAACAGCACCTGTCGACAATCCTGTAAGTACAGCAAGTTCCCCCGCTGTCATTTGTCCTTTTTGGATTAAGAAGCCTAAGTATTTATGGTCCGTTCCAATTAGTCCAATTTTTCTCCCGATGCTCTCATGAAGTTGCATGGAGGTATAAGCATATTGCTGGCTCAATTTTCTCATCCTGATAATTTCTTCTGCGGGATTCATATTACTTAGTTGTTAATTATCTTAGTTACAAAGATAATTACAATTTCCTTAACGAGCAAAGAACCGATTTAGAATTAAGTTACTTTGGTCTGACAGATGTTTCTATTACTGTCGCACAGCAAAATTTAACATCTGATAATTTATATTTTGCGTAGTTTCAATAATGATTTGAATTAATTATGCTACTCTCAGGACTTACAGGTAATTAAGTAGCTACAAAATTATTAATCATAATTACAAATATAACTACATTTGTAGTTTATTAATTACAAACTTAGTTTATCTTTGATATTATTGAGCGCTATTTAGTTCAAATTCAATAAACCAACACGATGAGAAGACTTTCTGGTAAATTTGAGATACTGATCTTTCTAGGATTGATCATTACATTGCTATTTTTTGTATTTAGTCCGATATCAGTAACCAGAGGCAACTCCATCGAATTCAGCAGTATGGTGCACAGGGTGAGTGAAGGTTCTGAGAGTAATGTAGTATTGAAGCTTGACAGGGAAGGCATATATTACATCAACCATGGCTTACAAAAAGGACTTAATCTAGACACTTTGAGAAAGCAGCTAATTAATCAACAAGTAACCATATTGTACCTAAAATGCAGCTTCGTCAGCGACTTTAGCCCCGTAGCTTCTACTAAATATATTACTGAGCTACGATTAGGTGATAAAGTCATATATTCAGAACTGTAGTGGCTCTCTTTTTGTTCCCAAGCTCGCTACAATTTATACATCAAAAAACATCTTCGTAGCCTTAAAAGCTTCCTTAAAATCACATCCGCTAATCAACGTCCATTTTCATGTCTGGGGTATAAATAAGAGAGATGGATACAAGTCCATTGTCTATTGAAATCATCATGCAATAGATTTTATGAAATAATAGCTACCAGGTCTTAATAGATTTTGGTATAACAATGTTTCTCGATTTTCTGAATGTTTAAATGGAGATCAGAGATTTGGTACAAAAGCAGATCGACTAATTAGGCTTTCAGAATTTCTTTGCGTAAATCCCATCATTAATCAACATTACTCCCATTTCTTTATTGGCTCTAGTCAGTTCAACTGTTTCACCACTAATTTTGAATTTGAAGTGTTCAGCTACGGTTCTCTCATATATTACAGTAATAGGTGCCGCCATATTTCTATCATCAAACCCTTCAGCTTGTTCTGCCGTTAAATAAATGTTACTCCCGTCCAAGGTGTAGTTGCCCTTATAGATTAAATATCCGGGATGAGATGGAAGGTCATGCACTGCTTCAAATCTCCCATTCATAAAGGTCAAAGTAAGATCAGTTGTTGTTGATTGCCAGCTGCCCTGTAGATGTGGATGACCTGCACTCTCTTTGTCACATGAACTGAAAATAAAAACTATCAGAATAAGGAAAACAGATGTGGCGCTCTTCATTTTTAAGATTTTAATAGTCCCAAATCTATCACTTGTATTGCCATGTTTAAAGGCCCCACAGCAGACTTGACAATTTGATAATCTTACGTTAATCTATATTTAAACAATCTGTT
>CAZGWG010000348.1:0-4219 GCA_964529165.1 uncultured Sphingobacterium sp.
GAAGTACCAGAAAAACTGCAATCATTGGCTGGGAAGCTGCCATGACAGATCAATGATAGAATTGATTATAAAAACACTGCTTCTTAAACATTATAAACTATTTCCCTCTGAAAAATGGATCTGTTCAATACACTTCCCGATAAAAATAAAAATTACCTGCCCAAAGACGGAATAGTGAATTATTATGGTAAGGTAATGAATCTGCAGACGGCGAATTCTTACCTGCAATCACTGCTGGATACAATTGACTGGCGAAATGATGAAGCTGTAATATTTGGCAGAAAAATTATTACCAAACGAAAAGTCGCCTGGTATGGCGATGAGCATTATGAATATACCTACTCCAACACCACAAAATCAGCATTACCCTGGACTAAAGAGCTTCTGGAACTGAAAATATTGACAGAGCAGCTAACCGGTGAGACCTTCAATTCCTGTTTGCTAAACCTTTATCACAATGGTGAAGAGGGAATGGCCTGGCATAGTGACGGGGAAAAGGCCCTAAAAAAGAACGGCGCAATTGCCTCTTTAAGCTTTGGCGCTGAGCGAAAATTCGCCTTCAAACACAAAGAAAGTAAAGAAACCATCACTTTGCTTTTAGAGCATGGCAGCTTATTAGTGATGAAAGACCGAACACAATCCAACTGGCTGCACAGGCTACCTCCATCAAAAAGAATCAGCAGGGCGAGAGTAAACCTTACTTTCAGGACTATTGACAAATGTTAAGTATAGATAGAGGTTTATCTCAAAATATGTAAACCTATTTTGGCACAATACCAATTTCTTTATCTGATTTTCCACTGTTCATAACTTTAAGCACCTATTATGAGAAGATCAGAAGTCTCTCCACTGGTTATTTAAAGTCTGCCGCTTATTTAATGCCTACCTTTATGACATCTTACTGTTCACCACTACTGGTTCCTCAGACAAATCTCTATTATGATCGAAGTAAAAAAAGAAGGTATACTTATCGAAAAAACCGAACTGGAATTTGAGAATGAAGGCGTATTGAATCCTGCGGCTATCCGTGAGGGTGAATATGTTCATTTATTCTACAGAGCCGTAAGTAAGGGCAATTATTCGAGTATCGGATATTGCAAACTTAAAGGACCTCTCAGTGTAGATGAGCGTTCTGAATCACCTGTCATATCTTCCCACACAGCTTATGAATCGCATGGAGTTGAAGATCCGCGAATTACAAAGATTGAAAATCTTTATTATCTCAGCTACACGGCTTATGATGGGATCAATGCCTTGGGAGCACTTGCAACTTCCAAGGACCTGAAAACATGGGTAAAACATGGAATAATAAGTCCCATGATGACTTTCCATGAATTCCATCGCCTTGCTTCTTCAAAAGGAACGATCAATGATAAATACTTTCGCTATAATGAGCCCTGGCATAGTTTGGAAAAACTGGATGAAAGTGTTCTGATGTGGGATAAGAATGTAATCTTTTTCCCAAGAAGGATCAATGGAAAGCTTCATTTTCTGCACAGAATAAAACCTGATATTCAAATAGTTGGCGTAAGAGAACTAAAAGAACTAAGTGAAGAATTCTGGCAAAACTACTTTCTGAATATTGAATCTTGTATCGTGATTTCTCCTAAATACAAACATGAAATAAGCTATGTTGGCGGAGGATGTCCACCCATTGAAACAAAAGAAGGCTGGCTTTTGATTTACCATAGTGTACATGATACAACCAATGGGTATGTCTATTCTGCATCTGCAGCTTTATTAAACCTGGATAATCCCCAAAAAGAAATTGCCCGTCTGCCCTACCCCCTTTTTAAACCCGAAGAGACTTGGGAGCTGAATGGAGAGGTAAATAATGTGTGCTTTCCTACCGGAGCAGTAGTATTTGATGATACACTTTACATTTATTATGGAGCTGCCGACGAACGTGTGGCCTGTGCATCAATGAGTTTATCGTCATTAGTAACTGAATTATTAAAACATGGGACCAGCGATGCGTATAATAGTCACCATCAGGATTAAATTACTGGCATCAGAATTGCACTGGTTAATTTAACCAGCAAAAAACAGCACTGATGCTCAATGCACCTGTTAAAGTATTTTCTCTACCCGAAATTCTTGTAATTACTTCTTATCCTCCAAGGGAATGCGGCATTGCCACCTACTCACAGGATCTGATCACAGTCCTGAATAATAAATTCAGCCGGTCTTTTAAAACTTGTATTTGCCCGCTCGAATCAGAAAATGAGATTCATTTTTACCCTGATGCTATTAAATACATCTTGAATACTGATAAGGTAGGATCATTTGCAGACTTAGCAATAAAAATCAATAAAAATACCGATATCAAAATGGTTATTATCCAGCATGAATTCGGATTCTTTGCAAAAAGGGAAACCGATTTCCTGGCTATGTTAAAAGCGATCAGAAAGCCTCTTATTATCGCTTTTCACACTGTTTTACCCAATCCACATAAAGCCTTAAAAATCAATGTTCAGAACATTGCTGCAGCGGCAGAATCGATTATTGTAATGACCCATTCTTCTGCAAAAATCCTTACAAAAGATTATGGCATAAGCCCTGAAAAGATCGTTAATATTCCTCATGGAACACATCTGGTTCCTCAGGTTGATACAGAACTTTTAAAAATAAAATATGAATTACAAGACAAAAAAGTGCTTTCAACTTTTGGACTGTTAAGCTCCGGAAAAAGCATTGAAACTACTCTTTATGCATTGCCTGCAATTATTAAGCATAATCCGGATATTATTTTTCTGATTATTGGCAAAACGCATCCATCTGTTGTTAAACAGGAAGGGGAATGGTACAGAGAAATGCTATTGTCCATCATCGAATCAATGGATCTTCAGAAGCATATCCGCTTTGTGAATCAGTTCTTGCCATTGTCTGAACTTCTGGAATATCTGCAGCTCACCGATATCTATTTATTTACGTCAAAGGATCGAAATCAGGCTGTTAGTGGCACTTTTTCTTATGCTATTAGTTCAGGGTGCCCAATCATCTCCACCCCCATTCCGCATGCCCGTGAGGTTTTGGGAAATGATGCCGGTTTAATTTTTGATTTTGAGAATCCAGATCAACTTGCTGATGCAGTCAACAGGCTAATGGATGATGATACTTTGCGGACCAATATCAGTTCAAACGGATTGCACAGGATGGCTGCTACTTCATGGGAAAATTCGGCCATTGCTCATGCCCTGTTATTTGAAAAACTTAGCACTGAAAAACTTGATTTACATTACAATCTGCCTCAATTAAATTTATCACACATAAAAAATATGACAACAGATTTCGGCATGATTCAGTTTTCGAAACTCAATCATCCTGATATTGAATCTGGCTATACACTGGATGATAATGCTCGTGCAATGATTGCACTTTGTCAGCATTTTGAACAAACAAATGATGCAGATGATATCCAGTATATTAAAATCTATTTAAGCTTTATTGGATATTGTATCCAAACTAAAGGGAACTTTCTCAATTATGTAAATGCAAATAAAGAGTTTACGCAACAAAATAATTTGACAAATCTTTCTGATGCAAATGGTCGTGCCATATGGGCTCTGGGCTATCTGATCTCTGTTGGCAAACTCTTACCTGCAGAATGTGCAGCAAAAGCAGAACAAATTTTAGTCAAAGCACTCCCGAATGTTTATGATACCCACTCCACCCGATCTATGGCCTTTATCATTAAAGGGCTTTATTATCGTAATTTCGGAGAAGATCAGTCTTTGATTACTGAGCTTGCCGATCGTCTGGTTCAAATGTTCAGGCACGAATCTGCTGATGGCTGGCAATGGTTTGAAAGTTACCTCACTTACGCAAACAGTATTTTACCAGAAGCGTTGCTATGTGCTTGGCTGGCTACCGGCAAATCACTATATAAAGAAGTTGCCAAACTAGCATTTGATTTTTTATTGGAAAAAACATTTCTTGATGATAACATAAAAGTAATCTCAAACATAAGTTGGCTTCAAAGAGGAGAGGATCAACCTGTATGCCATGCAGGGGGCGAACAGCCCATTGATGTAGCATATACCATCATTGCGTTGAACAAATTCTCCAGACATTTTAAAGAGCCTTCCTACTACAGAAAGATGGAATCTGCCTTCAGTTGGTTTCAAGGCAACAATCATTTGAATCAAATCGTATATAACACTTGTACGGGGGGATGCTATGACGAAAAAAAAAAAAAAAATGTAAACCTCAATCAAGG
>CAZGWG010000349.1:0-4216 GCA_964529165.1 uncultured Sphingobacterium sp.
ATGCAAGAAAAATCAATCTCTATTGTTTATACACCCCCGGTGCAGGAAAATCGGATGTATATGGATAAGGACGGAGTTATATGGGAGTATACATCATCATGGAAATTAGCGACACAGTTGCAGCAATTGCACGCACCCCCTCCCAGAGGAAAAATTCTTCCGGTTTCTCCTCAAGCCATGAGCTTCGATGCCTTTAGCCGACTGTTGAAAAAACATAGCATAGACGGACTTTGCCGGCGAATCATACTCTTAGGCGAAGTTGTTTATGATCCAGAAATGAAAAATGGCCGATATTGTTTCGTACGATACAAAGCACGGTATTTTGAATTGGAATGTGTCGATGATAGATTTAATGGAATAACAATGCATACAGAACTGCCGGAATGGATAATCAGCGACATAAAAACTTATTAATATGCCAACTGTAACTTTACGAAAACGAAAAATATCTGGTGACAGATACTCATTGGTAGAAGATATTTATCCCGCGCCGGCAGGTCGCGGCCGGACAAGGTCACTTAAAATGTACATCGATGCAAAACCAAGTACTAAAAGTGCACGGGATCATAATAAAGGAATTCTCGACATTGCTGGGCTTGTATGCCTGCGAAAAGCCAACGAATTAGCAAAGCCTGAGATTTATTCTACTGCTGAAAAAGATGCCTTAAATAGGGCTGAAAAGAGCAATTTCTCCTTTGCACAATTTTGTCGGGATCAGATCGCTAAGATATCCGGAGATTCTTTTCATGTTTATAAGACTGCTGCCAGGTACTTTTTACTTTCATATGGCGAGCCAGATGTAAAGTGTGGGGCTATAAACCAACTTATCGTGGATGAGTTCCGGGACTACCTGCCTTCAGCGAAGATGTTCCGGCGAAAGGGGACTATTAGCCAAAATAGTGCAGCTACATACATGGCTGCTATGAAGGGGTTACTCTCAGATGCATATGATGCAGGTTATTTGGAAGAGGATTTTGGAAAGCGCACACCTTCCCTTGATAGTGCAGAGACACACAGAGAATATCCATCTACTGATGAGCTTGCCCTCTTATGGCAGAGTGATTGCAACTATCCTTTGCTGAAGGAAATGGCTTTTTTCAGCGCAATGACTGGCCTGCGTTTTTCAGACTGCCAAAAGCTGGATCGAAATGAGATTAAAGGAGTTCCGGGAGACTACTATCTCGATTTTAGCCAGAAGAAAACAAAGGATGAAGCCATACACCCAATATCTAACCAGGCTTTCAATTTGATACCCCCCCACGGGGAAAAACCTTTCTCTTCTATCGATTATAATGATATACAGCGCCCATTGAAAAAGTGGATGGCAGCTGCTGGAATTTCAAAACACATTACTTTTCACTCATTTCGGCATGCCTACGCCAATATTTTGTTGGACAATGGAGCGGATATATATACAGTTTCAAAGATGCTTACACACAAATCAATCAGGTCGACCCAAGTTTACGTAACCATAAGGGAAAGCAAAAAAAAGGAAGCAGCGCAAAAAATTGAACTATTTTTGCCTGGGCCCCCACCAGGGGAAAATTCTGAAATGCAAATGATCAACCAGAAAGTTTTAAATTATAGTTCTGTTACCTACGCTACCGGCAATGTTGAATATGAGGTGGCCGGGATAATGTGGGATCTTGGTGAAGATGGTATTTATTTTGACAAATTTGAAAAGCAAACCCGGGCCAGCTGGGTGGATCGTTATAATGTTGCAAACAATACAAACTATAAAAACAAATTCGAAATCAACAATACCATCGGTAGCGAATTCTCGACCTTCAAAAAGGACTGGGCCCGGAAATATCTTCCAAAAATAGAGAGCTTCATCTTGGCATAAATGTTAAAATTGTTGAGCATTTTTGCCGGTTAAATTGCTTTTCTCCCTGTTGATTTAATAGGAGAATTTAGATCATATATGGATCAAAGTGTGAAAAAGCTTTGTAACTAAGTGGAAATCAATGCGGCCCCGAATCCTGACAGGGTCACACGAATACACAGAAAGGAGGTCATACGACCTCCTTTCGTGTTTTCATTCGTTAATGTTTGCCCTGGTACGCCTTGTAATGACCTACCATGCCCGTAGTTTTGGATCAAATATGGATCAGCCATGGATCAAAATTACACGTTAAAATTCAAGCTGGGTAACTCAGACCCAGAAGGCCTGCGAAAGGTCTATCTGAAGTATTACAGCCCCCTTCAGACCCTGCATTTGGAAAAGAAAACAATCAGGTTGCTTTCTTCACAATTTGATCCAAAGAAAAAGACAAAAAATCCCGTTAAGAATCACCCCGATGCAGACCGACTCAATCGGGACCTGGATAATTTCCGGGTGGAAGTTGAGGCGCGACTATTAACCGCCAACGGCAAAGTGTCCAAAGACTACCTGGAGGGAAGAATGGGAACCTCTGATTTGTTGATGGATTTTATTAAGGACTTTATCGACGAAAAGAAAAAGGAAAATGCCAATGCCAAGGAAAAGACTGCACGGGGGGCAAGGCGAGCCAAGAGTGATATTTCGGACGGCCGGCTGCGCATTTATAATGTCATGCGAAACAAAGTCACGGAATTTGATAAATCTGCAACTTTTAGGACCATCAATAAAGCCTGGCTCCAGCGGTTTGAAAGCCACTTAAGGGCGAAGGATATAGGGGAGAGTACCCTTGACTCTAATATGGACGTAATAAAGGCTATTCTGGGCCATGCGAAAGATAGGGGCTATATTTCGAAGGAGCAGATAGAGGGTTATTCGGCGCCGGGGTACGACGAAGATATCCCAGAGTTTTTAGAGGAGCATGAAATATTGGCCTTCGCTAATATGGCGCGATCTATAGAAAATGTGTCGATTAAAATTTCTGGTTTTTACTTCCTGCTTGGCTGTTATGCCGGCTATCGTATTGGCGATTTGTTTGCCTTTGATTATGAATATCGGGTAAGATCAAACTTTATTGTTTTACGAGCGACAAAAAACGGAAAAATTGTCTCAATACCTATTTTCCCAGAACTCAGAGAAGTACTTGATTTTGTGAAAGAAAATAAACTTACGGTAACGGAGGAAACCATGAGGAAGCATGTAAAACTAATTGCTCGGCTTATCGGGATCAAACATAGGAACATAAAGGTTCATACAGCTCGACATTCTTTTGCGATGATGTGGACTATCAGAGGCCTTAATATTGATGAAGTGGCGGAACTTTTGGGGGATAGTGTAGAGGTTGCACGGAGGTATGCTCGGGTGTTAAATGCTCAACTCCATAAACGTGTCCTGGAAGTGCGGGGGGGGATCAGCGGGCCTAATCCGTAGAAACACTTAACCATCCTTTTATTTCAAAATGAAGGGTGGTTTTAATTTTGCCCTTTCGGATCAGAAATCCGGAAATTTCGTAAAGGTCCCGGCCGCTTTCATCATAGATAAAGTCGATGCTTCCAATGTCGTCGCCGGTCCTGAAATGATATCTTACTCTCCTTTGTAGCAGGGTGGCGGAATAGCTGTAACGATAACTCACTTCTTCGGCTATCACTTCCTGGTTGAAGTAGCCACCGAGATCCAGAATTAGCCTTTCTTTGATTTGATCGCCTGGTGCCCTGGAGGTTTTTATAGTTATCACGGTGTTCTTTTTCCCATCAAGTATTGTGTGCTTTTTACCCTTCTCTTCTTCTTGCAGTTTCAAGGAAGATCCACGAATTATAACTTGGTCAGAGGGCCAGGTACCAGGTTCATAATTTGGAGCCTGCGCAAAACCTTTGGCAGACAGATACAAACAGGAAATAAAAAACAATACCGCTGTTTTCATAGAAAAAAATTGCACTGGAAAAGTACAATTTTTTTTAGACAGCCGCCTATTGGCGTAGAGATGATATTGTTTTGCTGTAGAATTAAAACCTATTGCCATGAAAAAATTTAACTTTTGTCAGAACTGCCCTGCTTCTGCATGCGAGGCTTTCGACCTTGATCCTGAGCTTCGCCAAATGATGTGTCCGTTTTATCAGCGACTTCTCCAACCTGCATTTTATCGCCGATTAGACTTAGCAGCTGTGACATCTTCTCAATGTGCTTCTGCTGCAAAGACATTAGCTTTCTGTCCGACTGGCTTTTCTTTAAATTAGCAGCCAGCTCATCTTTCAGCCCTCTAACTTCTACTTCCAAACTGCGTTGCCGTTCAAGTATTTGTTCTAACAAATCTTTAATGGCAACGCTTCCTGTTTTCTC
>CAZGWG010000350.1:0-4192 GCA_964529165.1 uncultured Sphingobacterium sp.
GTGTTGAAAGAGCCATTAAGCCCATTGTTATTGGGCGGAAAAACTTCCTGTTTATGGGTGACCCAAAGGGAGGTTGGGCGGCAGCAATCATATTTAGCCTTATAGAATCTTGTAAGCAAAATGACGTTGATCCTTATTATTATCTGGAAGATGTGCTCCAGCGACTCCCCACTCATCCTAACAAGCGTATTCAAGAATTACTGCCTCACCATTGGCAACCCCTTCAAGCCTTACAATTGTAAGCGTGCGTCCAACCTCCTATATGCAAATGGGAATGATGTTGTAAAATATCAGGCTGCTAATTGCAAAGTTTGAGAGCTTTTCCAGTGATGAGGCAGAAGCTCCCGGATGCGCTTGTTTGAATGTGTGGGGAGCCGCTGGAGCACATCTTCCAAATAATAATAGGGGTCGATGTCATTTTGCTTACACGATTCTATAAGGCTGAATAGTATCGCTGCCGCCCAACCTCCCTTTGGGCCCCCCATAAATAGGAAGTTTTTCCGCCCAATAACAATGGGCTTAATGGCTCTTTCAACACGATTGGTATCTAACTCTAACCGGCCATCCCCTAAAAATGCCGTTAGCGCACGCCAATGATTTAATGCATACCCAATAGCTTGGCCCAACTTACCTTTGGGAGCTACACGAGGCTGATAAGTCTTTAACCAACGGCGTATCTGTTTGAGAATCGGTTTGGAACGTTTGCGTCTTAGCCACTTCCTCTGTTCGTCATTATATCCCGACGCTTTTATCATACGGTCAACATAATAAAGGGACTGAATCATTTTAAGAATATCCTGGGCAATTGAAGTGGGATCAAGCGTGATCACATCAAAAAACTTTCTACGGGTGTGTCCCCAACACCCAACCTCTTTTATTTCTTGGTTACCTTCACTATCCTTAATGAACAGCTGGTCAAATCCAGAATACGCGTCTGCCTGTAAATGCCCCCTAAAATCTTTTAAAAAAGTTTGAGGATGCTCCCCTTTGCGATCCGGCGTATATTCATAAACCGTAAGGGCTGATTCCTTTGCCGTTGGGCGGCGGGTATAAGCCCATATCCGGCCTACCTTTGCCCGTTTGAGCCCTTTTTCCAATGTAGGCATGGGCGTATCATCACTAAAAAGATGGTCACCGGCAACAAGCTCTTCCTTTAAACACGAAACCAGGGGCTCCAAGGCAACGGCGCAGTTCTTTTCCCAACCCCATAAGGTCGACCGCGATACAGTGTACTGTTGTCGGCTAAACCAGCGCTGCTGACGATAAAAAGGCAAATGGTCCGCAAACTTATTAACCAGAATATGGGACAGCAAAGCTGCGCTTGGCAACCCCTTGTCAATCGGTTGCGCCGGGATTTTTGCCATTTTGATAGACCCATAACAATGCCGGCACGCATACTTAAAACGCACATGTTGCTTGACTTGTAATTGCGCCGGAATAACATCCAGCTGCTCGCTCATTATCTCTTGGATCTTTGTTAGGCGCTCCTGGCACAAGGAACATACCTTATCGGTATCAGTAAGATCGTATTCAACCCTTACCCTTGTTAAATGACCTGGTAATGCCTGGCGCCCGGGATGCTTCTTTGGGAACTCAACAGATTTAAAAGGATCACTGCTTGATTCTCCTCCAGACGGCATTTTCTCTGATTTCTTACCAAACTTATCTTTCTTTAAAAGAATAATTTGATTCTCTAAGTCGCCCACCCGTTGGTGAAGTTGGCTATTTTGCTGTTGTAATTCTGCTACTTGCTTTTGTAAGAGAAGGTTCTGTTGCTCAAGCCGCTGGTTTTGTTGTTGGAGGCTCTCCACCTGACTTTGAAGATTCCAGACAAGAGGCACAAGATGATCAATGATGTCCTTAAGCTTTTCAACATCATTTGGTAATTGGCTTCGATGATAATGATGGTTAAGCCAGGAGTCGGCCACCGTTATCCCTCCTCTTGTTTTTTCCTACCTTAGGGAAAAATAGCTTTTTTATCAACCCACTCTTAGCTGAGCTGTCGATAACAAAGTTCTTTGGCCATCTTTACCTTCCAGCAATCGAGCCCTTGGGTAAATCCTTCCAAATGGTAGGGGCTGATCTCAAGGCTCTGCCCGGAAAAAGCAGGAGGCAGGTTAAAAACACCTTTCTCCAATTTCTTTTGCCACAAGCAAAAGCCATTCTTTTGCCAGTAAAGAACTTTCACCAAATCTTTGCGTTTGTTGTAAAACACGAACAAATGCCCGCAGAATGGATCCTTGCCCAATATGTTCTTGACCAATACGCCAAGCGTTTGATAGGACTTGCGCATATCAACAGGGGCGCTTGCCAGATGGATTTTTAAATCAAGCGGTAGCAACATGGGTTAGCTCACCAGTGTTTTTATCATGCTTACCACCCCTTCCCAGGTTGAGGCAGTTTCTATCTTCAGCCTGCGTTCTTGTGTCAACAAAAGCTCCAGTTTAAGAGGAAAAGGGGCGCTAAAATTAGAAGGAGGAACTTTGAGTTCAATGAATGAAAATGGGCTATCCTCATTTGCGAAGTTCTCTTGCTTATCATCCTTTCTGGCTTGATCTGTGTCCGTCAGGTTCTCTCTATTTTTTAAAGGGATGCCGAGTCGACGGCTCCAACTATACAAGCTTGCCTTTGACATTTTACGTTCTTGGCAATATTGACCCACTCTAAAACCACTTGCTGCGAAATCCTCCAGCACGCTTCTCCAGTGAGCTTGTAATTCTAATTCTGTCTTCTTCGCCATATGATGTGTCCTCCATCTCAATTAATGGAGATCTTTGCACACCTGCTTATGTATTTTAAGAGGTGTATCCTCGCACGCTTACGGTAATTCGTCTATAACAACCCAAATCCGCCTTTTTAGGTCACGTGAAAGGCTATTAACCGCCTCTGTTGCAATGCTCGTCCATAGGCTCAGCAAACTCGACATCTCTTCCCGGTGCTCAGGAGGAGATGACAAAAACAACCACCCTTCCCCTTCGTCCTCCTTCACCCAACTTCTAATGGAAAAGGGATTTTCCGTATCCTCGAATAATTCAAGGCTATCAATGCTCCCCCGTAAGTGGGACCGGACACCCATGACGGTTTCTTTACCGTCTACATTTACAATCGCCGCCGCTTTTGTTTCTTTATAGAATTTTTGAATATCTTTCACTGGCTTGTCAGTTGCAAAAGCAAAGAAATTCTCATTCGTCAGCCGGTTTTCTTCCTTCAGTTTTTTTGCTGTTGCATCAAAAAGGACACGGGCATTTTGGATCCAATAGGTTTCTTCTCCATATCCGGTAGCAGGAACCAACAGAGCAGCGATCGTTTTGAAATGGGCTGAATCTTGGCACTCCCCCCAAACGCTCCATGATTCTGAGCGCAGGTCCCTTGGATTTAATATTTTATCTATGCAAGGCCGGTAATATTTTTCAATGAATACGCCGGTCATATCCACAATAACCGCCCTTTGTTTACGCCCCCGGATTTGCTGGAGGAGTTCATGTAAGCAATTTGTTTTTCCCGATCCTGTGGTGCCAACAACCAACATATGCTGAACCTCGCTCTTTTTAATGAGGGGGACGCCACCCAATGTTAAGTCAGAAGCTTGCCCTGAACGGCGAACAAGTTTTGCGAGCTTGCTTGCAGGGACTTCTTCTGTCCCAGACAGTATTTTCCTTTCTTTAATTCTTGCTCCCCGCCAAACCCAGCCACTACACGCGATAACAAAGAACGCAAGCATAACCCACAGAAAAAATAGCGCGTTCATCGTCAATTGGTCCTTGATACCTTCGGCCAATTCTTGGTGCCATTTATCATTAACGATATCCAAGCTGTAAACTAACTGCTTTCTCCCATCCTCATAGGTATAATACTGGGTCATTTTTTTCTTTTGGTCCTTCCTGACCAAAGGAAAATCCGTCTTAAAATCAGCCCAATAGTAAGCAAAAGCTGCTGACCGTTCAAAAGGGGTATAGTCATACCAGCTCTTCACTAAGAAGCCCCCTACTCCCACCATTACAGTCAATAGCAGCGTTACGGATAGAACCTGACGGATCATGTTCACGTTGTGCATGGTAACTTGGCCGCCCCGTGCAAATGTTTTAAACATCTTTAGGTTCCTTTCTTGTATTGCTTAAGCAGCTTCGTTAATTAATTTGTTTAAGGTAGCCTTATCCCAACCGTCTGGCAATGAATCAGCAAGGTCCCACCC
>CAZGWG010000351.1:0-4189 GCA_964529165.1 uncultured Sphingobacterium sp.
CATTTGAACCGGCTAATACCAACCAAATGGTTGATCCTTTTACCGGAGATTTTGTATACAATCTTCCGCTATTGGATGTGGAGGGTTACCCAATAAACCTCAGCTATCATTCAGGAGTTACAATGGATCAGGAGGCCAGTTGGGTTGGACTTGGTTGGAACGTTAATCCCGGAGTGATTAATCGCAGTATGCGAGGACTTCCTGATGACTTCAATGAAGAAGACATTGTAAAAGAATATAACATAAAGAAAAACTGGACAGCGGGGGTTGATTTAGGGTTTAACATGGAAGTTGCGGGATTTGGTTTTGGAACAAATACGGGTGTTTATTATAACAATTACAGAGGGGTCGGATTTAGAGCCTCTACTTCTTTTTCCTTCTCCGTAAGTTCAGATGGCGCTCAAGGAAAAAATACGGCAGGAATGTCTGCCAATATTGGCTTGGGATTGTCTATTGATTCACAGGAAGGTATAGGCGTTTCTCCCTCTTTGGGAATGAGCACAGAGAGCGATAATATAAACTATGGAGCCAGTGTGGGGTTTAATTACTCTAGTAGAGAGGGGTTTAAGGGAATTACTTATGGATTTTCGGTTTCCTCTAAAAGTGAAATGAATAGAAACAGTCAAGGGGAAGCAATATCTACCAAGAAAAATTCAGCCTCTTTGGGAAGTGTTAGTTCTTCAATTTCTTTTTCCAGCCAATCTATGATGCCCTATTCGTGTTTTCCGATGGAAAATTTTGCATTTACAGGGAAATTAAAATTGGGAGGTGAAATTCCTAATGTAATTATTAAACTGAGCGGATCGATAGGAGGCTCGTACACTCAGCAAAAATTGCAAACGCGCAAGAAAACATTAAAGGGTTATGGCTATTTGTACATGGATCGTGCCAATACGGATCCCTCAGCCTTATTAGATTTCAACCGAGAAAAAGACTTGCCCTTCAGAATTCCTAATTCTAAAAGCGGAGATGAGGGGTCTCCTGTGCTGTCTGTCCCTAATTATCAATATGACTTATTGAGTGTAACGGGGCAAGGGATAGGTGGACAATATCGTGCCAAACGAGGAGATGTTGCAGCTGTTTATGACCCAGTAGTTAACGACCTTTCCGGATCCGGAGCCTTAAATGTAGATATTGGAATAGGATTGTACGCGGCAATTGGTGTAGATTTTAATGTTACGGTGGTGGAAGGGGCTAGTACTCCTTGGACAAAAGGAAATAAATTGGCGAATTTCTTGCGATTTTCAGGAACGGATAACACGCCTTATGAGCCAGCTTATTTCATCAATGTAGGCGAAAAAACCATCAATGACCAAGCCTTTTATGATTCATATGGGGATACAGATCCTATCCGCGCAAAAATATCGGGAAGTGGATTATCCAAAGAAGTAGACAAACGGTTTGAAGTTTTTAAGAACAACATTAAAACGAAAGAAATTGTCCCTGTAACCAATAAAAAAGCAACTAGGGAAAAACGGAATCAAGCAATCTCCTTTTTGACGGCAGAAGAGTCTGTAGCGGCACAGGATAGAGACATTTTAGATTATCCGCTTAATCAATTCCCTGTTTCTCATTGTGGCGCAGTAGATAGCTCCATTAATAAAATAAATCGCCTTATTCATAGTGGAAATAGAAAAGATCATATATCTGAAATTAGTGTACTAAGCCCAGACGGTAAACGTTATGTATATGGCATCCCCGCATACAATCGTAAACAACGAGAAGCCACATTTAGCGTAGCAGGAAATAGTGGCGATATTAATACGGGATTGGCAACATATAGTCCCGGGAGCGACAATACGGTAGATAATACTCAGGGGGCTGAAAACTTTTTTTCGGCAGACAATATACCCGGTTATGCGCACTCCTATTTACTTACTGCCGTTTTATCGCCTGATTATGTTGACCTTACCAATGATGGGGTCTCTGCGGATGACTTAGGCGAGGCGGTACGAATCAATTATACCAGAGTATACGGTGATGGAGACAATGATGGTCATTCGCTTTATAATTGGAGAGTTCCCCATAATACAAATAAGGCTAACTACCAACAAGGATATAAGACGCAAACGAGGGATGACAAAGCCTCTTATTTGGCTGGTAAAAAAGAGATTTGGTATGTAAACTCCATAGAATCTAAAACAAAGGTTGCGGTATTCCGATTAGGTTATCGGGATGACGGCTTAGGGGTTAATGATGAAAATGGCGGTAAAAATATGAGTGCCAAATTGGCCAAATTAGAACGCATTGATTTGTATTCTAAAACAGACTTACAGAAAAATGGCAATAATGCAGTTCCTATAAAAAGTGTACATTTTGAGTATTCCTATGAACTCTGTCCCGGTATAGGCAATTCGGTAAACGGAGGTGGAAAATTAACGCTCAAAAAAGTGTATTTTACCTATCAAAATAACACTAAAGGGAAATTAAATCCATACACGTTTGCCTATAACGCATTTAATCCAAGCTACCATATAAAACACTACGACCGTTGGGGAAACTATCAAAATAATCAGGAAGCAGGATTAGCAATTCCCGAAACAGAATTCCCTTATACGGTTCAGAATGTCGCCAGTGCTGACAGGAATGCTGCGGCATGGTCTCTTAAAAGTATCGGACTGCCGACAGGCGGGACTATCAATGTAGACTTAGAAGCAGACCGATATGCTTATGTGCAAGATAAAAGGGCCATGCAAATGTTTACCATTTTAGGATTTGGTAAAACCCCTACCGTGAACCCCGGAAGCGTAGACAATCGGTTGTACACTTCTTCAAATTATAAAGACAATACCATACACAATAGATATGTCTACGTCAAAGTAAATGAATCGATACCTTCTTCGGGAAGTACGGATTATATACGCCAACATTATATGGAAGGCGTAAACAATTTATTCTTCAATATAGCAGTCAAAATGCCGGAGCATGGATTTGCGGATGCGGAGTATGTAAACGGATATTGTAATGTTGAAAGTTATGGTTTGTGCACTGGGCAATCAAATATTATATGGATAAAATTAGCGGGAGAACCAATAAATAATAGTGGAGATCACGTTGCAAATCCGATAGCAAAAGCTGCGTGGCAGTTTCTACGGATGAATTTACCTTCCCTTGCATACCCGGGCTCTTCTTCATTAGATGATGGCAGTACCAGTTTCATGGATGTCATTAAGGCCCTCGTTGGTCCTTTAGGAGACATCAAAAACATGTTGATTGGTTTTAATAAATCCTGTGTTTCCAAAGGATGGTGTCAAGAAACCGTTCCAAAGAGATCATGGATTCGTCTTAATAATCCTAATTATGCTAAACTGGGAGGAGGAGCCCGCGTAAAAAAAGTTACGCTCTCGGATAATTGGGCACAAATGGTAGTAGATGAACGCCCTGCTGAATATGGACAGGTGTATGATTATACTATGATTGATGAGGCGACCAAAGAAATTATAAGTAGTGGAGATGCAGAGTATGAGCCGATGATTGGGAACAACGAAAATCCATTCCATCAGCCATTGAAATATCGGCAAAAAACGCCAATGGCTCCGCACAATTCTTTTTTTATAGAATATCCTATCGGAGAAGCTGTATTCCCCGGTCCTAACGTAGGCTATCGTCAAGTCAGCGTGACAAGCTATGCATCTTCCCAAACGAATGATCCGGAAAAGCGAACAGGTTATACGGTTCATAAATTTTATACTGGATACGATTTCCCAATCATCACTGACCAGACGCCTTCTGGGGAGGACGCGTTCAATTATAACAAGACTCCATCCATATTGAAACTATTTCAAATGGGTTCTTTGGCTCGTTTCAAAGGAACGCAAGGATTTAAAATTGAACTGAACGACATGCATGGAAAACCTCGTTCAGAAGCCGTATATGCAAATGATAGCGCCCTTATATCTTCAACAGAGTATACATATCAGTCCGAAAATATCTCTCACGAACAAGAGCACTTAACCAATCAGGTTGCTGTCTTAACTCCAGATGGAAAGATGAAAGTGGCACAAATAGGAAAAGAAGTGGAAGTGATGTTCGACAGTAGGCAACAGTGTACCACTGTTAATAGTGGAGTTGCTGTAATACAGGTAGATGTAGAAATATCTTCATACATGATAGTGTATAAGCAATAGTATTGCTCTCTAATGTTACTCATATATCATTCTCTCATGATACTGTATAAGCTATAGTATTG
>CAZGWG010000352.1:0-4168 GCA_964529165.1 uncultured Sphingobacterium sp.
GCTCCAAAATAAGGTTCTGTTGATTTCTGATAGGCTTCAACACTCGAAAAACCTACAACCACATCCCTTAATTTGCCTGATTTGTCAGGCATTTTCAGACTCAGGATTCTGGCACCATAATTTGTAAAAGCAGCCTCTGCATTGTTCTTGTTTTTTAATATGAACAGATCAGTTTTCTTGCCATCAATAGTTTTTTGAAATGCAGCTTTTGATAAGGGTTCAACATAGATTGAGCTGTCAGAGATCTTTTCCGAACCTTTATCATTAGCTGAGTTGCATGCAAAAAAAACAGGCAGACAAAAACTAATCAGAATGAGTTTTCTGCGAAATATCATATCCGGTTTAAATTATAATATCATTCCTGCCTGAACGCAATTGTTTTAAGTAAAGGCCTTGGTTTTAAATTCTTAGGATCAGATACGATTAGCACAACCAGTTTGTTTAGTTTTTTATCGACAGGAGGATTAATCTGGACAAGGGCACTGGTTTGCTGATCTACAATTTCTCCATCTTTAAAGCTGTTTTTCCCGATAAGGGTTCCGGTCTCAGAATTCAAACGAATCTCTATGCTGTAATCTCCACCTCCACCTTTTGAGAGATTCGTAAATTCTATTGACTTAATACCTAACAGATCGATATTATTCAATGTAAATAATCCATTACTTTGAGGATAGACCAGGAAGCCTGTGCTGCTTGAGTCTTTTAAACCGATCCTGGTTCTTTCTGTGATCTCTCTTGCGCTAAAGGTATTACTCCTAAGATAAACAGTACTTGAACCTGTAAGTGGTTTCAGCCCGGCCTGTCCCTGATCAGTATAAGAAGCATAGATACTGAAGAGATTATTTTCAGTATCCTGAACAGGAACTATGCTGCCTTGTACCGGCAAAGTTACCTTGTTTACTGCTTTATCCTCAAGAGATAAAACCCATTGAGCTATCTTTTTAGCATCCTCATCGCTCATGGAAGAGTGAGCCGGCATGGCGACCTCTCCCCAGGTTCCACCACCGCCTTTAATAATCTTAGCCGACAAATAGGTAACCGCATTAGGATCATTCTGGTATTTTGCAGATATCTGGGTGTATGAAGGGCCTATGGATTTGGTACTTACCTGGTGGCAGGACTGACAATCTGATTTTAACATTAAAGCCTGTCCGGCCTGGGCTTCTGTAAATACCTGATGCCCCATTGAAGCTCCGGCAAGATCTGTACCCTTAGAATAATTATTGGCAACATAAATGGTGTTTTTATTGACTGTAGCACCCTCATCAATGACAGAGACATCGTACTCAACCGGTTTCCCGGTAAAATAAAAGCTTTGATTTCCTTTTAGCTGAATACTGACTTTTGGTTGTGCATTTCCAGCAGATATTGTTACAGGACTGCTATTGGTACTCGCAAAATTCTTGTCAATAGCCAGAACACTGATTGCATATTCTCCGGCTTTTGTATAGGTATGTTCAATACTTGGCTGTACGGTAGATTTCTTAATTCCATTACCTAGCTCCCATACATAATTCAATTTATCCTTGTCCGGATCACTGGCTTCAACTTTTGCCTGTAATTTAAACGGAAGTACTCCGCTTGTTTTACTTACAATTAATTCATTGATTTTTGGAGGACGGTTACCGGCAACGAAATCAATTCTGGAAATACCGGCATCCGGATTTTTTGAAAACCAGCCTTTACCGTATTCCAGTATATAAATACGGCCATCAGGCCCTAATTCCATATCAATTGGAGAGGAGAAAGATGTCATCGGCATAAAGGCTTCCATGTTATCATAATCACCGTTAGGCTTCATGCTTACCGCTTTGATCCAGCCCCTTATCCAGTCATAAATAAATAGCTTATTGTCATAATAATCAGGATAACGGGTTTCCTTAGGATACAATTCACTATGATAAACCGGGCCTGCCATTGCATTTCTGCCTCCGGTTCCAACCTGTGGGAATTCCTTTGAAGCTGCATATGGATACCATATAAATGCCGGTGAAACAGGGGGGAGGTATTCCAATCCTGTATTATTAGGGGAGTTATTATGCGGCCTGGCCGGATCAAAAGCTTCACCTATTGTTCCATTAGTATAATCATATGCTCTGTACGGGTAGTTATTTCCTACAAAAAAGGGCCATCCAAAAAATCCGGCTTTTCTTGCCTGATTTACCTCATCATAACCTCGCGAACCTCTTTCTGGACTATCAGCATTTGCATCAGGCCCTACTTCGCCCCAATACAGAAAGCCTGTTTTCTTGTCGATGGAGATTCGGTAAGGATTCCTGTTCCCCATTACATAGATTTCGGGTCTTGTACCAGGGGTATCCGGTGGAAACAGATTCCCTTCCGGGATACTATAGCTTCCATCTTCATTTACTTTTATCCTCATAATTTTCCCTCTTAGATCATTCGTATTGCCTGAAGATCTTCTTGCATCATATTGTTCAAGACCCGGACGGTTATCTAATGGCCCATAGCCTTTGTTTACAAAAGCCTGTTTGGGTACATCAAAAGGAGTAGCATTATCGCCAGCAGAAACATATAAGAGCCCATCAGGACCAAAGGCAATTGATCCACCTGTATGGCAGCATATTTCTCTTTGTGAATAAAACTCCAGGATTACTTTTTCTGAGGAGTTATCCAACTTATCATTCACAAATTTGAAACGTGAGAGACGATTTACCGATGTATCTATCGGACTATAGAAAATGTAAACATAGTTATTGTCTTTAAAAGCAGGGTCAGTTGCAATTCCCAGAACACCTTCTTCAGCATTCACACCTTGAACTGAGGTTTTATGATAAGCATTCAAAAATCCAACCTGACTGATGCTTTTGCTTTTATCTTTATACAGCATAATTTCTCCTCTTCTTTGTACCAGCAGGATGTCCAGATTAGGAAGGATTGCCATTTCAGTTGGTTCAAATAAGGTTCCAGTAGTCAGAACTGTTTTTACAAACCTGTTTTCTTCAGGAACCGCAGGAGTTTTTGCTTTCGAATAATTTAATGGAACATTATTGCCAATCGCATATTTTATACCCCCCAGAAGATGTTTGAGGAATAGCTGATCTGAGTAAGATTCATTGGTATGACCCATCCCGGTATAAAATGCTCTCCCCCCATCAAATTCATGATACCAGGCAATAGGGTGATAATCTCCATTCTCTCCACCTGTATAACTCTTTTCATCCAGGGAAATTAAGACCTTCACGTCCCGATTTAAATTTTTGTAGTTGTACCATTCATCTTTATGAATCCATTTTTCATCCAGATGTTTCGTTGAAAGATGTGTACGGTCATTTACTATCATCGTAGCATCCTGGATCTTAGGATGGCTGATAAAATATCCGCCTGCTAATTTTCCATACCAATCCCAGTCATATTCTGTATCAGCTGCCGCATGGATTCCTGCATAGCCACCCCCAGCCTGAATAAACCTTTCAAAACTGATTTGCTGCGGGCTGTTCAATATATTTCCGGTTGTACTCAGAAAAATCACTGCAGCATAGTTTTTTAGTGAATCATCATTGAAATAATTCTCGTTCTCTGTGGTATCAACCAGAAATCCATTTTCCTTACCCAGTTTAATCAGCGCTTCCTTACCTGCAGCAATTGATTCATGTCTGTAAGCTGCGGTTTTACTAAAAACAAGAATTCGGGGCTTAACGGCCTGTTCCCATTTTGTGAACGCAAATAGGGCAAGGATTAGCAAAGAGAATGGTAACAACCTGGTAATTCTTTTCATGATTATATTTATGTTCTGAGGATGTTATTATCCTGTTAAAAGATTAGGATGGTAATTAATTGAGTATGATTATTAAAAATAAAAATATACATTTATTTTAAACAAACTAATCAAATATATGCCCTTACAATATATATGATTAGGGAATACAGTCACTAGTTAGCTTAACATGGTGTATTTTATACAATTAGATCTGAATTTTACTTTTTTATCTTCTATTCTATATATGTCATCTGATCTGCAGGTATTCTTTTTTATTTAGCTCCTCACTTTAGTTCAATCAAGTATTTTATGAACCTGTTAAATCGTATTAAATTATCTTTCATGATGTTCCTGGAATTTTTTACCTGGGGATCATGGTTTGTTACTCTTGGAACTTTTGTTGGAAAGAATCTTCTCGCAAGTGGTTCAGAAACTGCTGCAGTATTT